>JAFAMV010000102.1 GCA_019233055.1 Curvibacter sp.
CGGATTGCCGCCGACCGCATAGACCTGGCGGCCATAACGTGTGGAGCGCAGCACGATGTGGGCGAGCACCGCAAAGGCAATGAAGACGATGACCGGCACCGGCACGTCGACGACGATCAGCTGTCCCAGGTTCTCGAGCGGCCAGACTCGCGGCAGGGGCAGCGGCAGCTTGCCCTGGCCCCACCAGACGAAATCCGGATCAAAGCCGCTGATCGGCCCGCCGCCGGCAAAGAGCAGCGCCGCGCCGCGAAAGACCGACATGCCACCCAAGGTGACGACAAACGGCGGCACCTTGAGGCGGGTGATGGCAAAACCCTGCAGGAAGCCGCCCACGACGCCGACGCCGATGGCGGCAAGCGCCGCCAGTTCCCAGCCGTAGCCGAGCGCCGCTTCGCCCTCGCCGACCGTGAAGCGATTGGCGATGCCGCCCTTGGAGACGGCAGCCGCGACGAGCCCGGCGAAGGCCACGAGCGAGCCGACCGACAGGTCGATGCCGGCGGTCAGGATGACGAACGTCATGCCGATGGCAAGGAGCCCGTAGACCGAGACCTGGCGCATCACATTGAAGAGGTTCAAGGGCGTCAGGAAGTGCGGCTGGGCGATCGAGAAGCCTGCCATCAAGGCCAACAGGAAGATCAGCGGGGCGAACCGCGCCATGAGCCCCACGGCATCGATCCTGGGAGGGGCCGCCGGCTGGGCCCGCGTTGCTTCGGTCATCGCCGCTCCTCTGAGGCTCCCGAGCTTACGCTGCCTTCGCGCTCAGCGTCATCATGGTCATCAGCGCTTCTTCCGAGGCGGCATCGCGGTTGATCTCGCCCGTGACGTGGCCCTCGCGCATGGTGACGATACGGTCCGAGATCGCCATCACCTCGGGCAGCTCCGAGGAAATGGCGATCACGGCAATCCCGGCGCGCGCCATCTCGAACAAGAGATTGTGCACTTCCACCTTGGCGCCGACGTCGATGCCACGTGTCGGCTCATCGACGATCAGCACGCGCGGCCGCAGCGCCAGCCAGCGCGCCAGCACCACCTTCTGCTGGTTGCCGCCGGACAGGGTTTCGATCGGCGCCTGCGGGCCGCTGCAGCGGATGCCCAGACGCTCCACGGCGTCCCGGGCCACGCGGCGCTCCTGTGCCGGGCGGATCCAGCCCGAGGGAAACCAGCGCCGCAGATGTGGCAGCGACACCGTGCCCGCCACGGTGGCGCCGGGCCAGCCGGCCGGCAGCAGGGAGCTGCGATGCCGGTCCTCGCCCGCGAGCACGACACCGGTCTCGATCGCCTGCGCCGGCGAGCCGGCCTGATAGGGTTTGCCGAGCAGCCGGACCTCGCCGACAGCCAGCGGCTGCAGGCCGAACAGCGCACGCAGCAGCCGGCTCTTGCCCGCCCCGAGCGGGCCGGTGATGGCCACCACCTCGCCGCGATGGACCTGCAGGTCGAAGGGGCGGTCCCCGGGGCGCAGGCGCACGCCCTGCAGCGAGAGGACCAGGGGCTGATCGGACACCCTGGGCTGCACCCGCGCCTGCGTCAGGGCGCGACCGATCATGGCGCCGATGGCGGCATCGAAATCGACGGGGCGCTGGAACTCACCGGCGACCACGCCGCCGCGCAACACCAACACGCGGTCGGCCAGCGCGCGCAGATCGGCGATGCGGTGCGAGATGTAGAGAATGGCCAGCCCCCGGGCCCGCAGGGACCTCAGCACGGCAAAAAGGCGCTCCGCTTCCGCCTGCGACAGGCTGGCGGTGGGCTCATCGAGGATCAGCACCCGCGCCCGGCTGGCCACCGCGCGTGCGATGGCCACCAGTTGGCGGTCTGCGGCGCCGAGGTCGCCGAACAGCGCATCCAGGTTGAAATGGAACCCGGCCTGCGACGCCACGTCGGCGGCCTCGCGCCGCACCGACCGACGCGACAGCCACCACGCCGACTGCGCACTGGCATAGCGGTCCAGCAGCAGCACGTCGGCCACGGTCTGCCCGGGCGCCCCCACCCGTTCGGTGGACTGGTGCACCGTCACCACGCCCAGGGCGGCCGCGTCTCGCGGCGAGGCCGGACGGTAGGCCTGCCCCGCCAGCTCCAACTGGCCGGCGTCGGGCTGCAAGGCCCCGGAGACGATGTTCACCAGGGTGGTCTTGCCCGCGCCGTTGGCGCCCATCAAGGCCACGATTTCGCCCTCGGCCAGATCCAGGCTGACCTGGGCCAGGGCCCGCGTGGCCCCGAACTGTTTTTTCAGCTCGCGCAGGCGCAACAGCGGTTGAACCTGGGAATGGTCAGAACGGGGCACCGGCGGGTCTCAGAGGGTGGAGGAAGGCCGAATGCTATCGACGCCGCCGGCCTTGCCCAACGAAACAATCCGAGCTTGGATATGCCTTTTTTCAATCGGCCGGGCACGCTGCTTGGAGCCGGTGCAGATCGGCCGGTGCGAACACCCCATGTTCGGTGATGAAGGCACTGACCAGGCGCGCCGGCGTCACATCGAAGGCCGGATTGGCCGCCGGGCTGCCGGGGGCGGCCACCCGCACGCTGCGCACGCTGCCATCGCCGTCCAGCCCCTGGACCTGCAGCACCTCGGCGCCGTCCCGCTCTTCGATCGGAAAGGCCTGCACCCCGTCTTGCAGCTGCCAGTCGATGCTGGGCGTCGGCAGCGCCACCAGGAAATCGACCCCGTTGTCGAAGGCTGCCAGGGCCTTGAGGTAGGTGCCGATCTTGTTGGCGGTGTCGCCGCGCGGGCTGACGCGGTCGGCACCGACAAGACACAGGTCCACCTGGGCCCGCTGCATCAGGTGACCGCCGGCGTTGTCGGCGATCACCGTGTGCGGCACGCCCTGCCAGCCGAGCTCCAGCGCGGTGAGCAGGGCGCCCTGGTTGCGCGGGCGGGTTTCGTCGACCCAGACATGCACGGGCAGGCCCTGCTCATGCGCGGCATAGATGGGCGCGAGCGCCGTGCCCCAGTCCACGGTGGCCAGCCAGCCCGCGTTGCAATGCGTCAGGACCTGCACCGCCCCCTGGCGGCCGCGCCGGGCCCAGGCGGCCTCCAGCAGCGGCAGCCCTTGGCGGCCGATGGCCTCGCACAGGGCCGCATCCTCGTCGGCCAATTGGCCGGCCAGCTCGAGGGCGGCGCGGCCGCGTTGGGCCGGCGCCAGCGCGCGCAGAGGCCCGAGCAGTGCCTCCACCGCATAGCGCAGGTTGACCGCGGTCGGCCGGGTCGCCAGCAGGTCTTGTGCGGCCCGCGCGAGCGCCGGATCCGAGGCGTCCTCGCGCAGGGCCAGCGCCAGGCCGTAGGCGGCGGTGACGCCGATCAGGGGCGCCCCCCGGACCAGCATGCTGCGGATCGCCTGACAGGCCTGGGCATGGCTGGCAATCAGCACCGTCTCGAAACGGAATGGCAGGCTCAGCTGATTGATCGCCCACAGCCCGCCGGCCTGCGGGTCCCACCAGACCGAGCGGTAGGGCTTGCCGTGGATTTTCATGCTTGATGCTCCAGTTCGATGGCCGAGAAATCCGTGACGGCCGCGAAGCCCGGCGCCACGTCCGTGTCCTCGCGCCGCACATGCAGCCACTGCAGGCCGGCACCCTGCGCCGCCTGCAATTCGGCCGGGTTGTCGGACAGGAACAGGATCCGCTCCGGGGCCTGGCCCCAGGCCTGCGCAATGCGCAGATACGAATCCACCTCGGTCTTGGCCCCGATCGCGGTGTCGAAATGACGGTCGAACCAGGGCAGCAGATTGCCCGCCACGCTGTGTTCGAAATAGAGCCGTTGCGCCCGCACCGAACCGGAGGAGTAGATCGCCAGGGGAATGCCGCGCTGGTGCCAGCGCTGCAAGGCCGCCAGGGCGTCGGGGTAGAGGTGGCCGGCAAAGGCGCCGCTCTCGTAGCCGTCCTGCCAGATCAGCCCCTGCAGTGTCTTCAGCGGCGGGGCCTTGCGGTCCTGCGCGATCCAGGCGAGCAGCAGCCCGGCCGGGTCGGCGGCGGGCTGCCCGGCCAGGGCCAGGGTGTCGCGCAGGGCCTGCTGCACCACCGGCTCCTGCGCATGCCGCGCCAGGTAGGCCCGCAAATGCCGATGTGAGTAGGGGTAGAGCACCTGGCTCACAAAGGCCTTCGAGCCCAGGGTGCCCTCGATGTCGAGCAGCAGCGCCGCAGCCCGGAACCGCCGCGCCCCCTCAGACAAGGGCGGCTCCAGCGCGGTCTGCGGCCGCCGGCGCCAGGCTCGCCCCGGCCCAGCGGGGCAGGCTCGCCCCGAGCGCCTGGATGTCCGGGTACTGCGCGGGGTGGAGCAGCAGGTCGCGCGCCAGGGCCAGGGCGCCGGCCTGCGCCCGGCTACACCGAGCGGTGTCGGCAATCAAGCCGAAATCAGCCACCTGCGAGAAGCCGATGATGCGGCGGATCAGCTCGATGGCGACAAAGCCGCGGGCATCGGCCCAGACCTCGTCGAGATAGGCCTGCTGCACGGCCGCCCAGCCGGCGTCGGTCGAGCCCGCGCCGAAATGCCCCGTCGGGAAGGCATCGCCGGCGCCGCGCCAGCCTTGCCAGTGGTGCAGGAACTGCTGCCGGAACCGTTGCCAGAAGAGTTCGGCCTGGGCCTGGATCCAGGCCGGCTGACCGGCCGGGTCTTCGACCGACTCGCCAAGGCCCACCCGGGCAAACCAGGCCAGCAGCCAGTTGGCCAGGAACATGCCGCAGTCGAAACCGATCGGACCGACCCAGGCGAACTCGCCATCGATGACGCGGGCATCGTCCTCGCTGACCATCACCGAGCCCGAGTGCAGATCACCGTGCAGCAGGGCCTGCGGCTTGTTCAGATAGCACTGGCGCCAATGGGCCACCGCCCTCAGGATCCGGCCGTCCTCACGCAGGGCCCGGGCCCAGCCTTCGAGGTCCGGCCGGGCGTAGCGGTTGCGCGGATGTTCCTGGAAGGGATCGATGAAGACCAGGTCCACCGTGATGCGCTGCAGATCGTGGTTGGCACTGAAGCGGGCCACATCCTCGAACTTGCGCTCGAAGGGGTTGCTCAGGTCCGAGGTATGGAACAGGGTGGCGGCGGCGAAGTCGGCCACCGCAGCGGCCGCCCCCTGGGGACGCCGCCCGGCCATCAAGGCCTGGCGCAGGATGATGTGGGGGTGCAGGGCCTCCATCACGATGACGCGCAGATCGGCGTCGAAGTGCAGGAATTCCGGCACCAGGCCCGGTACGAAGGGCTGGACGCGGCGCAGGTATTCGCTCTCGAAATAGGCCCGTTCCACCGACAGCGGCCAGTCGTCCTTGGCCACCCGCACATAGGGCAGGGACTGCTTGACGCAGAGGCGGCCCTGGGGCCCCTGGACGAGAAAGACCGAGTTCAGATTGCCGTCGGCCACATCCCGGACCTGCCAGTCTCCTGGCGCCCCCCCGAGGCGGCGGGCCAGGGTCGGCCAGGCGGCCAGCAAGGCCGGGATGTCGGCGGCCGCCAGCACCCGGTAGCGCGCCTGCGGGTCCACAGAGAGATCGTCAAGCGGCATGCGCTGGCACCTCCCCGTCGGCCTCGAGCCGTGGCACGGCGGCCGACAGCGGATCGCCGGTGAAATGACCGACCCAGCCATCCGGCGAACGGAACAGGCGGATCGCGGTGAACCGGGGTGAGGGCCCCATGTCGAACCAGTGCCGGGTGCCGGCCGGCACCGAGATCAGGTCGCCGGCCTCGCAGACCACCTGGTGCACCCGATCCCCCAGGTGCAGATAGAAGGCTCCCTGGCCCTGCACGAAGAAGCGCACCTCGTCATCCGCATGGGTGTGCTCCTCGATGAACTTCTGGCGCATCGCGGCGCGCTCCGGGTGGTCCGGGGTGATGCCAGCCACATCCACACTGAGGTAGCCCCGCTCCTGCTGGAGTTGCCGCACCTCGGGGGCATAGGTCGCCAGCACCGTGGCCGCATCGGCCCCCTCGGGCAGGGGACGGATCGGCCAGCGCTCGAAGCGCACACCGAGCTGGTTCAGATGTTGCGTGATCGCCGCCCCGTCGCGGGTGCGGAGCAGGGCCTGGCTGGGGGCGGATTCGGCGTAGAGCGTCAGCGTGGTCATGGTCGGCTTTCTCTTGAAATGACAGTCAACAGGGCAGGCAGCGGCCGGCCCGGTGGCCGGCATCCGCGTTTTCCCTATCGGAGGGGTGTTGGGCCGGCCAGGGCCAGCTCTTGGTTCAGCAGGTGGTCCAGGGCTTCCAGATGGCGCCAGGCTTCGGCGCTGTCGCAGCCCCAGGCATACAGACCGTGCCCGGCGATCAGGTAGCCGGGGGCATTCCAGGCCTCGCCCGACGCCGCGCCCAGCCGGGACCGGACCTGGCGCACGAGGAAAGGAATGTCCTGGGTGTTGGGAAAGATCGGCAGGCGCACACGCTGCTCATGCGAGTCCACACCGGCCAGGGCCTTTTGCAACTCCCAGCCCTGGAACACCAGCTCACCCGCATCGACATGCCGGCGCCCGAGCACCGAGGCGGCCAGGCTGTGGACATGGAACACCGCCGCGATGCCAGGCCGATCGGCGTACAGCTGCAGGTGCAGGGCGGCTTCGGCCGACGAGCCCGGCAGCAGCGGCGCGTCCAGTGCCTGGGCCAACAGGTCCTGCTCGCTCAGAGCCCCCTTGTCCACGCCCGAGCGGGTGATGGCCAGCAGGTCGCCGGCACGCACCGAGAGATTGCCCGAGGTGGCCGGCAGCCAGCCCCGCCGGGCAGCGCGGCGCCCGACCTCGATGACGGCCTCGGCAGCGGCCTGCCAGGACTGGGGATCGAGGGGGCGGGCAGGAAGTGTCGCCACGGCGGCGCGAGAGGATGGGGGTACGGACGAAGACATGGGGGACTGTCGCTGCGGCTTGGCGCCAGATGCTCGATGCTAGGGACCCCAAGACAGCACCCAATGAAGCTTTGCGCATAAGCAAATACGCTCAACAGACTTCGACATCCTGTGGCATCAGATTGCGAGCGCAACCGCCATGCATCCACCGCCCCGCAGCCCCAGCCGCAGGCCGGCACAGATGAATCCCGCATAAGCATCTGCTTGCCAGGGCGCAGCCCGATGCAGATGATGCGCCACAGCCCTGGCCACTCGCGGCCGGCTGCGGTGGGCGCTGCGCGCCTGCCGCGTCTCTGACATGACTCTGAAGGAAATTCAACGTGTTGAAACGCCGGACCTTGCTGGCCTCGGGGGCGGCCGCCCTGACGGCCCTGGACCTGCCCAGCGCCTGGGCGCAAAGAAAGAAGAAAGACAGCCTGGTGATCGGCCTGACGCTGGAGCCCACGAGCCTGGACCCCACCGCCAAGGCCGGTGCCGAGATTGCCGAGGTGGTTCTCTACAACCTCTTCGAAACCCTGACCAAGATCCAGTCCGACGGCAGCGTGAAGCCGCTGCTGGCGGAGAGCTGGGAGGTCTCGCCCGACCTGAAAACCTACACCTTCAGACTGCGCCGGGGCGTGCGGTTCCAGAACGGCGAACCCTTCAATGCGCAGGCGGTGAAGTATTCCTTCGACCGCGCGGCCTCGGACAAAAGCAGCAACAAGGACCGCCGCCTCTTCAGCAACCTGAGCACCCATGTGATTGACGAGCACACCGTGGTGGTGCTGCACCGGGAGATCGATCCGGACCTGCCCTTCCTGCTGGGCCAGGCGAGCGCCATCATCGTCGAGCCCAGGAGCGCCGAGACCAACGAGAGCCGGCCCGTCGGCACCGGCCCCTATCAGCTGGGTGCCTGGAGCAAGGGCTCCTCCATCACGCTGACCCGCTGGGCCGACTGGCGTGACGCCGCCTCGGTGCCGATCGCCCGGGCCACCTTCCGCTTCATTTCGGACCCGGCGGCGCAGGTGGCCGCCCTGCTGGCCGGCGATGTGGACCTGTTTCCCCATGCCTCGGTGTCGCGCAGCCTGCCGGTGTTCGAGCAGGACCGGCGGTTTCAGGTCCTGTTCAATGCCTCGCGCGGCAAAGCCATCCTGGCCATCAACAATGCCAGGAAGCCGCTCGACGATGTGCGCGTGCGACGCGCCATCGCGGCGGCCATCGACCGCAAGGCCGTCATCTCGGCGGCCATGGACGGCCACGGCGTGCCGATCGGCAGTCACTACGTGCCGGGCGCACCGGGCTATGTGGACACGACGGGCATCAACCCCTTCGACCCCGAGAAGGCGAAGCGGCTGCTGAGCGAGGCCGGCATCAAGACCCCGCTCGAACTCAATTTGGTGCTGCCGCCGCCGGCCTACGCCCGCCAGGGCGGCGAGCTGATCGCCGCAGAACTGGCCAAGGTGGGCCTCATCGCCAGGATCCAGAACGTCGAATGGGCCCAATGGCTCAGCGGCACCTACAGCCAGAAGAACTACGACCTGACGCTGATCCTGCATGTCGAGCCCTTCGACCTGGTGAACTACACCCACGCCGACTACTACTGGGGCTATCAGTCGGCCAGCTTCAATGCGATCTTCGAAAAGACCCGCAGCAGCCCGCGCGCAGCCGATCGCCTGCGCGCACTCGGCGAGGCCCAGAAACTGCTGGCCGAGGACTCGGTGCACGCCTTCCTGTTCCAGCCCCAGTTCATCACCGTGGCGGCGCGCGAGCTGCAGGGCCTTTGGAAGGATGCCCCGGTGTTCGTGAACGATCTGGCCGCGCTGTCGTGGGCCTGAGCGCCTGTTCAATGTCTCCCACGGGTCGCGCAGCGGCCTTTTCGGGATGGGTTGCAAGGCGCGATCTGGCCCCGCCGGCCCGCCAAAAGACCGCCCGCTTCAGCCGAAGCGCGGCGCGCGCTTCTCAATGAACGCCGTGACGGCTTCGCGGTGATCGGCCGTCTTGTGGGCGATGGCCTGGCAGCCGGCGGACAGCTCCAGCAACGACTCCAGCGTGGCCTGCTGGCCTTCGCGCAGCAGCCGCTTGGTCATGCGCATGACGGCGCCGGGGTTGGCGGCGATCTTCGCGGCCAGCGCCCGGGCCGTGACCAGCAGTTGCCCGGCCGGCACCACGCGGCTCACGAGACCGCAGGCCAGGGCCTCCTGCGCGTCGATGGCCTCGCCGGTGAAGGCCATCTCGGCCGCCCGGGCCATGCCCACCGCGCGCGGCAGCAGCCAGGCGCCACCGTCGCCGGGCACGATGCCCACGCGCACGAAGCTCTCGGCAAAGGTCGCGGTGTCGCTGCAGATGCGGATGTCGCACATGCAGGCCAGGTCCAGCCCGGCGCCGATGGCGGGGCCGTTGATGGCGCAGATGACGGGCACATCGAGCGGGTACAGTGCCAGCGGGATGCGCTGGATGCCCTGGCGGTATTCCTCGCGGATGCGGTCGGGGGTGAGCGCATCGTCGAAGAAGCGTTGCATGTCCTTGACGTTGCCGCCCGAGCTGAAGATGGGACCGGCCGCAGTGAGGATGAGCACCTTGATGCCGGCATCCCGGCGCACCTCGTCGCACAGCTGCACGAATTCCGGCACGGCGGTGTTGCCGGTGAGTGCGTTGCGCGTCTCGGGCTGGCTCATGGTGACGGTCAGGATGCCGCCGTCGCGTTCGATGCTGAGAAAGGCCATGTCGTTGTCTCCGGGGTCGAAAATCAGGCGGGAAGAAGGGGGGCGTCGGCCTCGATGTCGGTGATGCGGCGCACGACGTCGAGCGTGGGGCCCTCATGGGCCAGCAGGGCCGCGCCGGCGACCTCGTGCCAGTAACTTTCGCTGCCCGCCGCCTGCCGCCAGGCGTGCAGGCGGCGGGTGAACAGCTGCAGCTCGTATTCCGCAGTGAAGCCGATGGCGCCATGGAGGGCATGCGCGGTCTCCGAGACGGCCAGCGCCGCTTCGCTGCAGCGCGCCTTGGCGGTGGCGACCCGCAGACGGTCCGGCCAGGGGCCGGGGCCGCCGCAACCGATCTGCGCGGCCATGCGGGCGGCAAACACATGCTCGCTCATCACCGCGAGCTGGTGCTGGATGGCCTGGAACTTGCCGATGGGCCGCCCGAACTGCTGGCGCTCGTTGGCGTATTGCAGCGTGCGCTCGAACACGACCGTCAGCGCGCCCGCCATCTGGGCCGCCACCACGGCTGCCTGCAGGGTGCGCAGCTCGACCCCCTTGGGCGCAGCGACGGGGCTGGCGGTCTGCAAAGACGCGGCGTCCCAGCGCAGTGCGGCATCCAGCGCCAGCGCCTGGGGTGCCGGCTGCGCCGCATCGACGGGCAACAGGTGCCAGCCGCCATCGGCCTGCGCCAGCACCGAGGTGGCGACCCTGCCGCCGCGCACCAGGGCACAGCGCAGGCCGCCATCGGCCAGCCGCTCGCCCTGTGCCAGGGCCACGCTGCCGGTCGGCGCCTCGACACCTGCGGCGCTCAGCAGCGCACGCGCCAGCAGGGTGTCGGCCAGCGGCAGCGGCAGGGCATGGGCGCCGCATTCGGCCAGCACGCCGAACAGCTGGGCCAGTGCAAGGCCGGCACCGCCCCGGTCTTCGGGCAGCAGGGCATCGGCCAGACCGGTGGCTTCAAGTTGCGCCCACAACGCTACGGCCTCGGGCGCGGCGGCGCCAGCGGCTTCGATGGCCCGCACCACGGAAGGCGTGCAGTGGTCGGATAGCACGCGGCGGGCGGCGTCGGCCAAGAGATCGTCGTTCATGTGCCTTTCTTCCTTTCTTTCAGCGCAGACCCAGGCCGCGCGCGATCATGCCGCGCAGGATGTCGCGGGTGCCGCCGCGCAGCGAGAACGAGGGCGAGGCCTCGGTCACGTATTTCAGGGTCATCAGCAGCTCCACCGGCAGGTCCTCGGCCTCGCGGCCGAACAGGTCGTCGGCGATGGCGGCGGGGATGGACTGCTCCAGCGTGGTGCCCAGTTCCTTGACCAGCGCGGCCTCGACGATGGGGCTTTCGCCACGCGTGAGCTTCTCCTGCACCGACACCGACATGGCGCGCAGCGGGGCGAGCTGGGTGAGCACCCGGCCCGCGAGCCGCTGGGCGCAGGGGGTTCGCCCCTGCGGCGTGCGCACGAAATCGAGCCACTGATCGAACAGCACGATGCTGGAGAAGAGCCGCTCGGGCCCGCTGCGCTCGAAGGCCAGCTCGGCCGTGACCTGCTCCCAGCCCTGGCCCTCGGCGCCGATCAGCGCGTCGGCGCCGAGCTGCACCTCGTCGAAGAACACCTCGCAGAAGTGGCGGTCGCCCGACAGGTCTTCGATGGGGCGCACGGTGACCCCGGGCAGCGACAGATCGACGATGAGCTGCGACAGCCCCCGGTGCCGGTCCTCGGGGCTGCCCGAGGTGCGCACCAGCGCGATCATGTACTGGCAGTGGTGGGCGTTGGTGGTCCAGATCTTCTGGCCGTTGAGCACGAATCCCTGCGCGTTGGGCCGCGCCCGCGTCCTGACACCGGCCAGATCCGAGCCCGCCTGGGGCTCGCTCATGCCGATGCAGAAGAAGGCTTCACCACGGCAGATGCGCGGGATGTAGAACTGCTTTTGCGCCTCGGTGCCGTATTTGAGGATCAGCGGGGCGCTCTGACGGTCGGCGATCCAGTGCGAGCCCACCGGGGCGCCGCAGCTCAGGGCTTCCTCGACCAGCACATAGCGGGTGAAGGCGCTGCGCCCGCCGCCGCCATAGGCCTTGGGCAGCGTGAGGCCGATCCAGCCTCGGGCGCCGAGCTGGCGGCTCAGCGCGCTGCTGTAGCCGCCCCAGGAGCGGGCGCGCACATGGGCCGGCAGGTCCTGGACGGCCTCGGCGAAGAAGGCGCGCACCTCGGCGCGCAAGGCCTCGTCCTCGGGGGGGATGCGGGTGAGCGCGAGTGAATCCAGCACGGACATGGTCGCCCCTCAATCCAGCGACACGCCGGTGCTCTTGACCACCGACGCCCAGCGCGCCAGTTCCCTGCCGATGTAGGCGCCGTATTCCGCCGGGGTCGAGCCCAGCGGCTCGGTGCCCTGCAGGCGCAGCCGGTCGAGCACCGACGGGTCCTTGAGCGCCTGCACAAAGGCCTTGTTGAGCCGGTCGATGACGGGCTGCGGCGTGTGGGTCGGCACCATCACGCCCTGCCAGGCTCCGGCCTCGAAGCCGCTCATGCCGCTCTCGGCCAGGGTGGGCGCCTGCGGAAAATGGGGCAGGTGGCCTGCGGTGGACACCGCCAGCAGACGCAGCTTGCCGTCCTTGATGAAGGGGGCCACCGAATTGACGGTGTCGGTCATGAAATCGATCTGCCCGGCGACCAGGTCGACATCGGCCGGCGCGCTGCCCTTGTAGGGCACATGGCTGGCCTCGATGCCCCAATGCTGCACCACCTGGTAGGCCACCAGGTGGGTGACATTGCCGTTGCCCGCCGAACCGTAGGACAGCCGGCCCGGGTTCTTCTTCGCATAGTCGGCCAGCTCGGCGACGCTCCTGACCGGCAGGCGGGGGTTGACCACCAGGACCAGCGGCACCACGGCGGTGAGCGCCACCGGGGCCAGGTCCTTCTGCAGGTCGTAGTTCAGCTTCTTGTACAGCGAGGGGCTCAGCGCCGCAGACGAGGTGTTGTAGAGCACGGTGTAGCCGTCCGGCGCGGCCTTGGCGACGAAGGCATTGCCGATGTTGCCGTTGGCGCCGGGCTTGTTGTCGACGATCACCGACTGGCCCAATTGCTCGCCGACGTTCTGCGCCAGCACGCGCGCCACCAGGTCGGTGGGGCCACCGGGCGGGAAGGGCACCACCAGGGTGATGGGCCGGTCGGGCCAGGCGGCCTGGGCCAGCGAGCAGGCGGCCAGCAGCGCGGCGGCGGCAAGCGCGGCCCGGCGCCGGGAGGGATTCGGGTTCATGGTCTGTCTCCTTGTGGGGGTTCTGGTGGGCGCGGCAGCAGCTCAGGATCCGGGGCGACCGGCGAGCAGGCGGGTGGCGCTGTACTCCATCACCGGCTCGCCGCGCTGGTTGAAGACTTCGATGCGCGAGCTGACGACCGCGCGGTTGCCCTTCGAAGTCGGCCGCACGCCAGTGACTTCGACCACCGCATCGATGCTGTCGCCCACCCGCACAGGGGCGAGGATCTTCTGGTGCAGCTCGAGCATGGCCAGGCCGGTGCCCTGGATCATGCTCTGCAGGATGAAGCCCTCGATGAAGGTGTAGGTGAGCGCGCCGGGCACCGGTCGCCCCTGGATCGCGCCGCCCTCGTAGCCGTCCTCGATGAAGATGGCTTCGAGCATGCCGGTGGCATTGATGAAGCCGACCAGGTCGGCCTCGGTGATGGTGCGGCGGAAGGTGCGCCAGCGCTGGCCCGGCTGCAGGTCCTGCCAGTACGCGCCCTGGCCCAGGCGGGGGAGGTTCTTGTTCATGTGCATCGCCTCTTCGGGGCGTCAGGGTTGGAGTTGCGTGATCTCGGCATCGCCCAGCCCCGCCTCGCGCAGCAGCTCGCGCGTGTGCTGGCCCAGGCGCGGCGGCATGGCGATGGGGGCCTGCGTGCCGTCGATGCGCACGGAGGGGCGGGCAAAGCGCAGCTCGCCCATGGCCGGGTCGTGCACGCTGGCAAAAAAGCCCGTCGCCGCGAGCTGCGGGTCCTGCGGCAGCTCATCGAGCCGCGCCACCGGGGCGGCGGGGATCTCGAGCCGCTCGCAGGTCCGCAGCCAGTGCTGCGTGTCCCGCCGCTCGACATGGCGGCTCAGGATTTCGAGCAGCTCGGCAATGTGGCGGGTGCGGCTGGCCTGGTCGATGAAGCGCGCGTCCCGCGCCAGCCCGGCCTCGCCCACGGCCTCGAAGAAGCGGCGCCAGTGCGCGTCGGTGTAGGGCATCATGCAGACATGGCCGTCGAGCGTGCGGTAGGGCTTGCGCCAGGGCGCCAGCACGCGCGGGTAGCCGGCGCCGCTCAGGGGCGGCGTGAAGTGCATGCCGTAGAAGTGCTCGACCAGGTTGAAGCCGACCATGGTCTCGAACATGGGGATCTCGACGAAACCGCCCTGCCCCGTGCGCTCGCGCCGCAGCAGGGCCGCGAGGATGGCGTGGGCGGCCACCAGGGCGCAGGTCTTGTCGGCGGCGATCGTGGGCAGGTAGCGCGCCTCGCCGGTCTGGCGCTGCATCAGATCGGCCAGGCCGCTCATGCCCTGGATCACGTCGTCGTAGGCGGGCAGGCCGGCATAGGGCCCCTGCTCGCCGAAGCCGTGCAGGCCGGCATAGACCAGACGCGGATGGCGTTCGCGCAGTTGCGCCGGATCGAGCCCCAGCCCGGCCAGCTTCTGCGGCCGCATGCTGTGCATGAGCACGTCGGCCGTCGCGATCAGGGCCTGCAGCGCGGCCTGCGCGGCGGCCTGCTTCAGGTCGAGCACCACGCTTTTCTTGTTGCGATTGCAACCCAGGAACATGGCCGACATGCCGGCTTCGGCGGCCGGACCGGTGTGGCGCGTGGAGTCGCCGCCTGGCGGCTCGATCTTGATGACCTCGGCGCCATAGTCGCCCAGCACCTGGCTGGCCAGCGGGCCGAACACCACGCTGGACAGGTCCAGCACGCGGATGCCCGCCAGCGGGCCTGAATCCCATTCCTTCATGCCAGGACCCCCTTGCGGTGCAGCGATTCACAGGTCTCTTCCGACAGGCCCAACCGCTCCTGCAGCACCTGCCGGGTGTGCTGGCCGAGCTGCGGCGGCGCGCTGCGGTACTGCACCGGCGTGTCCGAGAGGCGGATGGGGCTGGCGACCAGGGGCACGCTGCCCGCCTGCGGATGCGCCATGGCGATCTGCATGCCGCGCGCGCGCACCTGGGCGTCGTCGAACACATCGGCCACGGTGTTGATCGGGCCGCAGGGCACCGCATGCGGCTCGAGCAACGCGATCCACTCGCGCGTGCTGCGCCGGGCGGTGAGCTCGCACAGCAGCGGGATCAGCAGTTCGCGGTTTTCCAGCCGCGCGGCATTGTGGGCAAAGCGCCCGTCAGCGGCCCATTCGGGGCGGCCCGCCACCTGGCAGAAGCGGGCGAACTGCCCGTCGTTGCCGATGGCCAGGATCATGTGCCCGTCGGCGGTGGGGAAGTCCTGGTAGGGCACGGTGTTGGGGTGGGCGTTGCCCATGCGCCGGGGCGCCGGGCCGCCGTAGAGATGGTTCATGCCCTGGTTGGCCAGGCAGGCCACCTGCACATCGAGCAGCGCCAGGTCGATGTGCTGGCCCCGGCCGGTGTGCTCGCGCGCCTGCAGCGCCGCGAGGATGGCGGTGCTGGCGTACAGCCCGGTGAGGATGTCGGTGAGCGCCACGCCGACCTTGATCGGGCCGCCGCCGGGTGTGCCGTCGGGCCGGCCGGTGATGCTCATGAGCCCGCCCATGCCCTGGATCAGGAAGTCGTAACCCGCGCGCTGCGCGTACGGCCCGGTGTGACCGAAACCGGTGACGGAGCAATAGACCAGGCGCGGGTTCAGCGCGCTCAGGCTGGCGTAGTCGAGCCCGTAGGCCTGCAGGCCGCCGGTCTTGAAGTTCTCGATCAGCACGTCGCTCTCGCAGGCCAGCGCCTGCACCAGCGCCTGGCCCTCGGGCCGGGTGAAGTCGATGGCGACCGAGCGTTTGTTGCGGTTGGTGCACATGTAGTAGGCCGACTCGCCGGTAGGGCGGCCTTCGCGGTCATGCACAAAGGGCGGGCCCCAGGCGCGCGTGTCGTCGCCGGTGCCGGGGCGCTCGACCTTGACCACCTCGGCGCCCAGATCCCCCAGCGTCTGCGCGGCCCAGGGGCCCGCGAGCACGCGCGAGAGGTCGAGCACCTTCACCCTGGAGAGTGCGCCCGCCGTCATTGCAGCGGCACCTTGGCCTGCCGGACGATGCGCTTCCACAGGGCGATCTCCTGCTGCTGGAATTCGCGCATCTGCTGCGGCCCGCCCGTCATGGGGGTGGCGCCCAGGCGCTCATAGAAGGCCCGGGTCTCGTCCATCTTCGAGATCGTGGTGAACAGCTCGGCCAGCCGGGCCGCCTCGGCGGCGGGCGTCTTGCGGCTGACCATGGCGCCGACCCAGGTGTAGGCCTCGAAGCCCGGCAGGCCGGCCTCGGCGAAGGTGGGCACCTCGGGCGAGCTGCCCACGCGCCTGTCCGAGGCCACGGCCAGCACCCTGACGCGGCCGCCCCTGGCCAGCTCCTGCACCGCGGTGACCTCGGCGAACGCGTAGTCGACCGTGCCGCTGGCCAGGGCGGTCATGGTGTCGCCGGCGCCCTTGAACGGCACGTACACGGTCTGCATCTGGGCCGCGTCGTTGAGCAGCTCGCCCATGAGCTGGTAGCCCGCCGAACCGGCACCGAAATTCACCTGACCCGGATGGGCCCGGGCATAGGCCTGCAGGCCCTTGAGGTCCTGGTACGGCGCGCCCGGGGCCACGGCCAGCATGGCGGGCGAGCGCATCATCATGGTCAGCGGCGTGAAGTCGGCCACCGGGTCATAGGGCAGGGCCTTGAACAGCGCGGCGTTCACCGCCAGGGTGGAGTTGCTGCCGATGAAGACGGTGTAGCCGTCGGCCGGCGCCTGCAACACCTGGTTGACGGCCAGGAAACCGTTGCCACCGGGCCGGTTCTCGACCACCACGGCCTGGCCCGTGAGCTCCTGCAGCTTTCTGGCGAAATAGCGTGCCGAGGTGTCGGTGCCGCTGCCGGGCCCGAAGGGCACGATGAAGCGGACCGGTCTGGAAGGGAAATCCTGGGCCTGCGCGCCGCCGGGCGCCAAGCCGGCGCCCAGGGCGAGCAAGGCGGCGCCCGCCAGGGCGGCCAGCGTGGTTCTGCGCTGTTGCATGGTCTGTCTCCTGTTGTCTTTGGGGGCTGTGTCCGCCCTGGAGCCAATGTATTCAGCGCAAAAAATGTCGTCTAATATTAAAAATTCGTGAATCGATACCGATTGAATATCACATGAACCTGCGTCAGTTGCGCCAGTTCATTGCCTTGGCGGAGACCGGCAATTTCCACCGTGCGGCCGAGCGGCTTCACATGGCGCAGCCGCCGCTGTCGGTGTCGATCCGCAAGCTCGAAGACGAGCTGGGCAGCGCCCTGTTCGAGCGCAGCCCCGCCGGCGTGGTGCTCACCGGGGCCGGCCAGGCCATGCTGCAGGACGCACGGCGCGCGCTGTTCCACGCCGACCAATGCCGCCAGGCCGTGCAGGACGCGCGCGAGGGCGAAGGCGGGGTGGTCCGCCTGGGCATCATCGGGTCCTCCACCTACGCCCTGCTGCCCGAGCTGATCCCCTCGCTGCGCCAGCACCACCCCAAGATCATGATGGAGCTGACCGAGGCCACCACCACCGAGATCCTCGATGGCCTGGTGTCGCGGCGTTTCGACGCGGGCCTGGTGCGCTACCCCGTGCCGGACCCGGCCGGCTTCGAGCTGCTGCCGCTGGACCGCGACGAGTTCGTGCTCGCGGTGCCCGAGCACAGCCCGCTGGCCCGGCGCGAGGCGATCGCGCTCAGCGAGGCCGCCGACGAGCCCTTCATCATGTACCCGCAGGCCAAGGTGCCCGGTCTGTCGATGCTGGCCATGATGCGCTGCCAGCTCTCGGGCTTCACGCCGCGTGTGGCGCAGGAGGCCATGCAGGTGCAGACCATCCTGAGCCTGGTGGCCACCGGCCTGGGCGTGGGCCTGGTGGCCGGCGTGGCCCGGCGGGTGATGCCGCTGGGTGTGAAATGCCTGGCGCTGACCGACAACCCCGCCGGCTTTCACGTCGGCATCGCGCTGGTGCGGCTCCAGGGCCATGCCGACCGCGTGGTGGAGCGCTTCACCCAGCACGCGCTGAAGCTGAGCCGCGAAGCCGCGCCGGCAGATGGGGGCTCGAGGCAGGGCTGAGATCGGTGCTCAGGGGCAGGACCGCGACGGGCGGCCTCGGCCTTTGCCCGGTCTTCCGGTGCCCCCACGAAGCCAGGGGGCATTGCCAGCCTCCCACGCTTCCAAAAGATGATGGCCATAATATGACGACCATCATCTTCTGATCGCAGCACATGAACCCGCCCAGCAAGACCTCGCGCAAGGAACAGAGCCACGAGCGCATCCTCGAAGCGGCCAGCCGGGCCCTGCGACGCACAGGCTATGAAGGCGTGGGCGTCGCCGACGTCATGAAAGAGGCGGGCCTGACCCACGGCGGCTTCTATGCCCATTTCGAGTCGCGCGAGGCCTTGCTGGTCGAGGCACTTGAATTCAGCGGGCGCAGCAGTGCACGCCAACTCGCGGGCAACATCAGCCGGCGCCGTGGCCGGGGTGCCAGCCCTTTTCGTGCCCTGGTCGAAGCCTATCTGTCGGATGCCCACCTGAACCAATGCGAGCAAGGCTGCGCAGTGGCCGCGCTGTCCTCCGAGATGCCCCGCCAGGCCGAGTCCTTGCGCGCCGCCTCGGTGCGCCGCATCGAAGGCCTGCTGCAGACCGTGCAGCAGTGCCTGCCCGCCAGCCCTGCGGCACAGCAGGACGCCCCCAGCATCGTCAGCACCCTGGTCGGGGCCCTGCAGATGGCCCGCACCCTGGGTGCCAATGCCCAGGGCCGGGCCTGGCTGGCCAGCACCCGCCAGGCCCTGATCGATCGATACGACACCGAGGTCGACGCCAATCCAGGCACGTCGACGCACTGAGGGCGGCTCGCCCCTCTCCTTCATTTTTCTTCATCAATAAATATGACGAACATCATATTGAATGCCTTCAAACAGCACTGAAAGACCATCATGAAAATAGAAAATGCCAACGTTCTCATCACCGGGGCCAACCGGGGCATCGGCCTGGCCTTTGCGCGCGAAGCCCTGCGGCGCGGCGCCCGCAAGGTCTATGCGGCGGCCCGCGATCCGGCACAGATCACCCTGGCCGGCGTGACACCGGTGAAGCTCGACGTCACCCGGGCCGACGAGGTAGCTGCGGCCGCAACCGCTTGCCCGGATGTGTCGGTGCTGATCAACAATGCCGGCATCGCCCGCCCCGGCGGGCTGCTGGCGCCAGAGGGCCTGGCCTCGCTGCAGGCCCATCTGGACACCAATCTCTTGGGCCCCCTGCGTCTGAGCCAGGCCTTTGCCCCGGTGCTGGCCGCGCAAGGCGGCGGTGCGGTGCTCAATGTGCTGTCGGTGCTGTCCTGGTTCAACTCTCCGCTGCTGAGCGCCTATGCGGTGTCCAAGGCGGCGGCCTGGGGGCTGAGCAACGGCCTGCGCAACGAATGGAAGTCCCAGGGCACCCAGGTGCTGAACCTGCACATGGGCTATGTCGACACCGACCTGACCCGCGGCTTCGAGGTTGAAAAGACCCCGCCTGAGGAGATCGTCCGGTTGGCCCTGGACGCTTTGGAAGCCGGTGCCAGCGAGGTGCTCGGAGATGCCCTCACCCAGCAGGTCCGGCAGGGTCTGTCGGCCGAACCCGCGATCTATCTGAGCTAGGAGGCCGCATGTCCCATCCCGCCACCGCCCTGCCGGCCGCTGCGGCCCGGGCCCCCGCCCACACCTCCGCCTGGACGGTGTTCTGGCTGGTCAGCATCGCCGTGTTCCTGGTGTCGCTGGACAGCACGGTGCTCTATGCCGCTTTCGGCACCCTGCGCCAGGCCTTTCCAGAGGCCTCGGCCGCCGACATGTCCTGGGTGCTGAATGCCTATACCGTGGTATATGCCGCCGCGCTGATACCGGCAGGCGGGCTGGCCGACGCCCAGGGGCGCAAGCGTGTCTTCCTGATCGGCGTGGCCCTGTTCCTGGCGGCCTCCGCCAGTTGCGGCCTGTCGGGCTCGGTGGGCGGGCTCATCGCGGCACGGGCCCTGCAGGCCGTGGGCGCGGCCCTGCTCACGCCGGCCTCGCTGTCGCTGGTGCTGGAGGCCTTTCCGAAAGAGCGGCGGGCGATCGCGGTCAGCCTCTGGGGCGCAGTCGGCGGACTCGCGGCGGCGGTGGGGCCCAGCCTGGGCTCGCTGGTGGTCGATGGCTTCGGCTGGTCCTGGGCCTTCTACCTGAACCTGCCCCTGGGTCTGATCTCGCTGTGGCGCGGCGTGCGCCTGCTGCCGGTGGTGCCGAAGAAGGGGCACACGCCGCCGATCGACTGGGTGGGCATGGCGTTGCTGGTGGCGTCGGTGGGGCTGCTGGCCCTGGCCATCACCCAGGCCGATTCACAGGCCTGGAGCCTCTTGCAAAAGGCCGCGTCGGCCGGCGCCGGGGCGCTGCTGCTGGGGGTCTTCGTGCTCTGGGCCCGTCAGGCCCGGCACCCCCTGGTGGACCTGGGCCTGTTCCGCAACCCCACCTACAGCAGCGTGAACCTGGCCACGCTCGCCTTCGGCATGGCCTTCGCCATGATGTTCTTTGCCTTCTTCTCGTTCATGACCCAGGTCTGGCACTACAGCCTGCCCCAGGCCGGGGTGGCGGTCACGCCGGGGCCGCTGACGGTGGTGCCCACCGCCATCGTGACCGGCCGGCTGGCCGCCCGCTTCGGCCACCGCCCCTTCCTGGTGGGGGGCGCCTTGATCTATGCATGCAGCAGCCTGTGGCTGCTGCTGGTGCCCGGGCCGGATCCGGCCTACCTCAGCCATTGGCTGCCCGGTCTGCTGCTCAGCGGCCTGGGCGTCGGCATGGTCCTGCCCTCGTTGACCGGCGCCGCGGTCTCGGGCCTGCCGGCCTCGCACTATGCGGTGGGCAGCGCGGTGAACCAGGCCACGCGCCAGATCGGTTCGGTGATGGGGGTGGCGCTGACGGTGCTGCTGATCGGCCACAGCGGGCTGGTGCGCGGCGACTTCAGGCCGGTCTATGCCACCCACATCGCCCTGGCCCTGCTGACGGCCGTGCTCTGCCTGCGCGTGAACACCGGGCCCCGCAGGCACTGAAAACCATCAACGGCACCGCTCAACGACACCACTCTCTCAGGAACCCCATGCCCGCCTTTGTCCATATCAACCTTCGTGTCATCGATGCGGCCAGGCAGGCTGCGCTGGCACCTCGTTTCCGAGCCGCGCTGGAGGAGGCCGGCGGCCGCATCCTCCATTTCGGTCCCGTCGTCGGGGTGCTGGAAGGTGACGACGCGCCCCTGCCTCTGGCCGGCGTTTTCGAATTTCCGACACTCACGGCGGCTTTGGATTTCTACGCCTCGGAGCGCTACGCCCCGATCAAGGCCGAGCGTCAGGAAGCACAGCAGGCACGGATGTTTGTCGTCGACGCCGGCTGACGCTGACAAGACAGGTGGGTCGGCCTCCGTTCAGGGGTGTCACTGAAGCCCGATCGAGCAGGCCCGGTCGGAGACGGTTTGACGACACCGCCTGGTGCCGCGCGTCGGCCCGGCAAGCTCCCTTTCGGCAAGCGTCACTGGGCGCCAATGATGGCCCAGAAGGAACCCGCCAGCCCTTCCACCTGGTGCGCCCCACCAGGTCCGGTTCATCAGCCCTGGCCCCGGGGGGCACCGCTTCACTTCAGACCAGCAAAGCCACCATCTCGCCCGCCGGCACCACCCCGTAGTGGTCCAACTGCATCGAGTACTGCGCACGCCCGGAAGACAGTGCGCGCAGGCTGCCGATGTAGCCGAACATCTCCTTCAGCGGCACCTGGGCTTCTATCGTGGCGGCATTGCCGCGCTGGCCCTGGCCGCGCACCACGCCGCGGCGGCGATGCAGGTCGCCAATGCTGTCGCCCAGGTACTCGGCCGGCGTGATGACCTCCACGGCCATCACGGGCTCGAGCACTTGGGGCCCGGCCTTGGCAAAGGCTTCTCGGAAGGCGGCCATGGCCGCCAGTTCGAAGGCCAGCGTCGAGGAGTCGCGCTCATGGAAACTGCCGTCCACCAGCGTTGCGGCAAAGTCCACGGCGGGGAAGCCCGCCACCCCGCCCATCAAGGCAGCGCGGCGGATGCCGGCCTCGACGGCGGGAATGAACTCGCGCGGCACCGCACCGCCGACGATGTGGCTTTCAAAGCGGATGCCTTCGCCCCTGGGCAAAGGCGCCAGCTGCAGCTTCACTTCGGCAAACTGGCCAGGGCCGCCGGATTGCTTCTTGTGCACATGGGTGACCTCGACATGGCGTGAAATGGTTTCGCGGTACGCCACCTGGGGGCGGCCGACCGACACGTTGACGCCGTGACGTGCGCGCAGCTTCTCGATCGAGACTTCGAGCTGCAGTTCGCCCATGCCGGACAGGATGGTCTGTCCGGATTCAGCGTCATGCTGCAGCCGCAGGCTCGGGTCTTCGCGCAGCAGAGACTGCAGGGCATTGGACAGGCCTTGCTGGTCCGCGCTCGTCTTGGGCTCGATGGCCACGTGGATCACCGGCTCGGGCACGCTGATCTGCTCCAGCACCACGGGATGGGCCGGGTCGCTCAGGGTATGGCCGGTCAGCGTGTCCTTGAGACCCACGACTGCGGCGATATCGCCCGCCCGCAACTCGTCGTGCTCGATGTGCTTGTCGGCGTGCACCTCGTACAGGCGCGACACACGCTCGGTCTTGCCCGTGCTGGTGTTGAGTACCACGTCCCCCTTGCCAAGCCGGCCGCTGTAGACGCGCACGAACACCTTGGCGCCATGGTCGTCGGCGACGACCTTGAACGCCAGGGCCGCGAACGGATCGCTGGATGATGCGGGCCGGCCTTCACGGCCATGGCGCACGATGTCTTCGGGTGCAGGCAGGTAGTCCACCACAGCATCAAGCAGGGGCTCGACGCCGCGGTTCTTGAATGCGGAGCCGGCCAATGCGGGCACGAAGGCGCCCGCCAGGACACCCTTGCGGAGGCTTGCACGCAGCATGTCCACGGAGATCTCTTCGCCATTCACGTAGGCCTGCAGCGCCGTTTCGTCCTGCTCCACGGCCGCTTCCACCAGGCGGGCACGGTGGTGCAGCGCGGGTTCAAGCAGGTCAGCGGGGACGTCAGCCTCACGGTAGGGGATGCTGGCATCGTCCTTGTCCCAGATGCGGGCCCTCAGGGTGAGCAGATCCACCACGCCGCGGAAGCTGCCCTCCGTGCCGATCGGGATCTGCAGAGGCACCACGCGCACGCCCAGGCGCTCCTCCATCATGGCCACCACCCGGTGGAAGTCGGCCCCCACGCGATCGAGCTTGTTGATGAAGGCGATGCGCGGCACACGGTACTTGTCGGCCAGACGCCAGTTGGTCTCGGTCTGCGGCTCCACGCCAGCGACGCCGTCGAACACGACGACTGCGCCATCGAGCACGCGCAGCGAGCGGTTCACCTCGATGTTGAAATCGATGTGGCCGGGCGTGTCGATCAGGTTGAGCTGCGTGCCTTTCCAGTGAACGGTGACCGCTGCGCTGTTGATGGTGATGCCGCGCTGCTGCTCCTGAGGGTCGAAGTCCATCTGCGCTGTGCCGTCGTGCACTTCGCCGATGCGGTGACTTTCTCCGGTGTAGAACAGAATGCGTTCGGTGGTCGTGGTCTTGCCCGCGTCGACGTGGGCGATGACACCGATGTTGCGCAGTTGTTCGGTGCTTGTGTGCGGGCGTGAATTCTTGGTCATGGCGAATCGATCTTTCTTGCGGCTGCGCTCGATCCTGCGAGCTGTGGCCGCCTGGTTGGCTGTGTGCCAGCCCAGGCGAGATGGATTCGCCTTCAGGCTAGCGTTGGATGAGGGTTGTGCTGTCGCCGAAGCCCGGGCGCACGGAACTTAAGCTCCGGCGGTCGCGAATCGTGGCGATCAACTTGTCGTAGGTACGCATAGAGGTCGATGGAAAACAGGTCTGAAAACAAAAAACCCCGGAGGTGCAGCCTGCCGGGGTTTGGGGGACCGGAAGGCGCATGGCCCTCCGACACGCGATCGAGGGGCGCAACTAGGTGGCGAACGATGCCTTGATCACGTTGGTGAGAATTTTCATAAGGCTGAATTATCTTCCTCGCGCAGAAAGCCTGCAAGCGACGCAGGATTTCTGGCGCCCGCGTACTCGCTCAGGCCCGCGATGGTGGCACTGGACCGCTTGTACTCGCGCAAGCCAGAGGTGGCCTGACACGATCCGCCTGCTCGTGGTGTCATCGCTGGGCTGGATCCGGTCTCAGCAGACCGATCGCCGATACTCAGCGGCATGAAGATCCTTGCCCTTTCCGGGAGCCTGCGTGAAGCCTCCATCAACAGCGCGTTCTGCCGTACCGCGGTTCGGCTCGCGCCGGCCGAGGTGCAGGCTCAGGTCTTTGCAGGCTTGGGGCATCTGTCGCTTTTCAACCCCGACCTGGAGAACCCTCCGCCACCGGCTGTGCTGACGCTGCGCGAAGCCATCGACGCGGCCGACGCGCTCCTCATCGCAAGCCCCGAGTATGCCCATGGCATCAGCGCCGTGATGAAGAATGCCCTCGACTGGCTCGTCAGTTTCGAGGGCACGGTGAACAAGCCGATCGCACTGGTCAACACGTCGCCTCGAGCCCGCCATGCGTACGATTCGCTGCGCGAGGTGCTGCAGACCATGTCGACGCAGATCGTCGAAGACGCTTCAATCACACTACCGTTGCTCGGTGCCTGCGTCACCGAAGATGCCATGTTTGCCGCACCGACCGTGCGCCGGGAAATCGCGGCAATCTACGGTGCGTTGGCTGCACATCTGGCCGGGAAAATTGGCGCTGCGAGCTTCCCGCTCGGTTGATGGAACGACTGGCAGCTTTGCGGCGACGAGTTCCTGCCAGCGGACGTCGCAGGTGGGCCCGCCAGGGACAGCTGTCCGACCCACTGGCCGAGGGGGCTTCCCGATAGACCTCACCGATTCGGAATGCCCACCGGTGCGGCCTGTCCGCCGTCAACCAAGGCGGCCACATTCTCGCGAAGCCACGCGTGCGCCGGGTCGGCATGGCTTCTGGGATGCCAGCCCATTTGCACGGTGAAGCCCGGGATCTCGCATGGCGGCGCCAGGACCTCCAGAGCGCCGGTCCATTGGCGAGCCTGGCGTGACGGCACGGTGGCGATCAGGTCGCTTTCGGCCACGAGGGGCTGCACCAGCAGGAAGCTGCTCACCGAGACGACCACCCGCCGACTGCGCCCCATCCTGGCCAACACGCCATCGACGGTTCCCGAAAGAGGGGTCCCGCCCGGCGAGACGAGCGCGTGTTCGAGTGCGCAGAAGACATCCAGGTCGAGAGGGCCCTGAGCTGCGGGGTGGCCCCGCCTCAAGACACAGAGAAAGCGCGATTCGTAGAGTGTGCGCACTTTCACGGCGGCGGGCATTCGCGAAGAGGCGGCGAGAACCAGGTCGAGCTCACCGGCTGCCAGCTGTTCGGCCAGGCGTGAGAAATCGACCGGCAAGAGCACAAGGCGGGTCTGCGGTGCCAATTGCCGCAAGCGTGCGGCCAGCGGCACCCCGACCTCAGCGTGGATCGAGTCGGTGGACGCAATCCGGAATGTGTGGGTTGCCCGTGCGGGATCGAACGTCTGATGCGCGGCCACCAGGGTCTCGATCTGCGCCAGCAGCCCGCGCAACGACGCCTGGATTTCCGTTGCCCTTTGCGTGGGTGTCATGCCGCGCGCAGCCGGCAACAGCAGCGGGTCGCCGAACGCCGCGCGCAATTGCTTGAGTTGAGCCGAGAGCGTCGGCTGCGAGAGGCCGAGGCGCTGCGCGGCTCGGGTGACATGGCGCTCCGCCAGCAAGGCATCGAGCGAGACAAGCAAGTTCAGGTCTAGGCGATGGAGGTCCAAGGTATTTGCCCAACAAATTCCTGGAATCAGTGTAATCGTCTGGCTCGATACACCATGGCTCTCTAGAGTTCGCTCCATTGCAACCCAACCGAGAGTTCGACATGACTTTACTGAACCAACGCATCCTGATCATCGGCGGCTCCACCGGCATGGGCCTGGCCGCCGCCCAGACTCTTGCGGCGCGCGGCGCCGAAGTGCTTGTCGCGGGGCGCTCACGCGAGAAACTTGACACCGCGCTGACCCACATCCGCGGCAAGGCGGCGGGGTACACCGTTGACTTCACCGACGCGGCGTCGCTCGCCGACCTTTTCGGCCAAGTGGGCCAGATCGACCATCTGGTGCTCGCCGCGGCGCAAGACCCTGCCTGGGGCCCATTCGCCGAGGTGAAAGTATCGGCCCTTCGCCACGCGATGGACCACAAGCTTCTTGGCTATTGGGGAAGCCTGCAGGCCGCCCTGCCCCACCTGCGCCGCGACGGTTCGGTCGTGCTGCTCACCGGAGCGGCCTCCCGCTTCGCCCTGCCAGGCAGCGCCGGACTGGCGGCGGTCAACGGCGGCATCGTCGCGATGGCCCACACCTTGGCGCGCGAGCTTGCACCGCTGCGCGTGAACGTCGTCTCGCCGGGCCTGATCGACACACCCGTCTACGACGCCATGCCTGCCGAGGCCAAGGCCGGCATGTTCGCTGGAACGGCAGAAAAGCTTCTCGTGGGACGCACCGGCGTGGCCGAAGACATCGCGCCGGCGATCGCCTTCCTGATCGAGAACGGGTTCGCCACCGACATGGTGCTGGACCTCGATGGTGGGGCTCGTTGAACGGACGAGGACTCTGCGAGCCTGGGAGGCTTGACACAATCGAGCTCTGGCGAGGGTCGCTGGGCGCTCTCGCGGTCCGCCTGCAGGCGGAGTATTTCAAGAAAGAATTGTGATCGCCGCCCTTTGTCGAGTCGCGGCGACCTCAAGGTTCTGCATCAGCATCCATTCACGTACGCGACGTGGCAGGTTGCCCCACTGGCATAGGTGCTATTCACAGCACATGTCGCATTTGTCGGATCCAACGAGGTGAAGCAGGTGCCAGAGCCCGTGATGCTCGTGATCTTCTGCGTCACGCCAGATGTGTTCGGGATCTCTGCAGAGGAAAAGGATTCGCCAGTCAACGGAATGGCGCCATTGTCCGTCGGGAACACCGTCACGACGGTATTGCCACCTGCAGGATTTGTGAATGCATTGACCAATGCATAAGCGAATTGAATCATGACATTCTGATTGGGAAAAATGCTGGCGAGCAATGCAGAGGCGAACAAGATGGACGCAGCCCAATTGTCTCGGCCTGTGGCCCGAAGATGGCGATAGGCAACCAAAGCAACGACCGACAAGAGCAACGCGACACCCCACTCCTTGAAGGGAGGAATTGAGGCAACTGCGGCTATTGCAGGCAGCGTCGATTCTGCTTGTACACGACTGGGGCCATGCTCAGCAAAATACCAATAGAACGACTCCAAGAGTCCGACGGGATGTGTTTTTTCACATTTCCCCCCATGAATTTGGAAAATTTATAGAATTGCACCTGTCCCGCAGCACGAGCCACTGAGGATTGGCTCACTTTTACAATGCCATGATTTTTTGAAAATCCAGATATCACGTAATTGAACCCGAGCAAGTGCAACGCGCCCCCAATCGCAGAAATATAATTTCACAGAGCGATCTGTATCGCGGGCAACCATATATATATTTTCCTCACCAGAAAACTGCGTATTTATAAAGCGAGAACGACGGGAGCCTGAGTTCCCCAAGAAGCTGGAGAGGCGCTCTGGCTTTGGTGGATTACACCTTGCCCCATTCACAACGATATCGGACCTGCATACATACAATAACTGAGGCATCAGCAAAATATGGCGATCTGATGATAGTGGATCCAATAAAATGCCCATCATCAACTGCATGAGATGCTGATGATGGAAAGTCGAGCATGAGAATTCTGGTAGTCGAGGACGAACCGAAGACAGCGTCATTTGTCAGACAAGGATTTGCCGAGGAAGGGTTCGTGGTTGATGTCGCCCGGGACGGCATGGATGGCCTGCATCTGGCCACCACAGGCGACTACGATGCGATAGTGCTCGATGTCATGCTCCCCCAGCGTGACGGCTGGTGGGTGCTACAGGAAATCCGCAAAGTGCGTCCGGACCTGCCGGTAATCCTGCTCACTGCGCTCGACGCTGTTTCACACCGGGTGAAGGGGCTGACGTCCGGTGCCGATGACTACCTAGTCAAGCCCTTTGCCTTTTCGGAGCTCAATGCCCGGATGCGCAACCTGTTGCGACGCGCTCCGGTTCGGCACACCGAGGTGCTGAACTATTGCGACCTTGACATGGACTTGGTGCGGCATCGGGCGGCGCGGTCCGGCAAGTTGCTCGACCTTGCACCCCAGGAATATCGGCTACTGGAGTACCTCCTGCGTCACCCCGGCCAGGTGCTGACTCGCACCCGGCTTGCCGAACAAGTCTGGGATATGAACTTCGACGGCGACAGCAATGTCGTCGACGTGGCGGTCCGCCGTTTGCGGCGCAAGGTGGACGATCCCTTCGGCGAAAAACTGATCCACACCCTCCGGGGAGTCGGCTATGTCCTCGAGACCCGGAACTGATGCCGTGGCGGCCTCCCTGGACCGAACTGGAGAGGTATCCCGTTCCATCGCCACACGCCTTACTCTGTGGTATGCGCTCCTGAGCATTGCTCTGATCGCGACGGCTGGCAGCGTCATGTATTGGGTTCTGACGGAGCGTCTGCGGCAAGAGGACGACCAACTTCTAGCGGGACGCATCGCCGAATTGCGAGCAATCCTGCAACTCCATCCTCCAGGCTCCCCCCTTTTTCAGGAAGAGACACAACGCGAAGCGGCCATGCTGCCCGGCGTCGAAGTCCGGATGCGGGATGCCCGTGGCGAAAAGATTTTCGAAACAATAGGCGCTCGGCCTGCCGTGTTCGATCGCCTTCCCCAGCCGTCGGATACGGAAGATAGTATGGATTGGCATGCCCCCGATGGTGGCGCCTATCGCATCAGAGCGGCCAGGGTGGCTGTTGGGTCGGGCTATACCGTCCAGGCGGCAATGAGCCGATCAACAGAAGAGGACCTGTTGGCCGCCTATCGGCGGATGTTGTGGCTGGCCATTTCCGCAGCTCTGGTGATCGCAGTCGCGGCCGGCCATCTTATCGCCCGCCGCGAGATGCGACCGGTTGCGAAGCTGGCGATGTTGGTGGCCGAATTGGGGGCAGCCGACCTCCACTGCCGAATCGGCAATGGAAGTTGGCCGAAAGAGTTGCTGCCGCTCGCCGCCAACTTCGACCAACTGTTGGCCCGCCTGGAAGACGCCTTCGCCCGCATGTCCCAGTTTTCCGCCGACATCGCCCACGAACTGCGTACCCCGCTGCATATCCTGCAAGGTGAAGCCGAACTGGCTCTTACCCGTGCTGGGTCGGCGGATATATACCGAGGTTGTATCGAATCGGCAGCCGAGGAATACCAGCGCTTGGCCTCCATGGTCGATGCGCTGCTCTTCCTTGCCCGGGCAGAACAGCCCGACGCCCTATTGGAGCGCCAGCCGCTCCACATCGATCAGGAACTGGCCACGGTCTGCAACTTCTATCAGGCATTGGCAGACGAACAATCCGTGGCGCTGGTCGCCCAGGGGGCTGGGCTGGTCACGGCAGACGTCAACCTGCTGCGCCGAGCGCTAGGCAACCTCGTGGCAAACGCCCTGCGCCACACCCCCCCTGGTGGACGCATCGTGGTCGAAGCCCGGAAACGGGCGGATGATGCTGTCGAGGTCAGCGTCAGCGATACGGGTGAAGGGATCGCACCCAAGGACCTGCCCCGCGTCTTCGACCGCTTCTATCGGGCCGACAGCGCCCGTGGACGAGCGAAAGTGGGCACGGGACTGGGTCTAGCGATCGTCCAGTTCATCATGCAGTTGCACAGCGGCACGGTGTCGATTCGGAGCAAACCTCATCAGGGCACAACGGTGACGCTGATTTTTCCGGCCGGAACGCTTAACCCATGATCTGAGTCAGCCGAACATGACCGAACCGTCAGGTTTCGGTCATTTCCCGGTTTCTCCGCGCTACGTATCCTTCTTCTTGCTTGGCACCGTCGCTCCTACGACCGTAGGCAATCCGAGGGGCAATTCACGGAGATTGGAGAAAGATGAAGCGTTTGTTCCCGATGATGGAAATGCTGCTGATCGCCGGCTGTACGAGCTATACGCCGCGACCGCTCGACGCCAGCCAACAGCAGAGCGCCCTCGAAGCCAGGCGACTCGATGCGCCGGCAGTGCGGCTGTTCGCTGAGCGCAGCCTTGGGCATGATCTCACCCTGTGGCCGCCTCATTCGTGGGATTTCGATGCGCTCACATTGGCGGCCTTCACCTTCCATCCCGATCTCGACCGCGACCAAGCACAACGGCTGGTCGCCGAAACTGCTGTCGTCACCGCTGGCGCCCGTCCGAATCCGAGCTTGGGAACATCGTTCCAGCGCAGCCAAAATCCACCGACAGGCACATCGCCCTGGACCAATGGGATCAATCTCGATATCCCGCTTGAAACGGCGGGCAAACGTGACTACCGGATCGCTCAGTCCTTGCACCTCGCCGACGCAGCCAGGTTGCGGTCTGCCGAAGCTGTGTGGCAGGTGCGCAGCCGGGTGCGGGTGAGCCTCCTGGCCTCCTACCCGACCGAATCCCGAGTGCAACGACAACACGACTTGCAAGCTGAAATCGCCACCATCCTGGAGCGCCGCTTCGCCCTGGGATCTGCGTCCCAGCCCGAGGTGACGCAAGCGCACCTCTTCCTCAATCAGGCCACCCTGGCGCTACGCGACAACCAAAAGCAGCAGGCAGAGAATCTCGCCCGCTTGGCGGCCGCCGTCGGAATCCCCGCCAGCGCCCTTGATGGGGCAGAAATTGCCTACGCTTCGTTCGAGTCGCTGCTGCCGCTCTCCGCGCTGCCGGCGGCTGACACACGGCGCCAAGCACTCTTGGCCCGACCTGATGTGCTAGCCGCTCTAGCTGACTACGAGGCAGCACAGTCAGCGCTGCAGTTGGAAATCGCCCGGCAGTACCCGGATGTTTCCCTCGGCCCCGGCTACACCTATGACCAGGGTCTCCGGAGATGGTCACTGGGTCTTTCCCTGGCACTGCCGATCATGAACCGCAATGAAGGGCCCATCGCCGAAGCCAGGGCTCGCCGTGAAGTGGCTGCTGCGGCCTTCCTCACTGTTCAGGCCAAGGCCATCGCCGAGGTTGACGAGGCGCTGACGAGTTATGCCCACGCCCTGCAGTCGTTCGAGTCGGCTGACTTGCTGCTGCAGAACCAAAGAAGGAAGGAGCGCAGCGCCGAATCCGCCTTGCGGGTGGGTGAAGCTGACCGATTAGGCTGGTTGTCCGCCCAATACGAAACTGTTGCGGCCGATCTGGCGCGCATCACCACCTTGACCCAGGCCCAGTTGAGCCTCGGCCGCCTAGAGGATGCCCTGCGCCGGCCGCTCGGCGCCCAAGCGCTTGCCTTGACTGCAGAGCAGGTCATTTCGGCAAAACACCAACGAAACGGAAGTCAACCATGAAAAAGAAATTGGTCCTAGCCACCGTCGGCGTGGCCATGGTCGGCTTTGTCACTTGGGGATTCATTGCCGGGCGCCAGGAACGCTCCGAGGAGCAGGACCGGGCAAGGCCCGTCGAGGTGCCCTCGCGGGTGGTCGCCCTGCCAGAAGGCATGGCGGTAATCTTCGATGCAGAGACCCAAGAAAGGGCAGACATCGCCATCTCCTCGGTACAAATGGCGACCAGACGCGGGGAAGTCGAAGCACTGGCCGCGGTCCTGTCCGCGCAGGACCTGATCGACCTGCGTAGCGCCTACGTTGCGGCCAGCACCCAGGTCGACCGAGCCCAGGCGGCGGCTCATACATCCCGACGGGAGTTTGAGAGGATCAGAACACTACATGGCGACGAGTTCAACGTCTCGACCAAGACCCTGGAAGCAGCGCAAGCCCAGTGGCAGGCCGACGAGGCCGCTGCCCGCGGAGCGTTGGAAGCCTTGGCGGCACAGGAACAAAGCGCGAGCCAGAGATGGGGCGGTGTGCTGGCCGCAGCCGTTGCAGGCAATACTCCTGGCTTTCGGCGATTGGTCGAGGGACAAGATGTTCTGCTGCGCGTTGCCGCGCCCAGTGGTTCAGCCCTCGCCAGGGCACCTTCCAACATCCGAGTGGCGGCGAATGACGTGAGCTTCCGGCTGGCGACCCTGGTGTCCCCTTCGCCGGTGGCCGATCCCCGCATCCAAGGGCCGACTTTCTTCTATATCGCCCCGGTCGCCGGGTTCCTGCCCGGTACCACACTTACCGCTTACCTACCGACAGGGCAGGCGCGTGGCGGCGGCGTCATTCCCGCCGATGCGGTTGTTTGGTGGCAGGGGAAGGCATGGTATTACATGCAGAGTGCCCCAGATCGCTTCCTGCGGCGTGAGCTGGAGGATGCCCAGCAGGTGGACGAAGGCTGGTTCGTGGTGGGACTATCAGCCCAAAAGATCGTGGTTCGCGGCGCTCAGACGCTCCTCTCTGAAGAGCTGCGCAGCCAGATCCAGGTTGGTGAGGAGAACAAATGAAGGACCACCTTCATGCCGGCTGGCTCGCCGCCATCGTTGGCTTCTCCTTGCGCTATCGGGGCGTGGTGATCGCGCTCGCCGCGCTTTTGGCAGGCTATGGCTTCTATGCCTTCAGCGGCGCCAAGTACGACGTCTTTCCCGAATTCGCGCCGCCCCAAGTGACCATCCAGACCGAGGCCCCAGGCCTTGCATCAGAGCAGGTCGAAGTGCTCGTCACCCAGCCCATCGAGAATGCCGTGAACGGCGTCCCCGGTATCGAAGCGTTGCGCTCCCAGTCCATCCAGGGGCTGTCGGTCATTGTCGTCACCTTCGATCCCAAGAGCGACATCTACCGGGACCGCCAGAACTTGAACGAACGCCTGGCGGCGCTCGTCACCCAGCTGCCTCGAGGGGCTCAAGCGCCTTCCATGTCGCCACTGACATCTTCCACCAGCGTCGTCATGGCGGTTGGCATTACTTCGGACAAGCGCTCCCTCATGGAACTGCGCACCTTGGCCGACTGGACCCTGAAACCACGGTTGCTCGCTGTGCCAGGCGTCGCCAAGGTGGCGGTCTTCGGTGGCGACAGCAAAGAATTCCAAGTTCAGATCAAGCCGGATCGGCTCGCCCGGTACGATCTCGCCCTGTCTGAAGTCCTGGATGTGGCCCGGCGAGCCACCGGCGTACGCGGTGCGGGCTTCCTGGACAACACCAACCAACGCATCGTCATACATACGCAGGCACAGTCGCTGAGCGCAGAACAACTTGCCCGTACTGTCATCCGCCAGCAGGCCGGCGCCAACCTGATCCTGTCCGATGTCGCCGAGGTGCGCGAAGCCCCCGAATCGCCCATCGGCGCCGCCCTGGTGGCCGGCACGCCAGGTGTGCAGTTGGTGATTTCCGAGCAATATGGCGCCAACAGTATGGCGGTCACCGAGGCGGTGGAACGTGCTCTCGACGAACTGCGTCCAGGACTTCAAAGCCAAAGCATCGGGCTGCACGGCGACGTATTCAGGCCCGCCAATTTCATTGTCATTGCCACCCAGAATGTTCAGCGTTCGCTGTTATTCGGGGCGATCCTGGTGGTAATCGTAGTCGCGCTATTTCTCTCCAACTGGCGCACTTCGGCCATCGCGCTCACTGCCATCCCGCTCTCGCTGCTCGCGGCCGTGACCGTGCTGGAAAACCAGGGAATCAGCCTCAACACCATGACTCTGGGTGGACTAGCCATTGCCATTGGCCTCCTAGTGGACGACGCCATCATCGTGGTAGAAAACGTCTATCGTCGCTTGCGCGAGAATCGCCGCCAGCCCGATCCAGTGCCCGGACTCAATGTGGTGCTTGATGCCGTACTGGAGGTACGGAGCGCCGTGGTTTACGCCACTTTCGCCATCGCTTTGGTCTTTCTTCCGGTACTCACCCTGCCGGGGATCGCAGGTCGGCTATTCTCACCCCTAGCGATTGCCTATCTGCTGGCGACGCTCGCCTCCCTCCTGGTCGCCATTACCGTCACCCCGGCTCTGTGTCTGACGTTGTTGCCACAGAGCGCCTTGCCAGCACACGACCCCGCAGTCGCCGCCTGGCTGAAGAAAAGATACCGCATTCTGCTTGGTGCCGTGGAGCGATGCTACCGCTGGGTGGTGGGCATCGCGGCCGTTGTCACCCTGGCCGGTTTGGTGGCCTTGCCCTTTTTCGGCGGCACCTTCTTGCCGGATTTGAAGGAAGGCCACTACATCCTGCACATGTCGGCCGTGCCCGGCACCTCGCTGGCCGAGTCATTGCGCATCGGTCGGCAGGTCACCGCAGAACTACTCAAACTTCCCTCCGTGCGGGCAGTCAGCCTGCGGGCTGGGCGGGCCGAGAAGGCTGACGACACCTGGGGCACCCACTACAGCGAACTCAACGTGGACCTGAAACCCCTGTCCGGAGGGGAGGCTGAATTCGTCCAAGCCAGCATCCGGAATGCGCTCGCGCGCATTCCCGGCGTCGGTTTCGCGGTCAAGACCTTCCTCACCGAGCGGGTCGAGGAAACCTTGTCCGGCTACACAGCGGCCGTGGTGGTCAACATCTACGGCAGCGACCTGGACATCCTGGACACTGAGGCGCAGCGCGTCGCACAAGCGTTAGGACAGATCGAGGGGGCGACAGAGGTCCAGGTTCAGTCGCCCCCAGGCTCGCCAGAGATTGGTGTCCGCGTCCGACCTGAGGCGCTTGCGCGCTGGGGGGTTGACGCATTGGACGTTCTCGATGCCGTGGAAACCGCCTTCCAGGGGGCGACGGTCGGACAAGTTTATGACGGCAACCGGGTTTTCAACGTCAGCGTCATTCTGCCTCCGCAAGCCCGGCGCTCCATCGCCGATGTGAGGGCCCTACCTCTTCGCAATGCCGCAGGCACCTTTGTGCGTCTGGATCAACTTGCCGACGTATACGCGACATCCGGTCGCTACGTGGTGCTGCACAACGGCGCCCGGCGGGTGCAGACCGTCACCTGCAACGTCTCAGGCAGGGACGTGGCTTCTTTCGTCGCGGATGCAAAGCGGGGCTTGACAAGCGTAAGCCTCAGCCCCGGCAACTATGTTGAGTTCGGCGGCGCGGCGGCGGCCCAGGCCGCTTCGTTGCGTGACCTGCTAGTCCATTCGGGAATCGCGGCGGTCGCCATCGTGCTCCTTCTCTGGATGGCCCTGGGACGCTGGCGTAACCTCGGCTTGGTACTCCTCAATCTCCCTTTTGCCCTCGTAGGCGGGGTATTGGCCGTCTACGTCACTGGTGGCGGTATCTCGCTCGGTTCGCTGGTCGGATTCGTGACGCTCTTCGGCATCACCCTGCGCAATTCAGTGATGCTCTTGTCGCACTACGACCACCTAGTGAGCTCGGAAGGCTTGGCATGGGGACAGGAAACTGCCATTCGCGGTGCAGTCGAGCGCCTGACACCGATCCTGATGACCGCGCTCGCCACCGCGCTGGGACTCCTGCCGCTTGCTATCGGCAGCGGCGATCCTGGGCGGGAGATTGAAGGCCCCATGGCTCTGGTCATTCTGGGCGGGCTTTTCACTTCCACTGCACTCAACTTGCTGGTCTTGCCCAGCCTAGCGCTACGCTATGGTCGCTTCGGAGGTACTGCTGGCACCTAAGTGTCTGGGTGGTGGAGGTTTTGCAAGGCTCTGATGGTTTTCGCTGACGAGGTTCCCTGATCGCCAGAATCGAGGGCCCAAGTAACCACATTTGCTGCCAGGCCAGGCGGTTGCTCAGGCGTCCGTCGTGGCTTTGAAACAGCTCGCAGCAGGCTGCCCAACTCATGGAATCCCAGCGACATGTCGTGTCATCGACGTCTACGCCTTTATTGGCGAGAAAAAAAGTTATTTCGGCAAATTAAAGTCGTAAACAGCAACCTAGCATCCATGCGGGCCTCCGAAGGCGTACAGCAAGGCCACTCCAAAGTTAAAGTCGTCAACAGTTTTTCAGCGGCTGATGATGTCTGCGCTGAGGATCGTTCTCGGGACGAGAGACAAAGCCAGGTATGCAAGCTAAGGTGGCAACGACTGAATCGCCCCAAGGCGATTCAACATGTGGCCGTTCACATCGCCAGGCGGTGGAATGGGCGAGGCTTATTGACCACTTGCTCATGGTGCATTGGGCGACGCGATGCAGCAATGAACGATCTGCAGTAGCGCGGCGCTGGGCACGTCTGCAAGATAGGGCGTCAAGGCCTGGCCTTGCGCGGCACGCACTGGGCTCGTGAGCCACTGTTGGTACGCGGATTCGCTCGCCCACAGCGCTGTGACATACATCAGATCGGGGTCCTCATGCGAAAGCATCATCTCGCCATCCAGGAACCCCTCGACGGCCTGTGCGCAATCCTCCAGCACCCTCAGTTGGATGAAGGCATGCGCCGCCTCGTCGCGCATCCCGGGGTGCACCCGGAAAGTGACAGCTACCTGCACTTCATGAGCCCACCTGAAGCGTCAGGTCTTCCAATGTCTCGGGTGCATGCGTGAGCTTCTGGTTACCGGTCCTGGTGACGAGCACCGTGTCGGAGAAACGGAAGCCACCAACTCCCGGCAGGTAAATGCCGGGCTCGATGCTGAACAGCATTCCAGGCTTGATTTCACGCGAATAACCTTCGGCCAGGAAGGGCGCCTCGTGTCGCGTCACGCCGAAGCTGTGACCGGTCCGGTGCAGCAGGTAGTCACCGTAACCGCGCGCCTTCAACAGATCGTTGACGCGGCGGTCCACCTCGGCCATGTCGGCGCCGGGTATCGCCAATTCGTAGCCCAGAGCGCGCGCTTCCAGCATCGCGTGGAATGGCCGCACCGCCGCTTCGGGTACATGGCCGATGAAGAAAGTCCGCTCGACTTCAGCTCCATACCCGTTGGCCGTGCCGCATACCAGCGTGACGTGCGGGCCGCCTTCGGTCAGCTTGCAGGACAGGTCCGGCACCAGGTGCGGGTCGTGGGAGAACGCAGGCGGCGTGGCGATCGCGATCGCCTCGCAGGCCAGCACGTTGGCACGCGGATTGGTGATGAGTACCTCCCCGACCAGCGCTCCCGCGATCTGCGAGTTCAGCGCCATTGTCGCGACGCCGGGCTTGGCGGCGGCCAGCAGCCGGGCATGGCCCCTGCTGAGCCACTGGCTCGTGTAATCGAGGCGGCCAATCTCGTATGTCGACTTGATCTCCCGCACTTGGTCGACGATGTCGGTTGTCACTGCGGTGCCCGGAACTGCGCGGAATACCTCCAGTGGACACAGCGATTCGATGCCAACCCGATGGGACGGCTTCAACACCTCGTGCAGGCGATCGAACCACATCTGCCCTTTCGGCGCAGGGAATTCGAAGTAGTCCAGCAGCTGCAGTTCGCCAACGGCACGCGAGCGCACAT
>JAFAMV010000036.1 GCA_019233055.1 Curvibacter sp.
AAACGCCCACGCTTATCGGCTGTATATTTTTAAAGACCAGCGCAAAATTCAGAATCTCTTCTTCTTTTTTGCTAACCTCGCTGCGATCAGCGAAGCCTTAGATTGTAGCACAGTTTTTTAGTTGCTGGCAAAACTTTTTTCAACCTCGTCAGCCGCAATCACAATCAGCATCCAGCTTCTCGCATTCACCACCAACTCAGCAGAGCCTCAGATTATATACCGCTTTTCGCAGCACAGTCAAAAAATTCAGAAAATCCCAAACTTCCCAACCAACCCAAAACCCCAGGACCAGCCTCTCAGCCAACCCCCTCAACACCCACTCCGCACATCCTGCGATGCACTTCTGCGCTGTCGAGCCCGCTAGTGTACATCGATTTCTGACACTGTCATGAAGTTTTCGAAAGGAATCTCTCGGCGGGTCCTCGGCCCACTCTATCTACTCTGTCTATATATAGGTGCAGCGGTGTTCGGCGCCTCGGCGATGGCCCCTTGCAGCAACCCCTCTGAACAGCAGTTCCTTGGCGACTCACCTAAAATGGTCCGGTGACCCCCCTACTCAACGCCGACCTGCACTGCCACTCCGTCGTCTCCGACGGCACCCTGACTCCCGAAGCCCTGGCGACCCGCGCCCGGGACAACGGGGTTGAATTGTGGTCCCTGACCGATCATGACGAGATCGGAGGACAGGCCCGCGCCCTGGCAGCTGCGCGCGAGCACGGCATGCGCTACTTGAGCGGGGTCGAGATCTCGGTGACCTTCGCCCGTCAGACGGTGCACATCGTCGGCCTGGGTTTTGATGCCGAAGATCCCCGCATGGTCGAAGGCCTGTCACGGACCCGCGGCGGGCGCGGGCAACGGGCCCGCGAGATGTCGGAGCAACTGGCCAAGGTCGGCATCCAGGGCGCCTATGAGGGCGCCTTGCATTTCGTGGGCAACCCTGAGCTGATCTCCCGCACGCACTTTGCGCGGTTTCTGGTGGACAGCGGCGTCTGCAAGGACACCTCGGAAGTGTTCCGCAAATACCTGACCGACGGCAAGCCCGGCTTCGTCCCCCATCGCTGGGCCTCTCTTCAGGAGGCGGTGAGCTGGATCACCCTCGGGGGGGGTGTTGCGGTGATCGCCCACCCGGGGCGCTACAAATTCACCGCCAATGAAGAATACGCCCTGTTTTCCGAATTCAAGGAGCATGGCGGACGCGCCGTCGAAGTCGTCACCGGCAGCCACACCCCGGCCGAATACCTGAGCTACGGCGAGATGGCGCTCGAATTCGGGCTGGCCGCCTCGCGCGGCAGCGATTTCCACAGCCCTGACGAATCGCACACCGATCTGGGGGCCCTGCCCTTCCTGAATCCCAAGCTGACCCCTGTCTGGGAATTGCTGGCCGACCGCATCCAGTAGCGGTCTTCCCGTCATCCGGCCGGCCGCCTGTCAAGGAGCCCGGCACCCGCCAACGCATTCCTGCCCCGATTCTGTCCCGATTGACCCATGGCCCAATATTTCGAAGTCCACCCGGAGAACCCTCAGGCACGCCTGCTCAAACAGGCCGCCACGCTGATCAAGGCCGGCTCGGTGATCGCGGTGCCCACCGATTCGAGCTACGCCCTGGTCTGCCAGCTCGATGACCGGGACGCTGCCGAACAACTGCGCCGCATCCGCCAGGTGGACGACAAGCACCATCTGACCCTGCTGTGCCGCGACCTCAGCGAACTGGCCAATTACGCCAAGGTCGACAACCGCCAGTACCGCCTGTTGAAGTCCGCCACCCCGGGGCCCTACACCTTCATCCTCGAGGCCACCAAGGAAGTGCCGCGCCGGGTCAGCCACCCCCAGCGCAAGACCATCGGCCTGCGGGTTCCCGAGCACCGGGTGCTGCTGGACCTGCTCGAACAGGTGGGCGCCCCGCTGTTGGCCACCACCCTGATCGCGCCGGGCGAGAGCGAACCCCTCAACGATGCGCAGGAGATCCGCAGCCGCTTCGAGCACGCCCTGGCCGCCGTGGTGGACGCCGGCGCCTGCGCCCAGGAGCCGACCACCGTGGTCGACCTGACGCCGCTGGGCGAGGGCGAAGACCCGGTGGTGATCCGCGTCGGGCGCGGAGACCTCGCCGCCCTGGGCCTGTGAAACACATCGGTCGCCAGCCCGCCGCCGCAGCGGGGTCTGAGACAATGCCGCCGTGAACTCCATTTCAGACCTCATCCAGACCGTGGCGGTCTACGCGCTGCCGGTGCTCTTCGCCATCACGCTGCACGAAGCCGCCCATGGCTACGCCGCCCGGTATTTCGGCGACAACACGGCCGCCATGATGGGGCGGATATCGCTCAACCCGATGCGCCACATCGATCCCATGGGCACCATCGTGATGCCCTTGCTGCTGTATTTCGCCACCCATGGCGCCTTCCTGTTCGGCTATGCCAAGCCTGTGCCGGTCAACTTCAACCAACTGCGCCATCCCAAGCGCGACATGGTGTGGGTGGCCCTGGCCGGACCGGCCTGCAACTTCGTCCAGGCCATGTTGTGGGCCCTGTTCCGTGTCGGCCTGGCCGCCCTGGGCGTCCAGGAGCGCTTCTTCATCGAAATGTCCGAAGCCGGCATCATCGCCAACCTGGTGATGTGGGCCTTCAATCTGTTCCCGCTGCCGCCGCTGGACGGCGGTCGCATCCTGGTCGGCCTGCTGCCCTGGAAGCAGGCACAGATGCTGGCGCGGCTCGAGCCCTGGGGCTTCTTCATCGTCATGGCCCTGGTGATCGCCGGCATCGTCGGCTCGCTGTGGCTGCGCCCCCTGATCGGACTGGGCTATGCCGTCATCGACGCCCTGATCTTCGGGCCGGCCAACGCGCTGCTACGCTGAACCCGCCCCTGTCTTTCCCCGCTGTTCCTTTCCATCCAACGCCATGAGCACCAAGCGCGTCCTGACCGGGATCACCACCACCGGCACCCCCCACCTCGGCAACTATGTGGGCGCCATCCGGCCTGCGGTCCAGGCCAGCCGCCTGCCCGGGGTCGAGAGCTTCTATTTCCTGGCCGACTACCACGCCCTCATCAAGTGCGATGAGCCGGCCCGCATCCAGCGCTCGACCCTGGAGATCGCGGCCACCTGGATCGCCGCCGGCCTCGATCCCGAGCGCGTCACCTTCTACCGCCAGTCCGACATTCCCGAGATCCCCGAGCTGACCTGGCTGCTGACCTGCGTCACCGGCAAGGGCCTGCTGAACCGGGCGCATGCCTACAAGGCGGCGGTCGACCGCAACCAGGCGGCAGGCGTCGACCCCGATGCCGATGTCAGCGCCGGCCTGTTCATGTACCCGGTGCTGATGGGCGCCGACATCCTGATGTTCAAGGCCCACGAGGTGCCGGTCGGCCGCGACCAGGTCCAGCACCTCGAGATGGCCCGCGACATGGCCCAGCGCTTCAACCATCTCTATGGCGAGCATTTCGTCCTGCCCGAGGCGGTGATCGAGGAATCGGTGGCGACCCTGCCCGGCCTCGACGGCCGCAAGATGAGCAAGAGCTACGACAACACCATTCCCCTGTTCTCGCCGCGGGAGACCCTGCGCCGGTTGATCGCCGGCATCCTCACCGATTCGCGGGCGCCCGGCGAGCCCAAGGAGGTCGAAGGTTCCGCGCTGTTCCAGATCTACCAGGGCTTTGCCAGTGCCGAGGAGACCCAGGCCCTGCGCCAGGCCTATGCCGACGGCATCGCCTGGGGCGAGGCCAAGCAGCTCCTGTGGGAGCGCGTGGACCGCGAGGTGGCCCCGATGCGCGCCACCTATGAAGAGCTGATCGCCCACCCCGAGCGCCTCGAGGAGATCCTGCTGGCCGGCGCGGCCAAGGCCCGCCGCCTCGCCACCCCGTTCATGGCCGAGCTGCGCCATGCTGTCGGCCTGCGGCGCCTCGGCGTCCAGGCAGCCCAGAAGGCCAAAAGCACGGTCGACAAGCAGGCCCTGCCCGCCTTCAAGCAATACCGTGAAAGCG
>JAFAMV010000064.1 GCA_019233055.1 Curvibacter sp.
CTCGAATTCATCACGGTCGCCTCACCCGAGTACCTGGCCCGCCACGGCACGCCGGCGCATCCGCTGGACATCGAGCGGGAGCACCACACGATCGCCTATTTCGGGGCCCATACCAGCCGCCAGTACCCGCTGGAATTCCATGCCGGAGACGGCGAAGTCATCGAGATCCCAGGCCCCAACAGGATCAGCGTCAACGAATCGGGCGCCTACATCGAAGCGGTGCTGGCCGGCCTGGGCATCGGCCAGATCAGCACCTTCCAGGCCGAGCGCTACCTGGCCAGCGGCCAGATGCAGCGGCTGCTGCCGCAGTGGGGTCACCCGCTGCTGCCGATCTACGTGGTCTATCCGCCCAACCGCCACCTGAGCGCCAAGGTGCGCGCCTTCGTCGACTGGGCCGCCGAACTGTTTGCCGCCGAACCCCATCTGCAACGGGTGCTGCCCGCCCCCCTGAAGCCCTGACAGGCAAGGAGCCTCTGACATGACCACCTCTCTTTGCGTGCGCCGCCACGGCCTGAACACCGAAGCCCATGCCGGTTCGCCCCAGATGCGCGATGGCCGCTTCCGCAACGAAACACCGCGCCAGGCCATGGGCCTCCTCAAGACCCTGGGCGTGATGTGGCGCTTCCTGGTCGGCAAACCGGCCGACAGCGTGCCCTCGCAACCCATCCCGGTGCAGTCCCTGAGCCGCAGCGAGCTGCTGGCCGCGCCCGACCACAGCCTCTGGCGGCTCGGCCATTCGACGATGCTGATCAAGCTCGACCAGCGCTTCTGGCTCACCGACCCGGTGTTCTCGGAACGCGCCTCGCCCTTCAGCTTCATGGGGCCCAAACGCTTCCATGCGCCGCCGCTGTCCATCGATGAGCTGCCTCCGATCACCGGCGTGCTGCTCTCGCACGACCACTACGACCACCTGGACCACGCCGCCATCCTCGCGCTGGCACCGAAGGTCGACCATTTCATCACCCCTCTGGGGGTCGGCGACCGCCTGACCGCCTGGGGCATCCCCGCCGCCAAGGTGCAGCAGCTCGACTGGTGGCAGGAAACCGTCGTCGACGGCCTGCGGCTGATCGCCACCCCGGCGCAGCATTTCTCGGGGCGCAGCCTGTCAGACGGCAACAGCACGCTGTGGGCCTCGTGGGTGTTGATGGGGGCCGGCCTGCGGCTGTTCTTCAGCGGCGACAGTGGCTATTTCCGGGGCTTCAAGACCATCGGCGACCGCTTCGGCCCCTTCGATCTGACCCTCATGGAGACCGGCGCCTACAACGCGGACTGGGCCGACATCCACATGCAGCCCGAGCAGAGCCTGCAGGCCCACCTGGACCTGCGTGGCCGCCACCTGATGCCCATCCACAACGGCACTTTCGACCTGTCGCTGCACCCCTGGCACGAACCTTTCGAGCGCATCGCCGACCTGGCCTGGAATGCCGGCGTCCCCCTGGTGACCCCGGTGATGGGCGAGCGGGTCGACCTGCAGGCACCGGCCCGTTCAGGACATTGGTGGGAGGCCGTGCAGGAACTGGACGCCGAACCGAGTCCGGCCTGAAAGCGCCATCGGCGCCAGAACGCCCGGGCGGGACGTCAACGCGGTCCACGTTGAATCTTTTAGAAACATATGTCACAGAAACTCATCAGCTGACCGACATCGGGGCCGATAGACTCAACCTTCTGTCACACATTCAGAAAACCGGAAGCCAGCGCGGCGGCGGTCTCCCTCCCCGACAAGGGGACCCCGTGAACCCGTGCATCTTTCCTGTGGCGGTCAGGCTCCGCTGACGCGGAACCCCGACATCCCACGATGGCGCAGACCTTGCGCCCCGCAGGCGGCCCCAGGGGCCGCCCGCCTCTCTTTCTTCCGCAGGCCGCCCGATCCAAGGATGCACCTGCCGTTCGTCACCCCCCTTGAACCCCGGCGGTCGACGCACTCAACCGCTGCTGCTGCTACTGCTGTTGTTCCACAGCCCGATCTGCTGCGTGAAGTAGTTGCTCATCTTGGTGGTCTGGGTCAATTGGCTGTCCAGGTACGAATAGCGCGCCTGCAACTGGGCCCGCAGCGCGTTCCCGTTGGCCGTGACCTGACTCTGCTGCTTGGTCAACTGCTTGAGTCGTGACTGGAAGCTCGCACTCTTGGTGTCGAAAAGGCCGGTGCCCACGCTCAGGATCGACTGGGCGAAATGCTGCATCTGCACCGCCAGGCCCTGCGACGCGCCGGGCGTGTTGCTGCTGTAGACCCCGGCGGTGAACAGCTTGCGCACCTCGTCGGGATGCTGACTCAGGGCAGTGCTCAGCTTGCCGGTGTTGACCGACAGCATGCCCCCGTCGCCCACCGAGATGCCGACATCGGACAGGTACTTGAAGGTGCTGCTCGCACTCGTCGAATGCAGCATCAGCTGACGCAACTGGTTCTGCAGGTTTTCCGCCGCGCTGTCGCCTTCCAGCACGCCGGCGGTGTTGCTGGTGCTGTTGTATTGCACATCGGTGCCCAGCTGTTTGTTCAGGGCGTTGTAGGCCGCCACGAAACTCTGCACGCTGGCCATGGCCGCCGTGGTGTTGGCCGACACCGTGACATGGGCAGGGGTGCTGGTGACCTGGTTGACCTGCAGGCTGAGCCCGGCGATGGCACCGGACAGCGTGTCGTTGCTCGAGGTCACCGGAATGTTGTTGACCGTGGCCTGGGTATCCTGCGCGCTCTGGTGGGCATTGGCGGCCATGCCGAACGAGCCGGCCTGCGGATCGAAGGCCAGCGCCGACAGCGCCGACGCACTGCCGGTCTGGCCCTGGCTGTCGGTGGTCTCCATCTGGAAGCCCTGGGCCGCGCCGGTCGCATTGGACTGGACCAGCAGGCGCTCGCCGGTCGTGTCCGTCAGCACCGTGGCCGTGACCCCGGCATTGGCGGCATTGATCTTGGACGCCACCGAGGACAGGGTGTCCGAGGCGCTGAGCGTGATGTCGACGGCCGGGGCGGTCCCGGCGGTGAAACTGCTGCTGCCCGAACCGGAACTCCAGCGGCCGAGCTGGATGCTGAGGGTGCCCGAAGACCCCAGCGCCTGACCGGCCGGGACGGCCGTGGTGGCGGTTTCCTGCGACTGCGCCAATTGCTGGACCTGCACATTGAAGGACGTGACCTGCGGCGCTCCCGTCACCGTCGCGGTGACCGCCGAGGAGGTCGAGCTGGCGCTCATCGCCTGCCAGCCGCCCGGCAGGGCGAGGCTGTTGACCGCATCCGAGAACGCCGCCGCAAGCGATTTGAGCTGTCCCAGCTCAGACACCTGGGCGGTGATCTTGGCCTGCTGCGCCTGCAGTTGGGCGATCGGAGACTCGACCATGCCGACCTCGGCATTGATGATCGCCGTGACATTGAGACCCGATCCCAGCCCCAGCGACGAGATCAGGCCCAATCCCGTCGAACTGGTGCTGCTGCTCGACGATGTGCTGGACAACGACGTGCTGGAGGTGGAACTGCTGCCCATGCGATTGACCCCTTGTTCTGTTTCCCTGACGACCGATCCGGTCATCATGCAGGCTGTCGGATTTTACAATCCGTTCATCAAACAGATACAAACCAGCCACTTCGGCCCTTCGCCGCCCGAAGGCCCGATCCGGCTCAGGCGACCTCAGGCGTCAGCACCGTCCGCCGGACCCGTCGCACCTGGAAGGCGCTGAGGATCAAGACGCCCTGCACCAGCGCCAGGCCCACCAGCACGCTGGCGTAGTGCCCCTGGTCCATCAGCCGACCGAACACCAGCGGCGCGAACGCCTGGCCGATGTCCAGCCCCGCATAGACCACCCCGTAGACCCGCCCGGTGGCATTGGCCGGCGTGGAACGCTTGACCAGCAGATCGCGCGAAGGTGCGGCGATCCCGCTGGAAAACCCCATCACCGCAAACATGACCGGCACCAGCGCCCCCGCCACGGGCATGAAGGCCAGGGCCAGGGCGACCAGGGCGGCAAACCCGACCCCCCAGGCCACGATGCGCTCGCAACGCTCCGGGTCCGCCGCCAGGAAGCCGCCCAGGACCATGCCGCAGGCGCTGGCCACCATGTAGGTGCTCAGGCAGATCGCGATCAGCGACTCCGACACCTCATGCAACTGCCGGGCGGCCTCCGGCGCGAAGGTCTGGACCACACTGAGGGCCATCGCATAGAACAGGAAGAAACCGAAGCACATCCAGACCGCTGGAATGCGCAGGAAGTCGAGCCCGCCGCCCGCCGCCTGCGCGCCCGCGGTCGAGGCACGCCCCACCGGGGCCGGCTCAAGGGCCAGCACCCGGCGGTTGAACCACAGCAAGACCCACACCGCCAGCGCCACACCCCCTGCCACCATCGCGGCCACACGCCACGAGAAGGCCATGGCCAGCGGCACCACCAGAGCGGGCGCCGCCGCCCAGCCCAGGCTGCCGGTGATGCCGTGCACGCTGTAGGCATGCCCGAGGCGATGCGGGCTGACCTTGCGGTTGAACAGGGTGTAGTCGACCGGATGGAAGACCCCGTTGCCGGTGCCCGCAAGGACCGCGCACAACAGCAGCATGGGGTAGCCCGTGGCACTGCCATAGCCGACCAGCGCCAGCGCCAGCAGGCCCAACCCGGCAAACAGCACAGGGCGCGGCCCCAGGCGATCGACCAGGAAGCCGGAGGAGGCCTGCACGCTGCAGGACACCACGAAGAACACGGTCAGCACAAAGCCGAGTTCGGTGTAGCTGACCCCGAAGGCTTCCTTCAGCCACGGGAACAGCGGTGCCAGCACCAGTTGACTGAAATGGCTGACGCCATGGGCCAGGCCGACCAGGCCGATCAATTGGGCGTCCTGTCGCCAATGGCCAGGCGCGGTCTGCAGTGGGGGTTGTGACATGGGGATGGGTGATCAGAAATGCTTGATGCAGGTCATCGTAGAAGCAAGGCTTGCGTCTTGTTGCCGCAAAAAAGACAATTTCCGTCGAAATCCAGCCAAATCCTCTCGTGCCCATGACCGCCCCCCGCCCCTCGCGCCGCCCAGGATCCGGCCGCCCGCCCCACGGACCGCCGGTGGACAGCCTGACGCCACACCTGTTCAAGCCGACCGCCGAGCGCCCCCTGCGCGCCAAGATGCGCTCGCTGCGTTCGGAGACGCGCGTGATGCCCCATGCGCACGAATGGCCGCAACTGACCTTTTCGCTCAACGGCGTATGCCGCCTGAGCACGGAGAGCGGCACTTTCATCGTGCCGCCGTCCCGGGCGGTGTGGGTGCCGGCCGGCATGGCCCATTCGATCACCGTGGTGGAGGACGCCGACCTGCACACGCTGTACCTGCACGCATCGATCGCCCCACCCGAGCCGGCCTGGCAGCGTTGCGTCGTGATCGAGGTCACCGAACTGATGCGGGCCCTGGTCCTGTCGCTCGACACCTGCCCGGACGGCACCCTGATGCCGGCGCCTCTGGCCTCGCGCCTGCTGGCCCGCGAACGGCTGGCCGGCCCCTTGTTGTGCGACGAATTGCAACACGCGCCCCAGATCCGCATGGGGGTGCCCCTGCCGTCGTCTGAACGCGCCGACAAACGCCTGCGTGCGCTGTGCGAAGCCGTTCTGCAGCAACCGGACGAACGCAGCACACTGGCCCAGTGGGCGGCCCGGTTCGGTGCCAGCGAACGCACGATGGCCCGGCTGTTCCGCCACGAACTGGGGCTCAGCTACCAGCAATGGCGGCAACAGGCCACCCTGGCCCACGCCCTGCCCCTGCTCGCCCGGGGCCTGCCGGTGAGCCGGGTGGCGCTGGATTGCGGCTATGCCAGCGAAAGCGCCTTCTCGGCCATGTTCCGCACCGCGATGGGACGCCCGCCCAGCCACTTCTCGGGCCGCCTGCGGGACTGAAGGACCGGCGTCCGATCCCGGGCAGCGGCACAAAAAAATTCAAACAACTGTTCAAAATCCGCAAAGACTGGACACAATAGTCCGGGACACCACCCGGGGCCCTCTGTCGCGATGACCACCAGGGCAGGGATGTCTGTCGATCCCAGGAGGTACACCTTGACCAGCCTGAGCAACCCTGATCTTGAAATCCTGGCGGAAAGACTGGCTGCTGCCCAGGCGGAATCCAGTCTGATCCTGCCGCCTGCGGCCGCCCAGACGCCCCGCGATGTCGCCGAGGCCTATCGGGTGCAGCAACGTGTCCTGGCCCTGCGTGCCGAGGCGGTGGCGGGCTGGAAGGTCGGCGCCAGATCGCCCCGGGATGAGCCGCATGCGGCGCCGCTGCCCGCCAGCGGGGTCGTCACGGCGCCAGCCCAGCTCCCCCATGCCCTGGCACCGACCTTCGGCCTGGAGCTGGAGCTTACCTTCCGCCTCGACCGCCGTTTCGAACCGCGCCCCGCCCCCTACACCGAGGCCGAGGTGCTCGACAGCATCGGCTCGGTGATGGCGGCCATCGAACTGGTCAGCAGCCGCCAGCCCAACTGGCCCGGATCGTCCCCGCTGATCCAGTTGGCCGATCTGCAGAACCACCTGGCCCTGGTGGTCGGGGATGCCGTGCCCTATGACCGGGGCGCTTTCTTCGAGTCCCTTCCCTTGCTGTTCGAGTACGAGGGCCACTGCATCGCCAGCGGCCCCTGCCGCAACCCGGCCGGTGACCCGCGCCGCCTGTTGCCCTGGCTGGTCAACCATGCCTGTGCCCAGGGCCAGGCCATCGGCCCCGAGCAGGTGCTGACCACCGGCTCCTACACCGGCCTGTATTTCCCCGAAACCGCCGGGCATGCGCTGGCCGAGATCGAGGGCCTGCCGCCTGTGAGCCTGAGGCTGGTCTGACCGTCCGGACCCTGGGGCCAACCCGCAGGCGCAGCCGTTTTGTTGCAGAAGGCGGCGCGAGGCACGGTATGCTGCCGCTGCCCGCACCCCAACCCATCGCCCTGCAGCCCGACGCGCCATGCCCCACCTGACTCCCCTGTCCTGGCTCCTCCGACTCCCGGCCCATCTGGTCAACGGCCTGACCGTGGCGCTGGGCATCGGCCTGGTACAGGTCCTGTTCGGCACCCAGGCGAGCCTGCATGCCGCCCAACTGGCGGCCAGCGGCGCGGTGCTGTCCAGCCTGGCCGACCTGCCCAACACCGTGGCCCGATCCTGGCGACGCGTGCTGCTGGCCGCGGTGCTGGGCTGCGCCAGCGCCCTGCTGATCGCCCTGCTCATCCGCCACCCCCGGCTCCTGGGGCTGGCCATCATGGCGCTGACCTTCGGCGCCATGATGACCATGGTCTGGGGCCCCCGCGCCGGCCCGGTGTCCTTCGCGCCGCTGCTGTCGATCGTCTTCACCATGAGCGTTCCCCCCTCGCAGTCGCCCTGGGAACTGGTGGGCTGGTACCTGGCGGGCGCAGCGGTCTACCTGGGCTGGTCGCAAGCAGTGGTGGCGCTGCTGCAGGCCCGCTACAGAAGCCTGGCCCTGGCCAGCGCGCTCCAGGCCACCGCCCAGCTCCTGCGTTCGCGGGCCGGCGTCATGGAGGGCAGCAGCGAAGCCGGCGACGAGGGCGCCTCCCTGCTGTCCTGGCTGCGCGACGAAGCCCTGCTGGCCGACCGGCTGCAGGCGGCACGCGACCTGTTGTTCGCCGCACCCGACTCGGCACGGGCGCGCCAACAGTCGGCGATCCTGCTGCGTGCCATCGACCTGCGCGACATCCTGCTGGCCAGCCGGCTGGACCTGGACCTGCTCGGCGTGGATGGCTTCGCCCGCCAGGTCCGCAGCGGCCTGGCCCTGCAATTGCGGGAGATGGCGGCCGAACTCGACCGGGCCCAGGACGCAGTGCGCGGCTGGGCACCCGGGCCGGCCGGCCCGACCGGGCGCCAGCACCTGGTCGAACTGCTGGCCTCGGCCCCCCTGCCCGCCGAAGACCCGCGCAACCGCCTGCTGCCGGCCCTGGTCGACCGGGTCCGGCACCTGGCCGACGATGTGACGGCCATCCATGCGCTGCTGCGCCAGCCCCCCGAGCACCTGCCGCTGAGCACCGAGGAACTGCAACTCTTCGTCGCCCCGGAAGGCTGGCCACTGTCGGCCTTCAAGGCGCACCGCACGCTGGCCTCGCCGATCGTGCGCCATGCGCTGCGCGCCTCGCTCGCGCTGGGGGCGGCCTACTACATCGGCCTGGTCCTGCCCTGGGCCTCGCACCCGCAATGGCTGGTGCTCAGCGTGGCCGTGGTGCTGCGGGGCAACCTCGAGCAGACGCTGTCGCGGCGCAATGTGCGGGTCGCAGGCACCCTGCTGGGCTGCCTGATCGTGATGGCCCTGGCCCATGTGCCTTCGACCACCGCCCTGATGGTGATCTTCCTGGCCGCCGCAGGCATGGCCCACAGCTTTGCGGTCGAGCGCTATCTGGTCACCGCCTCGGCCGCCACCGTGATGGCGTTGTTGCAGGCCCACCTGGCCCATCCGGCGACCGGATTCCCCATCGTCGAACGCCTGGCCGACACGGTGATCGGCGCCCTGATGGCCTGGGCCTTCTGCTTCGTGCTGCCTTCATGGGAGCGGCGCAGCCTGCCGCGCAGCCTGCCGCGCCTGATGCTGGCCCTGCAGGCCTACGCCCGCGAAGCCCTGCGGCGCCACGACCCGGACGACGCCGAGAGCGCCGTGGCCCAGCGGCTGGCCCGCCGCCAGGCCTACGACGCCCTGGGCCTGCTGGCCGTCGCCCTGCAGCGCAGCAGCGCCGAACCACGCCGGGTCCAGTTGCCGGTGCCCGAACTGACGCGGCTGCTGGACCACGCCCAGCGCCTGATGGCCCACCTGTCCATGGTCCGCCTGATGCGGGTGCACCAGGGCCCCGAACTGGATCAACCCGAGGCCGTGCGTGCCCTGCAGGATGCCGAACAGACGTTGGACGGCCTGCTGGCCCCCGCCACGCTGCACCATGACACAGCACCGGCCGGTGCGAGCGACAGCCTGGAGCTGCTGCCGGACAAGCCCCCCACCGAAGACCTGCTGCCCTGGCTGTTGCGGCGCCTGAAGGTCACGGAGAAGGACGCTGCCGATGTGGCCCAGGCAGCCCGCTCCGCCCTGCTCGTGGTGCGCCGCCGCCGCGGCTGACACCCGCCTTCCCTGCCCCACCGCCTTCCTGCCGACCCGCCTTCCATGCGCCTGCTGCCGCTCCAACGCCCCCTGCCCCTGTTCGCCCTCCTGTTGGCCGCCCTGCTGCTGAGCGCCTGCGGCGTGCTGATGGTCGATCAGTGGGACCGTCTCTACGGCCATGGCGACCCGCACCGCTTCGATCAGCCCGCGCCGCCGCGTGCGGGTCAGGTGAGCTACCGCCAGGTCGAGCCGGTGCTCAGCGCGCGCTGCGCGGTCTGCCACGGCTGCTACGACGCCCCCTGCCAGCTCAAGATGACGGCCTGGGAGGGTCTGGCGCGCGGCGCCAGCACCGACAAGGTCTACGACGGCACTCGGCTGCGGGCGGTGGCGCCGACCCGCCTGTTCGAGGACGCCTTCAGCGCATCGGCTTGGCGCGAGCGGGGCTTCCATCCGGTGCTCAACGAGCGCCCCGGCATCGAGGCACTCGACGGCAGCCTGATCGCCCAGATGCTGCTGCTCAAGCAGCAGCATCCGCTGCCGGCCGGATGCAAGGTGCTGCCCGACAGCTTCAACGTGAGCATCGACCGGCCGCAGCAATGCACCACGATCGAGAACTTCGCCGACTACGCCCGGCAATACCCGCTCTGGGGCATGCCCTTCGGGCTGCCCGAACTCGACACCGCCGAACGCGAGCTGCTGCTGCGCTGGATCGCCGAGGGCGCGCCGCGCGAGCCCGAACCACCGACCGCGCCCCTGCTGCAGCACCAGATCGACGAATGGGAGCGCTGGCTCAACCAGGACAGCCTCAAGCAGCAGCTCGTGGCGCGCTACATCTATGAACACCTGTTCCTGGCCCATCTGCATTTCGGGGACGACAGCCACTTCTTCCGCCTGGTCCGCTCGCGCACCGCGCCCGGCCGGGCGGTGGACCTGATCGCCAGCCGACGCCCATTCGACGACCCCGGTGTGCGCCGCGTCTATTACCGCATCGTGCCGCTGCAGGAGACGGTGCTGCTCAAGACCCATATGCCCTATGTCCTGGACGCCAGGCGCATGGCCCTGTGGCGCCGCTGGTTCGACGAGGCCCGGTTTGAAGTCCCGACCCTGCCCGGTTACGAAGCCGAAGAGGCCGCCAACCCCTTTGCCACCTTCGCCGACATCCCGGTCAGTTCGCGCTACCGCTTCATGCTCGAAGAGGCCCAGTACACCATCATGGGCTTCATCAAGGGCCCGGTCTGCCGCGGCCAGCAGGCCCTGGACGTGATCGACGATTTCTTCTGGGTCTTCTTCTCGAATCCGGACGCGATCGAGGAGAGCGATCAATCCCGGTTCCTGGCCGCCAACAGCGCCAACCTGCGGCTGCCGGCCGAACTCGAAAGCAACGCCCCGGTGCTCGGGCACTGGACGACCTATGCCGAAGGCCAGAAGCGCTACCTCAACGCACGCGCCGCCTTCCAGCGCCTGCACCAGAACCAGACCGCGCTGCCGGGCCCCCAACTGATCTGGAACGGCCGCGACGAGGACGGCCGCCAGAACCCCAACGCCGCGCTGACGGTGTTCCGCCACTACGACAGCGCCAGCGTCGAGAAGGGCCTGATCGGCCAGGGCCCGCAATCGGCCTGGGTCATCAGCTACCCGCTGCTGGAGCGGCTGCACTATCTGCTGGTCGCCGGCTACGACGTCTACGGCAACATCGGCCACCAGCTCAAGAGCCGGCTCTACATGGACTTTCTGCGCATCGAGGGCGAGCAGAACTTCCTGTCGCTGCTGCCCGATCCGGCCCACCATGCGATCGAACAGCGCTGGTACCGGGGTGCCCCGCAGTCGACGCTCGACTATGTGGCCGCCGCCCACCTGCCCCTGAGCCACCGGGCCACCGAAGACCTGGCCGGGCTGCCGCCGCAGGCCGCCTATGCCGCGCTGCTCGGCCAGCTCGGGCAGCGCGTCGCGCCGGCCCTGGGCCCGCAGCCGCTGCGTCTGCAGAACCTGCCCTCGACCGGCCTGCGGCAGGCCCTGACGGCACTGGAGCAGGTGCATGGCAAGAGCCTGCAATGGCTGCCCCAGATGGTGCTGATCCGCCTGCAGTCGGCCCAGGGCGAGGCGCGGTGGCTGACCCTGCTGAACAACAGTGCCCACAAGAACGTCGCCCAGATCTTCTTCGAGGACCTGCGCCGCCTGCCCGACGAAGACACGCTGACCCTGGTCGACGGCTTCGTCGGCGCCTACCCCAACGCCTTCTGGACGGTGGACGAGACCCGCCTGCCCGAACTGAGCCGCCGCATCGCCAGCCTCGCCACCGAAGCCGACTACAGCGCCCTGCTCGATGAATTCGGCATGCGCCGCACCGATCCACGGTTCTGGCCTCTGAGCGACCAGGCGCACCAGGCCCTGCGTCGCCAGGGGCTCATCGACTACGGCCTGCTCGACTACAACCGGCTGGAAAACCGCTGAGCGGCCGGCCGCTCAAGCGCCGCCGATGCTCAAGGGGCGGCCAGCGCCGCCTCGACTGCCAGGGCCACCGCCGCCAGACGGGCATCGTCATCGCGCACCGAGCCCAGCATCAGCCCCACCGGCAGCGCCCCCGGCGCCTGGCAGGGCAGGCTGAAGGCGCAGCCGTCGAGGTAGTTGAAGGCGAAGGTGTTGCGCAGCATCAGGCCGTTGGCCTTGAAGAAGGCCTCGTCGGACGCCCGCAGGGGCTCGATGGCAGGGGCCAGCAGCGGCACCGTCGGGCAGACCACGGCGTCGATGCCCTCCAGCCGCGCCTCGACGCGGGCGATCCAGTCGCGGCGGCTGTCCTGCATCGCGAGGTACTCGCGTGCGCTCACCGGTTCACCCAGGGCGATGCGCGCCGCCACGCGCGGATCGAAGCGCTCGCGCGAACGGGCCAGGCGCTGGTGGTGCACCGCATAGGCCTCGACCGGCGAGAAGCCCCCAGGCGCATTGAGGCGGGTGATCTCGGCCAGCTCGGCCAGCGGCATCTCGACCAGTTGCGCGCCCGCTGCGGACAGGCGCGTCAGGGCGCGCCCGAAGGCCTCGGCCACGGCCGCCTCGAGGCCGTCGAGCATCAGGGTCTGGGGCAGGGCCAGCCGCAGACCGGCCAGGGGCCGTCGACGCACCGGCAGGGCCGCCCCGGCCAGCACGGCGTCGATGCTCAGGCAATCGGAGACGCTGCGGGTCATGGCGCACACCGTGTCCAGCGAGCGCGACAGCTCCAAGGCCCCCTGGCGCGGCACGCGGGCCTGGGTGCTCTTGAAACCGACCAGGCCGCACAGGGCCGCCGGGATGCGGATCGAGCCGCCGGTGTCCGAGCCCAGCGCCGCCACCGCCAGCCCCAGGGCCACCGACACGGCGGCGCCCGAGGACGATCCCCCGGGGATGCGCGGCAGCGACGGATCGGCCGGGTTCACCGGCGTGCCTCGGTGCGGATTGATGCCGATGCCCGAGAAGGCGAATTCGGTCATGTTGGTCTTGCCGATCAGGGCCGCGCCGGCAGCACGCAGCCGGGCCACCGCCGGCGCATCGCGCGTCGCCACCGGTTCGCCCTCGCACACCACCGACCCCGCCAGCGTGGTCTCGCCGGCCACGTCATAGAGGTCCTTGATGCTCACCGGCAGGCCGGCCAGGGCCGGCAGCTGCACGCCCGCCGCCCTGGCCGCATCGGCATGGCGTGCAGCGGCCAGCGCCGCCTCGGGGTACAGGCGGGTGAAGACATGCGCGGCAGCCGGTGCGGCGGCGCCCTCCAGCGCCTGCTGGACCAGGCCTTCACAAGGGGTTCCGCCCTGCGCCAGTTCGTGCTGGCGTGCGGCCGAGGAGAAAGGAAGGGTGTTGGACATCATGGAGCAGTGACGACAGACTGGAAAAGCCTGATTATCGACAGCCCTGGCCCTTGCAGGCACCCGGCACCGTGGTTCAGCGCTCGGGCGTCCCCGTCAGCACCCCGGGTGCCAGCAGGCTCCATTGCAGCAGCCCGACAAAGCCGTCCCGGCAGGCCAGCACGAAACGCTGGCCGTCGTTGTGCACCACCTCACCGGGCTTGAACTGATGCGTCTCGGTCCAGGCCACCGCACTTTGCACATGCAGCACCACCTGGTTGACCATGGCCACACATTCCCAGCGCCCGAAGGCCCGCAGCTGGCGCTTGATCTGCTCGGCCGATTCATTGAAATCGATGGTGCGCTGGGCCTCGGTCCAGAGGTGGGCATAGTGGCCCGGCCCCTGCGGCTGCGCGTTCGCCCACAGCGCATCGAAATGACCGGCCACCTCATGGGCCAGGCGTTTGGTGGCCATCTGGGTCTTGAGGTCCAGGCTTTCATGGGTCTCGTCGGCCGACATGTCGAAACAACGCTGGGCCAGGATGTCGCCGGTGTCGAATTCAGCCGCGACCTTGTGGCAGGTGGTGCCCCACCGGGTCTGCTGGTCGAGGATGCCCCAGACCAGGGGATAGGGCCCCCGGTAGGCCGGCAGCGGCGCGGGGTGGAAATTGACCGCATGCGGCAGGTGGGCCGACCAGTTGCCGATGCGCCACTGGTAGCTGGCCACCACCAGCAGATCGCAGCCCCGCGCGCCCAGGTCGGCCAGGTCCCGCTCGGTCATGCGCGACATCTGGATGTCGATCTTGAGTTCCGCCGCCCTGGCCAGCACGCCCTTGTGGTTGTGCACGCGTTCGTCGGTGGGGGCGGCAAACAGCTTGACCGGCTCCCATCCCTTCTGCAGAAAGGCCTCGAACACGCCCATGTAACGGTCGGAGGCGGTGATGGCGAATCGCCTGGCTGCCATGTGTGATCCTCGGGCGCAAAAGTATGGCCGCCACTCTAACCCAGGCCCGCAGGGCCATGGGCCGCATCAGCGGCACAAAGCCCCGTCATTTACCGATCGTTTTCACTGGGGCGGCAGTGCGCCGCCGGGCCGCCCCTCCTGCGCGGGGCCCGGCAGGTCACGGGCCTGCACATCGATGATCTCGTCCTCGCGGACCGGTCCGCGGCCCGCGCCGCGGCGCATCACCTGGCCGAAGCCGGCGCCGAGGTCGAAGCGGCGCACGAAAGGCGTCACGGGACGGCCGCGCAGACGCGCCCAGACGGCGCGCAAGGACCAGATGGCGGCCAGCACCGCCACCGCCGCCAGCAGGCTCAGCACAAACAGGGTGGCTGCGGCGGCCAACAGCAGGCGCAGCACAAGGCGGCTCAACGAAGCCAGGGCCTGGTTCAATCCGGACACGGTTTTCCTTTCGGGAGGCTCAAGGCCCGGTCAGACCCCGGGCCTCCTTGAAAGTTCAGGGCCGGCCTCAATGGACCGTGGGGCCGAACTTGAACACCCCCGGCGCCTGCACCGGGTCGACATCGACCGGGATCACGTCCTTGGGCAGGAAACGCCCTTCGAGCAGCAGCTTGGACAGCGGATTCTCGATGCGTTGCTGGATCGCACGCTTGAGCGGGCGCGCCCCGAACACCGGATCGAAACCGACCTTGGCCAGCTCGCCCAACGCTGCCGGCGAGACCTGCAGCGTGAGTTCGAGCTTGTCGAGGCGCCGCTGCAGCACCTGCAGCTGGATGCGGGCGATGGATTCGATGTGTCTGGCATCCAGGCCATGGAAGACCACGGTCTCGTCGATGCGGTTCAGGAACTCGGGGCGGAAGTGGTTCTTCAGCTCGTCCCACACCGCATCCTTGATGTCCTCGTAGGGCTGGCCCACCATGGCCTGGATGTGGTGCGAACCGATGTTGCTGGTCATCACGATCACCGTGTTCTTGAAGTCCACCGTGCGGCCCTGGCCGTCGGTGAGGCGGCCGTCGTCGAGCACCTGCAGCAGCACGTTGAACACGTCGGGATGGGCCTTCTCGACCTCGTCGAGCAGCACCACGCTGTAGGGCTTGCGGCGCACCGCCTCGGTCAGGTAGCCGCCCTCTTCATAGCCGACGTAGCCCGGAGGCGCACCGATCAGCCGGGCCACCGAATGCTTCTCCATGAATTCGCTCATGTCGATGCGGATCAGATGCTCTTCCGAGTCGAACAGAAAGCCCGCCAGCGCCTTGCACAGCTCGGTCTTGCCCACGCCCGTGGGGCCCACGAACAGGAAGGAGCCGGTGGGACGGTTGGGGTCGGACAGGCCCGAGCGCGAACGGCGGATGGCATTGGCCACCGCGCTGATGGCCTCGTCCTGGCCGACCACGCGCTCGTGCAGCTTGTCTTCCATCTGCAACAGCTTGTCCTTCTCGCCCTGCATCATCTTGGACACCGGGATGCCGGTGGCGCGGCTGACCACCTCGGCGATCTCCTCGGCCCCCACTTGCGTGCGCAACAATCTCGGCGCCTGGGCACCCTCGCCATTGGCGGCCTTGCCGCTTTCCTTGGCCTGGGCCTCCTTGAGCTGCTTCTCGAGCTCGGGGAGCTTGCCGTACTGCAGTTCGGCCACCTTGTTGAAATCGCCCTTGCGGGTCAGTTCCTCGATCTGCTGGCGCAGCTTGTCGATGGCCTCGCGCACCTGCTGGCTGCCCTGGGCCTGGGCCTTCTCGGCCTGCCAGATCTCTTCGAGGTCGGCGATCTCCTTTTGCAGCTTGGCGATCTCTTCCTCGATCAGGTCCAGGCGCTTCTGAGAAGCCTCGTCGGTCTCCTTCTTCATGGCCTCGCGTTCGATCTGCAGCTGGATCAGGCGGCGGTCGAGCTTGTCGATGGCCTCGGGCTTGGAGTCGATCTCGATCTTGATCTTGGCCGCAGCCTCGTCGATCAGGTCGATGGCCTTGTCGGGCAGGAAGCGGTCGGTGATGTAGCGGTGGCTGAGTTCGGCGGCGGCCACGATGGCCGGGTCGGTGATGTCCACACCGTGGTGGACCTCGTATTTCTCCTGCAGACCGCGCAAGATGGCGATGGTGGCCTCGACCGTCGGTTCGCCGACCAGGATCTTCTGGAAGCGGCGCTCCAGGGCGGCATCCTTCTCGATGTATTTGCGGTATTCGTCCAGGGTGGTGGCGCCCACGCAATGCAGTTCGCCACGCGCCAGGGCCGGCTTGAGCATGTTGCCGGCATCCATCGCGCCTTCGGCCTTGCCGGCCCCCACCATGGTGTGCAGTTCGTCGATGAAGACGATGGTCTGGCCTTCATCCTTGGCCAGTTCGGTCAGCACGCTCTTGAGGCGCTCCTCGAAATCGCCGCGGTACTTGGCACCGGCCAGCAGCGAGGCCATGTCCAGCGACAGCACGCGCTTGCCCTTGAGCGAGTCGGGCACCTCGCCGGCCACGATGCGCTGGGCCAGGCCTTCGACGATGGCGGTCTTGCCCACGCCGGGCTCACCGATCAGCACCGGGTTGTTCTTGCTGCGGCGCTGCAGCACCTGGATGGCACGGCGGATCTCGTCGTCACGCCCGATCACCGGGTCGAGCTTGCCCTGGCGGGCGCGCTCGGTCAGATCGAGGCAGTATTTCTTGAGCGCCTCGCGCTGCCCCTCGGCCTCCGGGCTGTTGACATTTTGGCCGCCGCGCACGGCGTCGATCGCGGCCTCGAGGCTCTTGCGCCCCAGACCGAAGCCCTTGGCGGTGGCGGCCAGCTCGAGTTTGCTGTCGGCCAGCGCGAGCAGGAACAGCTCGCTGGCGATGTACTGATCGCCGCGCTTGAGGGCCTCTTTCTCGGTGGCCTGGAACAGCACGCCGGACTCGCGGCTGAACTGGACCTGCTCCTGACCTTGCACCTGGGGCAGGCGCTTGACGGCGGCCTCGGCCGCCGCCAGCAGGCCGCCGACATTGACGCCGGCGCGCTGCAGCAGGGCACTGGGGCCGTCCTGCTGGCGCAACATGGCCACCAGGATGTGGACCGGCTCGATGTAGGCATGGTCGTTGCCGAGGGCCAGGCTCTGGGCCTCGCCCAGCGCTTCCTGGAACTTGGTGGTGAATTTGTCGACTCGCATGGGTGTGTTCTCCGATTGATCCGGCAGCTTGTGGCCCTGTCGGTGTATTTCAAGAGCCCCCGCCAACGGGCTGGCTGACTAAAATCAAAGCATGGACATCCACCAGCTGTCGGTTCAGTACCTGCGGGACCAGGATCGCATTCTGATGCGCTTCAACACCACCACGCAGCAGGAACTGCGCCTGTGGCTGACCCGCGCCCTGCTGCGCGGCTGGTGGCCGCACCTGTGCGAAGGCGCGCAGGCCATGGGTGCCCAGGCCGCGCCGCCGGCCCCGGCGCCCCCCGCGTCCGACGCCGCCGAAGGCCCGGAGGCACCCGACCTCAGCACCCCGTTCGAAGAGGGCGGCGCCGAGCTGCCGCTGGGGGCCGAGCCGCTGCTGGTCACCGAGATCAGCCAGACACGCCAGGGCCAGCGCATGGCCATCTCGTTCCAGGAAAAACGCCAGGACCGCGAAGAGGAGCGCGGGGTCGAGCTGGAGCTCGAGCCCGCCTTGCTGCAGGCCCTGGTGCAATTGCTGAGCCTGTCGTTGAAGCAGACCGACTGGGGCCTGCCGGAGCACCCGCCGTCCGGCGACCCGGCCCCGGACCGCCCCGCAGTCCCCGGCGCGCCGCGCTACCTGCATTGAACGCCGGGTTCAGGCGTTGCGGGCCTCGATGCCCCATCGGGCCAGGGCGGCGTCGTCACTGACGCGGGCGTCCACCCAAAGGGCGCCATGGGGGGTCTGCTCCTTCTTCCAGAACGGGGCCTGGGTCTTGAGGTAGTCCATCAGGAACTCGCAGCCCAGGAAACTCTGGCCCCGGTGCGCCGAAGTGACGGCCACCAGCACGATCTGTTCGCCGGGCTGCAGCAAGCCCACCCGGTGCACCACCCGGGCACCATACAGGTCGAAGCGGCCATGCGCCTCATCGATCATGGCCTCGATGGATTTCTCGGTCATGCCGGGGTAGTGCTCGAGCTCCAGCGACAGGATCGGGGCCCCGTTGTTGCCTTCATAGCCGCCCCGCACGGTGCCGACAAAGCTGCACACGGCCCCCACCCGCCGGTCGTGGGCGCGCAGGGCCGCCAATTCGGCGGACACATCGAAGTCGGCGGTCTGGATCGTCACACGGGGAGGTCGGCTCATGAACGGCATTGTGGCACCGCCGACAGACGATCTGCGCCGACAGATATACTGCGACCATGTCCACGCACCAGTCCCAGCAAACCGGCCGCCAACGCGCGCCTGGCCTGGCCTGTGGCGTGAACAAAGCCAAAAAATCCCAGCTCATCTGACCGGAGCTGCGGTTCCGTCCTCGGATGAGCGATGGAACCGACTGGCAAGCCCCTTCCCCCCGTTTTCCAGCCACCGTCGCGCGCCCGATGAAGGTTCATGACCTCGGTCGCCCCTGTTGCAAAGGAAAACACCTCATGCCCATCCAACCGTCCGCCCTGTTCCAGGGTCTGTGGATCCCCCTCGTCACCCCGTTTCGCGACGGCACCGTCGACCACCCGGCCCTCGGGCGCCTGACCACCCACCTGGCCGGCCAGGGCATTGCGGGTCTGATCGCCTGCGGCTCGACCGGCGAGGCCGCCGCCCTGGACCACGACGAGCAGGCCGCCGTGCTCGACACCGTGCTGCGCCATGCCGGGGGCCTGCCGGTCGTCATGGGGCTGTCGGGCTATCACCTGCCGCAGACCTTGGGCCGCGTGCGCCAGCTCGCCGACCGGGCGCTGACCGGCTGGCTGGTCAGCGCCCCCCACTACATCCGCCCGGGCCAGCCGGGCCTGCGCCAGTGGTTCGAGGCCATCGCAGACACCAGCCAGGTCCCGCTGATCCTCTATGACATCCCCTACCGCACCGGGGTGGCGATCGAGCTGGACACGCTGCGCGCGCTGGCGCAACACCCTCGGATCCAGGCCATCAAGGACTGCGGCGGCGATGCGCGCAAGACCCAGGCGCTGATCGAGGAAGGCCGGCTCCAGGTGCTGGCCGGAGAGGACGCCCAGATCTTCAGCACCCTGGCGCTGGGCGGCGCCGGCGCCATCGCCGCCAGCGCCCACCTGCAGACCCGCCGTTTCGTCGACCTGATCGAAGCCCTCCAAGCGTCCGACCTGCCGCGGGCCCGGCCGTTGTGGCGCCTTCTGCGCCCCCTGATCGAAGCCGCCTTTGCCGAGCCCAACCCGGCGCCGGTGAAGGCCTTGCTGGCCGCCCAGGGCTGGTTGCGCGACGAACTGAGACCGCCGATGGCCGCCGCCTCGCCCGCGCTTTGCGCCGCACTGCGCGGCTTGCCGGACAATCCAGGGCAGTCGGCCTGAGCGCAGGCCCAAGGCCCGCCCCCTCCTCTCGGAAGCACCCCATGGAACAAGTCACGATCTACCACAACCCCAAATGCAGCACCTCGCGCCAGGTGCTGGCGCTGATCCGCGAAGCCGGTATCGAGCCCGAGGTGGTCCTGTATCTGCAGAACCCGCCAGACCGGGCCAGGCTGAAGGCGCTGGCCCAGGCCTCGGGCCAGGGCGTGCGGGGCCTGCTGCGCGGCAAGGAGGCCCTGGCCAAGGAACTCCGGCTCGACGAGCCGCACTGGACCGACGAGCAACTGCTGGACTTCATGGGGCAGCACCCGGTGCTGATCAACCGCCCCATCGTGAGCAGCCCGAAAGGGACCCGGCTGTGCCGGCCGGTCGAGACGGTGCAGGACCTGCTCTGAGTCCGGTCCTCGGAGCCATGCCTTTGCAGGTCTATTCGCCCGCAGCTCCTCGAGATTCTCCCCGACAATGCAAATGCATTACCATGCGGACATTCCTCTTCTTCCCGTCCGGAGATTGCGTCATGCCTACCGCACTTGAGGCCGAGTCCACTCTGACCGACCGCTACCAGACCACGGTTCCAGAAGCCGTCCGCCGAGCCCTGCGCCTGAGCAAGCGCGACAAGATCCACTATGCGATCCAGCCCACAGGCGAGGTCGTCCTGACCCGGGCTACCGCTGAAGAGGATGACCCTGTCATCGGGCAATTCCTGCATTTTCTGGCTCACGACCTCACCGCGCATCCCGAACGTCTCCAACGCATTGACATGGGCCTGGTTCAACGGGGGCGCGAGCTGACCGCGGGTGTGAAGTTCGACCTGGACACCCCTCTCTCACCAGAAGACGAATGAACCCCACCCGCCACGTGGGTTCCGGCCTTCTGCCGCCTCGCCGACAGAACTTCCCTGAAAGACCCAGCCAGCAGCACGATGTGGTGATCCACGGCTGGACGGTTTTCGCGCACCCCCTGTTTCTAGACCAGTACGAGAAATTGCTTGGACAGGTGGCCGAGCTGCAAGCGAAAGACCCGGAGGGCTACAAAAAGAAGAATGCCGCCAAGAGGCTTGCCGCCATCGTCAGCCTGGCGTTCGATGTCATTGCGCAAGACCCTGCACGACCTGAGTACCGGCAGGGCAACACGCTTGGCGACGAGCACAGGCACTGGCTCCGGGCCAAGTTCTTCCAGCAATATCGGCTGTTCTTCCGCTTTCACGCACCCAGCAAGGTGATCGTCCTGGCTTGGGTCAACGATGCGGACACCAAGCGCGCCTACGAGAGCGATTCCGATGCGTATCGGGTGTTCAGGAAGATGTTGGCCAGCGGTCACCCACCGAGCGATTGGGAACTGCTGCTGACAGAGGCGCAGGCCCAGGCGGCGCGGCTGCGTGGCGCCACGGACAGCACACCCCGCTGACATTTCAAGCATTGGGGGTGCTTCTTGTGAGGCAGGCCTCGATTTCCTCGCATCGCCTTGAGGTGGGCCGCCGCAGCCCTCAGAGCCGCCCCAGGGCCTGGGCCCAACGGCGCGCCATGGCCGGCGAGTTGAGGCAGCTGGTGTGCTCGCCGGCACTCCAGACCGCCCGCTCCATGAGCTGGATGTCGGCTTCGTGCTGGCGCGCCACATGCGGGTCTTCAAAAAAGATGACCTTCTGACACCGGCCGTCCAGCACCAATTCGGCGATCTGCGCATCCCCGCCCAGCGGCCCGCTCTGGTAGCGCTGCACCCAGGGCTGGCCGGCAGGCCAGCCGCGCGACCAGGCCAGCTCGTTGAGCAGCCCCCCCGTGGTGCCGGTGGCCACCCGGGATCCGAAGCGCGACAGCAGCTCGAAATGCTCGCCGACGAATTCGACCATCTGGGTCTTGCGCGCATCATGGGCGATCAGGGCGGCGGTCTGGCTCTCCAGGTCCAGCAGCGGGCCGATGCCGTGCACGCCGGTGCCGTCCAGTCCGGCCCGCAGCGATTCGACCGCCACCCATTCGAGTGCGCCGGCCAGGGTCGGCACGAAGGGCTTGCCATGGGTCACGCACTGGCGCTTGAGCGCCTGCGCCTCGGGGAAGGTCGAGGAAGGATCGACCGGGTCCATCAGGAAGAAGACGCCGTCAAGAGCCCGCTCTGGCGCCAGGCCGCCCGCCACGCGCGAGACCACCCGCATCAGGCCGCCCTCGCGCCCGCTGGGCAGGCGCTCCAGAGGCAGTTGCCCCACCAGCAGGGCCTCGCGTTCCAGCGCATCATGGCTGGCGCCCACCACGGCCAGCCGCCAGGGCAGACGCCCCAGGGCGGATTCGCAGGATCGGGCCCAGCGCTGCAGGGCGCCGGTGCCCGGCTGGCGATGCAGGCGATGCGCCACCAGGGCAAAACGGAGTTCGGTCGGCAGGGAGGTCATGGCATCAGCTCCGATGAGGGGCGACAGGGCCGGGTTCGCCGACGGTCAGGGGGCACGGTGCAGGCGAGGGGCCGACAACAGCACCAGTTGTTCGTCCACCACCCGCGACACCTCGGGCAGGCGGGGCGCCGCAGGCGCGCTCAGGGCGGTCTTGAGCCGGTTCAGGTCGGCCACACTGGGCGCCACCTTGATCTGGGCGATGGCGGCCTGGGCATTGCCGGCCTTCAGCAGGGTCATGACCTTCTGGGTCCATTCGTGGGTGTTTTTGGCCATGGATTCCTTTTTCTCGGCCCCGTCATTCAAAGAGCCCTTTAGGATGCACACTTTACCGCCGCTTGCACCATGGCCAGCCAAACCATCACCATCGACAACTACAAGCTGTTCCCCTCGCCGCGCAATCAGCATCGCGAGATCTTCGAACATCGCCTGTTCCTGCCCTACCCCTATGCGCTGATCGACCTGCCGAGCTACGACCTGACAGGCCGATACAGCCTCTTTGCGGCCTGTCGGCTCTCCGACATGAAGATGGGACAGATGGTGAGCTTCGAACTCGAAGCCGATGAGGCCCGGTTCCAGAGCCGCTTCGTGCCCGATTGACCTGCGCCCCCCACCTGCACTTCCCGACACCCCTGCGCTGCCGACCATGTCAGACGAGAACCAGATCTTCGTCCCGCCCTCTTTCATCGCCCTCTACAGCGACAGCCGCCAACGCCTGCGTGCGCCGGTGGCGCAGGTCCGTGCCCGCCACGAGCTTTGCGAGGACCTGGCGCACCACCTGGTCGAGCAGGCCCAGCGCCTCTACCACGTCGAGGCCCCATCCGAGGAGGGCATCCTGCTGCGCATGCACAGCGGCCTCTGCCATGCCGACGCCGGCCTGGGCCGCCCCGAGGCCGGCTGGATCATCTGCCGGCTGGCCGAACTGCTGGGCTGGCGCTGCCCAGCCCTGCCGGAATGAAGGCCCACGCCCCTGGGCTGCGGCGAACTCAGCCGCCGGTGACCGGCGGGAAGAAGGCCAGTTCGGCGCCGTCGACCAGGGCGGCCGACTCCTCGCACAGGGTCTGATCCAGCGCCATGCGCACCGGTCGCTGGCGCCCCAGGGCCTCGGCATAGGCCCCGCCGCGCGCCAGCAGCTCGTCGCGCAGCGCACCCACGGTGGCGGCGCCGGTCGAGAGGTCTTCCGCGCCGCAGCCCAGGGCTTCGCGGATGGAGGCGAAATAGCGCAGGCGGATGTTCAGCGCAGCACTCATGACAGCAGCTCGGCAAACGACACGAAGGACACCGGGTCTCCCTGTCGGATCACGGTGCCGGCCGGGTTGTCGACCAGGCCGTCGCCCCAGACCGCCGAGGTCAGCACCCCCGAACTCTGGTTGGGGAACAGATCCAGCCCGCCCTGCGCATTGCGCCACACCCGCAGGAACTCACGGCGCTTGTCGCCCTTGCCCCAGTCAAAGTGCGCGGGCAGGGCCACCGCCTTTGGCGCCACCGCCTGGACGCCCTGCAGACGCAGCAGGAAGGGCCGCACCAGCATCAGGAAGGTGACAAAGCCCGAGACCGGGTTGCCCGGCAGGCCGACGAAATGGCTGGTGCCGACGCGGCCGTAGGCAAACGGCTTGCCCGGCTTGATGGCCAGTTGCCAGAGGTGCAGCTCGCCCAGGGCCTGCACCGCCGGCTTCACGTGGTCTTCCTCGCCCACGCTGACCCCGCCGCTGGTGAGGATCAGGTCGTGCTCGCGGGCCGCCTCGGCCAGGGCCGCCTGGGTGGCCTGCAACTGGTCGGGCACGATGCCCAGGTCGCTGACCTCGCAGCCCATGCGCAGCAGCAGCGCGCGCAGGAAGAAGCGGTTCGAGTTGTAGATGGCCCCGGCCTTCAGTTGCTCGGGCGGCACCTCGCCGGGCATGACCAATTCGTCGCCGGTGGAAAACAGGGCCACGCGGGGGCGTCGGGCCACCTGCAGCTGCGCGCGCCCCACACTCGCGGCCAGGCCGAGCGAGGCCGGCCCCAGGCGTTGGCCGGCGGCCAGCACCACGCTGCCACGGGCCACATCCTCGCCGGCTCGGCGGATCGCCAGGCCGGGCCGAGGGGCTTGCAGTAGGCGCACCCGGGCCGTCGCGCCCTCACCGAGCGCTTCGCAGTGCTCCTGCATCAGCACCGCGTCGGCGCCCTCGGGCACCGGCGCCCCGGTGAAGATGCGGGCGGCGGTGCCGGGCCGCAGCGGCGACGGCGCCTGGCCGGCGGCAATGCGCTGCGAGACCTCCAGTTCGGTCCCCGGCGCAGGCACATCGGCGCAGCACACCGCATAGCCGTCCATGGCGCTGTTGTCGTGCGGCGGCACCTGCAACGGCGACACCACCTCCTCGGCCAACACCCGGCCATCGGCCTCGAAGGTGGAGACCGTCTCGACCGGCCAATCCGCCTCGCGCAGGGGCCGGGCATAGCCCAGCAGCTCGGCCAGCACATCATCGAGCGGGCGCAGGGGCTTGGGAACAGGTCGATCGGCGGGGAGGTTCATGGCGGGCAGGGAATGACGTATTCGAACAGGCTGCCATTGTCGAGCAGCCAGGTGGCCAGGGCGTCGGCGCGGTTCAGATCCAGCACCGGGCACGAGGGGGGCTGCGGCAGGCGTTGCGGCCGGTCGGTGGCGACGGCCAGCACCCAGGGGTCTTCCGGCTGACGCAGGGGGCGCGGCGGCCGACCGGGCTCGGGCTCGCGCCAGACCTCGATCTTCGGCAGTCCGCTTTCCTTGTAGCCTTCGATGAGCACCCAATCCACGGTGGGATCCAGCTGGGCCAGCAGCTCGTGCACGCTCAGGCGCTGCGGCTGCTCGTATTCACGCATCAGGGCCAGCCGGTGCTCGCTGGCCACCACCACCTCGAAGGCGCCGGCCTGACGGTGGCGCCAGCTGTCCTTGCCCGGGTGGTCGATGTCGAAGCGGTGGTGGGCATGCTTGACCACCGAGACCCGCAAGCCTTGCGCACGCAGACAGGGAATCAACTGCTCGAGCAAGGTGGTCTTGCCCGAACCGGAATAGCCGGCAAAACCGACGACCTTCATGCGCGCACTGACCGGGAGCTCATCGCCTCAGCGGCAATGCGACTCGATGTAGGCCTTGACCACCGCCACATCGGCAGGCACCACCTGGACGCGCTTGGGCAGGTCTTCGATGCCGGCGAATCGGGCCGGGCGCTCCGGCTCATGGCCCAGGGCTTCCGTGATGGTGGCAGCGAACTTGATCGGCAGCGCGGTCTCGAGCACGATCATCGGCACCGCGGTGCTGCCGCGCAACTCGCGCGCCACCTTCACACCATCGGCGGTATGGGGGTCGATGGTCACGCCATGGCGCTGGAAGCTGTCGCGGATCGTGGCCAGGCGGTCGGCATGGGTGCTGCGCCCGCTGCTGAAGCCGTAACGGCTCGCAGCCCCTGCAAACAGAGGGTCGGCGCCGAGATCGAAGAAGCCCGGACCGGACAGTTGTTGCCCGAACAACTGGCTGACCCGCGCTGCATCCCGGCCCAGCAGATCGAAGATGAAGCGTTCGAAGTTGCTGGCCTTGGAGATGTCCATCGAGGGACTGGAGGTCTCGTGCGTGTCGGCACTGCCGCGCACGCGGTACAGGCCGGTGCGGAAGAACTCGTCGAGCACGTCGTTCTCGTTGGTGGCCACCACGAGACGCTCGATCGGCAGGCCCATCATGCGCGCCACATGCCCGGCGCAGACATTGCCGAAGTTGCCCGAGGGCACGGTGAAGCTGACCTTCTGGCCGTTGTGCTCGGTGGCCTGCAGATAGCCCGCGAAGTAGTAGACCACCTGGGCCAGCAGCCGCGCCCAGTTGATCGAGTTGACGGTGCCGATGCGGTACTGGCGCTTGAAGGCCAGGTCGTTGGACACCGCCTTGACGATGTCCTGGCAATCGTCGAAGACGCCTTCGACCGCGAGATTGAAGATGTTGGCGTCCTGCAGGCTGAACATCTGGGCCTGCTGGAACGGGCTCATGCGGCCGTGCGGGCTGGTCATGAAGACCCGCACGCCCTTCTTGCCACGCATGGCATATTCGGCCGCGCTGCCGGTGTCGCCGGAAGTCGCCCCCAGGATGTTGAGCTCTTCGCCGCGCCGGCCCAGCTCGTACTCGAACAGGTTGCCGAGCAGCTGCATCGCCATGTCCTTGAAGGCCAGGGTGGGTCCGTTGGACAGGCCTTCGAGCCACAGGCCGTCTTCGAGGTGGCGCAGCGGCACGATCTCGCCGGTGCCGAAGACCTCGGCGGTGTAGGTCTTGTGGCAAAGGGCGCGCAGGTCGGCGGACGGGATGTCGTCGATGTACAGCGACAGGATCTCGTAGGCCAGTTCGGCGTAGCCCTGGCGGTGATAGACCTCACGCCAGCGGCCCAGGGTGGCGTCATCGACCTGGGGGTAGTGCTCGGGCAGGCACAGGCCGCCATCGGGGGCCAGGCCTTCGAGCAGGATTTCACAAAAACGCTTGCGGTCGGCATGACCACGGGTGCTCAGGTACTTCATGGTTGCTTCCTGTTCCAGCCATTCAGGGTCGGCCGCATCAAGCCAGCTCTTCCTTGCGGATGCGCGTGATGGGGGCCAGCACGGTGGGCAGCCCCTGCATCTCGGCCAGCGCGGTGTTCATGGTGCCTTCGCGGGTGTCATGGGTCAGGATGATGAGGTCGGTCTGGGTCGAGCCCTCGCCGCCCACCTCGTCGGCCTCGCGCTGCAGCACCGCATCGATGCTGATGCCGGCCGAGGCCAGGATGCCGGTGACGCGGGCCAGCACGCCGGCCTCGTCGGACACGCGCAGGCGCAGGTAATAGCTGGTCACCACCTCGCTCATCGGCAGCACCGGGGCATCGCTCATGGCATCGGGCTGGAAGGCCAGGTGCGGCACCCGGTGGGCGCTGTCGGCGGTGTGCAGCCGGGTGATGTCGACCAGGTCGGCGATCACCGCACTGGCGGTGGGCTCGGCGCCGGCGCCCTTGCCGTAGTAGAGCGTGGTGCCCACGGCATCGCCCTGCACCATGACCGCGTTCATCGCGCCTTCGACATTGGCGATCAGGCGCTTGGCCGGCACCAGACTCGGGTGCACCCGCAACTCGATGCCCTGGGCCGTGCGCTTGGTGATGCCCAGCAGCTTGATGCGGTAGCCCAGTTGTTCGGCATAGCGGATGTCGGAGGCCGACAGGCGCGTGATGCCCTCGACATAGGCCTTGTCGAACTGCACCGGGATGCCATAGGCGATGGCGCTCATCAGGGTGGCCTTGTGGGCCGCATCGACGCCTTCGATGTCGAAGGTGGGATCGGCTTCGGCATAGCCCAGGCGCTGAGCCTCCTTGAGCACCACCTCGAAGTCGAGGCCCTTGTCGCGCATCTCGGACAGGATGAAATTGGTGGTGCCGTTGATGATGCCGGCAATCCACTGGATGGAATTGGCGGTCAGCCCTTCGCGCAGCGACTTGATGATCGGGATGCCGCCGGCCACGGCGGCCTCGAAAGCCACCATGACCCCCTTGGCCGAGGCGGCGGCGAAGATCTCGGTGCCATGCACGGCCAGCAGCGCCTTGTTGGCGGTCACCACGTGCTTGCCGGCCGCGATGGCCTCCAGCACCAGGGCCTTGGCGATGCCATAGCCGCCGATCAGTTCGACCACGATGTCGATCTCGGGGTTGGCGATCACGGCACGCGCATCGTTCACCACCCGGGCCTGGTCGCCCACGATGGCGCGGGCGCGCTCCACATCGAGGTCGGCCACCATGGTGATTTCAATGCCTCGGCCGGCGCGGCCCCGGATCTCGGCCTGGTTGCGCTGCAGCACCTGGAAGGTGCCGCTGCCGACGGTGCCGATGCCCAGCAGGCCTACTTGGATGGGTTTCATGGAGGTCACTTCAGAAGTTGGAATGGGTGAGGCGGAAAAGACGGAAGTTGCGGCCTCAACGGGTCACATAGTCGGGCAGGGGCCAGGCCCCGCCGGGAAAACCACGGCACAGCCCGGTGTTCGAGGAGCCCGAGAGCACGAAGCCCTGGGCGGTGAGTTGCCAGCTCTGGTTGGACCAGCAGTCGCCGATGCCCCGCCCCTTCATGCTCGAGAACACGGTGCCGGTCTTGGCATCGAAGTCGCCGTTGGCCTCTTGCAGCACCGGTTTGTATGGCGGCCGGTCACGGGCCACCCACAGCAGTTGGGTGCCGTTGTAGGCCCCCGTGCTGCAAGGCAGCGCCAACAGCACTTCATGCGCGCTCAGCCGCGTCACGACGGCGCTGGCCGGGTCGATGTCAGGAGAGTTGCACTGCTCGGCGACGGTCCCGGGATCGATGGCCGCCAACAGGGGTTTGACCAGTCCCGCATCGCCTGGCCGAGTGGCCACCGGCTTGACCGGCACCAGCCGCGGGGTCGCCGTGGCAGCAGGCACCGAGGACTCTTCACGTGAGCCCTTTCTGACCAGCGCAGCGGGGGTGTCGAGCCGACCCTGGGCCTCGTCCATCTTCAGCAGCACAGCGTTCAGACCGGCCAGCGACAGAGTCCAGGGCGCCTTGCGTGCCGGGCTGTTCACCACCCCCCAGGCGCTGCGGAGCAGTTCACGCAGCAGCTCGGGCACACGGGCCTCGGGGATCAGCAGGCTGTCCCCCTCCAGGCCACCGATGTTCAGACGCCCGACCGTGAGTTTGTAGGGCCCGTGGGTCTCGTTGTCGCTGTAGACCTGCAGCTCGATCTGCACCGGTGTTCCCGGCCCGGCAGCGCGCGTCAGCATCAGGGAGACCGGGTCCGAGTCGCCCTCTTCCTCCTGGTAGCCGGCGGCCCGGCAGGTGCCGGTGTTGTCGCATTGCAGCACCCAGTCTTTGTAACTGAAGCTCACCGGTTCGGCCGCCTGGGCCGCCTCGGCGCGGACCAGGCCCAGGCTGGCGATCCAGCCGATCAGGAACGAGGCAGCCAGGTGTTTCATGGGCGGGGTCCTTGAAAGGCAGGGGCGCGGCGTCAGGCCGCCTGGGCGCGTTTGCGGTATTGCTCGAGGAAGCGCGCGATGCGGCCGATGGCCTCGCGCAGATCGTCCTCGTGGGGCAGGAACACGATGCGGAAATGGTCGGTGTCGGGCCAGTTGAAGCCTGTGCCCTGCACCAGCATCACACGGGTCTCCTCGAGCAGTTCGAGGAAGAACTGCTGGTCGTCGCGGATCGGATAGACCTCGGGGTCCAGGCGCGGGAACATGTAGAGCGCGGCCGTCGGCTTGACGCAGCTGACGCCGGGGATCGCGGTGATCAGTTCGTAGGCCAGGTCGCGCTGGCGGCGCAGGCGCCCGCCCTCGCAGACCAGGTCGTGGATGCTCTGGTAGCCGCCCAGCGCCGTCTGGATCGCGTACTGACCCGGCACGTTGGAACACAGCCGCATGTTGGACAGCATGTTCAGGCCTTCGATGTAATCGCGGGCCGGCTTCTTGTCGCCCGAGACCACCATCCAGCCGGCCCGGTAGCCGCAGGATCGGTAGCTCTTGGACAGCGAGTTGAAGGTCAGCGTGAGCACGTCCTCGCTGAGCGAGCCGATGGCGGTGTGCCTGACGTCGTCATACAGCACCTTGTCATAGACCTCGTCGGCAAAGATGACCAGGCCATGTTCACGGGCAATGACCACGATGGCCTTGAGCAGATCGTCCGAATACAGGGCCCCGGTGGGGTTGTTCGGGTTGATCACCACGATGCCCTTGGTGCGCGGCGTGATCTTGCTGCGGATGTCCTCCAGGCTGGGCATCCAGCCGTTGTCCTCGTCGCAGCGGTAGTGCACCGGCGTGCCGCCCGAGAGGCTGACGGCGGCGGTCCAAAGGGGGTAGTCCGGCGAGGGCAGCAGCAGCTCGTCGCCGTTGTCGAGCAGGGCATTGGTGGCCATCACGATGAGTTCGCTGGCACCGTTGCCGAGGTAGATGTCGTCCAGCGTGACACCCTTGATGCCCTGCTGCTGGGTGTAGTGCATGACCGCCTTGCGCGCCGCAAAGATGCCCTTGCTGTCCGAATAGCCCGCCGAGTTCGGCAGGTTGCGGATCATGTCCTGCTGGATCTCCTCGGGCGAATCGAAACCGAACACCGCCAGATTGCCAATGTTGAGCTTGATGATCTTCTGTCCCTCGTCTTCCATCTGACGCGCTCGGTCCATGATCGGACCGCGGATGTCGTAACAGACGTTGGCAAGCTTGGCTGATTTCTGGACGGTTTTCATGGTGTCGATGGGTGGCGGAAAGCCCTCTCTGGCGACTGACAGGATGGTGCCCTCAGCGCAGCGGCTGAAAGCGAAACCTATAATTTGACCACAGTTCTGCACCGTCCCTCGCAGAGACCTCCAGTCCGCCGCGCGCCCCACCATGAAGCTCCAACCCGACAAATTCGATGTTCAATCCGTCAACGGCTATGGCCCGGGCTGGGTGGCCGTGAATGGCGAGAAGCAGTTCGAGAGCCTGATCATCAGCGCCTCGGGTGAACGCCTGGCCTGGCCGGCCAGACGCTTCGAAGACCTCACCGAAGCGCACTTCGCCCGGTTGGCCGAACTGGAATGCGAAGTCGTCGTCTTCGGCAGCGGCCTGCGCAACCGCTTCCCGCCGGCCGCCTGGCTGCGCCCCCTGATGGCCCGCCGCGTGGGCCTGGAGACCATGGACACCCAGGCCGCCTGCCGCACCTACAACATCCTGGCCGGCGAGGGCCGCCGGGTGGTTGCCGCCCTGCTGCTCGAGGCGCCCCATCCGTAACACCCTGATACAACCGTTTTCGGAGTAAAATCGCAGGTTGCAGATGGGGGGGACAAAGAGAGAGGCAAACGGCCTCCGTGCCCGTCCATCCTATGGTCACACCTGTCACACGAGATTGAAGTTTTATGGCGATCGTTGTCAACAAGCCCATTCCCGAATTTGAAGCGAACGCCACGGGTGGGACCAAGGTGTCGAACACCAGCCACCTCGGACAGATCCTGGTGCTGTACTTCTACCCCAAGGACAATACGCCCGGTTGTACCACCGAGGCGATGCAGTTCCGCGACAAATACAAGGAATTTGTCAAGGCAGGCGCCACCGTGTTCGGCGTCTCCCGCGACAACATGAAGTCGCACGATGACTTCAAGCTGAAACTGGAACTGCCGTTCGAGCTGATCGCGGACACCGAAGAAAAGATGTGCCACATGTTCGGCGTGGTCAAGAACAAGATCATGTACGGCAAAAAAGTGAAGGGCATCGAGCGCAGCACCTTCCTGATCGGCGCCGATGGCCTGCTCGTCGAAGAATGGCGCGGCCTCAAGGTGCCCGGGCATGTCGACGAGGTGCTCAAGTCGGTCAAGGCGCTCAAAGCGCTCAAGAAAGCGGCCTGAGACCGTCGCCCAGAACCGTCTCTCGCCGGGTCACGCCGCTCATGCATAATGGGCCGCATATGCTGCTGGTTTCCACCTGCGACCCCACCCCCCTAAAAAGCCGCCCGGGCCTCCTGGCGGCTTTTTCGCTTCCTGGGTTCCGCTTCGCACACTGATCCGCTTCGCGCCACACTGGAGTCTGTCACCTCATGCCCTTGCCCCCCGCCCCATCCAAGAAAGCCACCATCCTGCCCGGCAGCGCCTACGAGAGCACGGGACGGGTCAGCCGCAAATCCGCCCCGAAAGTGCCGGCGCTGGAAAGACAGCTTGTCCAGCCGGAGATCCATGCTGAGGCCCGCCTGACGCCGACACCCGCACCGACCACCCAACCCGGACCGGCCACCCCTGCCGCACCCCGCGCACGTCGCAAGACATCCCTGCCGCCGGCGCCAGCGTCGATTCCGGCGGCCACTGCAGCCATCGAAGCCGCAGTCGAGGCTCCGACCCCGGTCAACATCCCGGCCGCCAAGCCCCGCAAGGCACGCCAAAGCGGCCTGACCAAGCTCTTCGTGCTCGACACCAATGTGCTGATGCACGATCCGATGTGCCTGTTCCGCTTCGAGGAGCACGACATCTTCCTGCCCATGATCGTGCTGGAAGAGCTCGACGGCCACAAGAAGGGCATGACGGAAGTGGCCCGCAATGCCCGCCAGACCAGCCGCACACTGGATGCGCTGGCGGGAGCGCAAGGCGCGGACATCGGCGCCGGCCTCCAGCTCGACTCCACCGGCCACCGCGAAGCCAGCGGCAAGCTGTTCTTCCAGACACGCCCGCTCAATTACACCCTGCCGACCAGCCTGCCCCAGGGCAAGGCGGACAACCAGATCCTCGGGGTGGTCGAAGCGCTGCGGCAACTTCACAGCCAGGATTCGGCCGACGGCGGCAAGACCCACGAACGGCGCGAGGTCGTGCTGGTGTCCAAGGACATCAACATGCGCGTCAAGGCCCGGGCCCTGGGGCTGGCGGCCGAGGACTACCAGAATGACAAGACCCTCGAAGACGGCGATCTGCTGTACTCGGGCGTCCTGGCCCTGCCGGCGGATTTCTGGGCCAAGAACGGCAAGTCGGTGGAAAGCTGGCAAAGCGGCAGCCACACCTATTACCGGATCTCGGGCCCCATCGTGCCCAGCCTGCTGATCAATCAGTTCGTCTTTTTCGAAGCCCCCGGCGAGCAGAGCCTCTACGCCCGTGTGACCGAGATCCGGGGCAAGACGGCCGTGCTGCAGACCCTCAAGGACTACGCCCACGCCAAGAACGCCACCTGGGGCGTGACCACGCGCAACCGCGAGCAGAACTTCGCCATGAACCTGCTCATGGACCCGGAGATCGACTTCGTCACGCTGTCGGGGACGGCCGGCACCGGCAAGACCCTGATGGCCCTGGCCGCCGGCCTGACCCAGGTGCTGGACGATCGCCGTTACACCGAGATCATCATGACCCGCGCCACGGTCAGCGTCGGCGAAGACATCGGCTTCCTGCCCGGGACCGAGGAAGAGAAGATGGGCCCCTGGATGGGCGCCCTCGATGACAACCTCGAATTCCTGGCCAAGGGCGATGGCGGCAATGCCGGCGAATGGGGACGCGCCGCCACCAATGAACTCATCCGCAGCCGCATCAAGATCAAGAGCATGAACTTCATGCGCGGACGCACCTTCCTCAACAAGTACGTGATCATCGACGAGGCGCAGAACCTGACCCCCAAGCAGATGAAGACCCTGATCACCCGGGCCGGCCCCGGCACCAAGATCATCTGCATGGGCAACCTGGCCCAGATCGACACCCCCTACCTCACCGAGGGGTCCTCCGGCCTCACCTACGCCGTCGACAAGTTCAAGGGCTGGCCCCACAGCGGCCACATCACGCTGGCGCGCGGCGAACGCTCAAGGCTGGCGGACTTTGCCAGCGAAGTGCTCTGAGAGCCGAAACCACGCGTGCACCAAGCCGCCTTCGGGCGGCTTGTTTTTTGACGGACCCGATCAGGAAAGCAGGTGGGTGAGGAAGAAGTCCGCCAGTTGGCGCGCATGCACCGAGGCCTGCGGCCCGCGATCTGCCTGATGCGCCACACCGGGCCAGGACCAGAAGGCCCGCGGCATGCCTGCAGCCTCAAACACCGTGCGCGACACCTCGGCGGGCGTGTCCTCGTCCGCTTCACCCGCGATGACCAGCAGTGGCCTCGGGGCCAGGCGGGCCACGGCGTCCAGCGGCCGGATCTGCTCGACCCGGATGCCCGCCCGCTGGAAATCGTGCAGAAGCCAGGGAAATCCGATGGCGGTCGGCCAACCCGCCTTGGATCGCAGCTCGGCCTCCAGTGACGGCCAGACCGCCTGCAAGGCCACGGCACCGACGCGCGGATCCTGCGCCGCCTCCAGTGCCGCCGTCGTGGCACCGATCGAGAACCCGAAGACGCCGATGCGCCCCGGCACCACCCCAGGCCGATGGCTCAGTGCGTCGATCACACTGCGCAGGTCGGCGCGCTCGAGATCGCCCCAGGTCTGCAGCGCGCCACCACTGCCACCCGAGGCACGCGCGTCATACAGCAGCACCCCCATGCCCAGACGGACCATGGCGGCCGCCTCAGGCAGGAATTGCATCCGGTTGGCGCCGCCGCCATGCACCAGCACCACCACGACCCCGTTGCGCGGCGGCACATACCAGGCCTGCAGCAGCACGCCATCGACGGCACTGCGCAGATTCAAGGTCTGGACATCCCCCAGCAGGGCCCGGGCCTGCTGCACGTCCTGCAAGCCGACCTCCAGCCGCGGCGGATGCAGCATGCCCTGGACCGAATAACTGTGATGCAGCCACTTGCCCAGCAACAGCGCGCCGGACAGCAGCAACACCGCCCTCAATTTTTGGTGCCAGGGCAGAGGCTGCATGCCTGCGCTGGCGCCGGTGACTCAGAAGTCGTCCGAGGAGCCCATGGCCAGGCTCTCGAAACGCGTCTGGGATTTGTGGAAATACAGCTTCACCGTGCCCGTCGGGCCATTGCGCTGCTTGCCGATGATGACTTCGGCGAGGTTCTGGTCCTTGCTTTCCTTGTTGTAGTAGTCGTCACGGTAGATGAACATGATGATGTCCGCATCCTGCTCGATGGCCCCCGATTCGCGCAGATCGCTCATCATCGGGCGCTTGTCGGTGCGCTGCTCCACACTCCGGTTCAGCTGGGACAGCGCAATCACCGGGCACTGCAGCTCCTTGGCCAGCATCTTCAGCCCCCGCGAGATCTCGCCCAGTTCGGTCGCCCGGTTGTCCGCGCTGGCCGCCGACCCCGAGCCGCTCATGAGCTGCAGGTAGTCGACCACGATCAAGCCCATCTTGCCGCACTGACGCGCCAATCGTCGCGAATTGGCCCGCAGTTCGCTGGGCGACAGTCCGGGCGTCTCATCGATGTGCAGCGAGACGGTACGCAGCCGCTCGATGGCCTCGGTCAGGCGCGGCCACTCCTCGTCGGTCAGCTTGCCGGTGCGCAGATTGCCCTGGTTGATGCGGCCGATCGAACCGACGATACGCACCGCCAGTTGGGCCGCGCCCATTTCCATCGAGAACACCGCCACCGGCAGCCCTTCGTTGAGCGCCACATGCTCGGCGATATTGATCGCAAAGGCCGTCTTGCCCATCGAGGGGCGGGCCGCCAGCACCACCAGATCGCCGGCCTGCAGGCCGGAGGTCATGCGGTCCAGATCGTAGAACCCGGTCGGGACGCCGGTGATGTCGTTGGTGTTGTCGGCCATCTCCTGGACCCGGTCCAGGAGATCCACCACCAGGGAGTCCATCGACTGGAAGCCCTGCTTGTTGCGCGACCCCTCTTCTGAGATCTTGAAGATCTTCTGCTCGGCCTCATCGAGAATCTTGTCGACGGCACGCCCTTGCGGGTTGAAGGCCACCGTCGCGATCTCATCGCTGGCCGTGACCAGCTTGCGCAGGATGGAACGCTCCCGCACGATCTCGGCATAGCGCCGGATGTTGCTGGCGCTCGGGACATACTGGGCCAGCGAGTTGAGGTAGACCAGGCCGCCGACCTCTTCGGCCTTGCCCAGGTTCTGCAGGCTTTCATAGACCGTGATCACATCGGCCGGCTTGGCCGCGTTGATCAGCGATCCCAGCACACCGAAGACGATCCGGTGCTCATAGCGGTAGAAGTCGCCTTCGCTGACCACGTCGGCCACCCGGTCCCAGGCGCCGTTGTCGAGCAGCAGCCCCCCCAACACGCTGGACTCGGCCTCGATCGAATGCGGCGGCACCCGCAGCTTGGCCACCTCACGGTCCACCGTGCGATCGATGGCGTGCTGAACAAGACCCGACGGCTCCGGCGGCAGCGGCATCCCGTCGAGTGCAGGATCGGGGAACACAGGCTCGAATTCAGACCCCACAGGCGGGAAAATGGCAGACATGACGTTCCTTGAGAGCCTTCAATCGTAAGCGCTTCACCGCCATCCGTCAGCCGACAGGCTGGGGATAAGCTGTGAATGCCGTGGGGAAATGGCTTGGGCAAGTGGGTGTTTGCAGAACAGACAAAAAGAAAAGCCGCCCGGAGGCGGCTTTTGTTCACAAACGCAGGGGATCAGGCGGTTTCGCCGTACACCGAGACGTTCACTTCGACGACCACGTCGGTGTGCAGAGCGACGCTGACCGTGCTGTCGCCAACGACCTTCAGCGGGCCATTGGGCAGACGGATCTGCGACTTCACGACCTGGTAGCCTTGCTTGACCAGCTCATCGGCGATGTCGTGGTTGGTGACGGAGCCGAACAGACGGCCGTCCACGCCAGCCTTCTGGGTGACCTTGATGGTCGTGCCAGTCAGCTTCTCGCCTTGAGCCTGGGCTTCGGCCAGCTTGGCAGCGGCAGCCTTTTCCAGTTCGGCGCGCTTGGCTTCGAATTCAGCCTTGGCAGCTTCGGTGGCACGGCGGGCGCGGCCCGACGGGATCAGGAAGTTGCGGGCGTAGCCGTCCTTGACCTTGACGATCTCGCCGAGGTTACCCAGGTTCACAACCTTTTCGAGCAGGATGATTTGCATGGTTGTTCTCCTTAGATCTTGTGCTGGTCGCTGTACGGCACCAGAGCCAGGAAGCGGGCGCGCTTAATGGCGGTGTTCAGCTGACGCTGATAGATGGCGCGCGTGCCGGTCAGGCGTGCGGGGATGATCTTGCCGTTTTCGGCGATGAAGTCACGCAGGGTGTCGACATCCTTGTAGTCGATTTCTTCGACACCGGCGACGGTGAAGCGGCAGAAACGCTTGCGCTTGAACAGCAGGGACTGGGTGTTGCGCTTCGGGCGCTTGTCTTTGTTGAACTTCTTGAACGTGGCCATGTGGGCCTCCTGAAATTTAATCTTGCTGGAATTCCTGGATGTGGAAGACGACGGTCTTGACGTTGCGTGGCGTGGCCAGAAATCCGGTGAATCTCCAGACCGTGCCCAGCGCCTGCTTGGCAAGCCGCTCGGCATTGGCACCGATCGCAATGGCTCTGATGCCCACCTGCACCTTGCGCTGATGCCCGGCTTCTTCGACCTCGGACTCGGATTCGAGCCGCAGATCGATGGCTGGCAATCCCGCTGGGGTGAATCGCATCGGCTTGGCCTCGGCGATCACGGCGGTCAGAACGACGTGGTTCACATCCCCCTTGAATCAGTCAGACGAACTGGACGCAGGCCTCAGTTGTTGGCTGCGGCGAATTCGGCTTGCTGGGCCTTGCGGGCCTCTTCACGCTCGGCGGTCTTCATCATCGAAGACGGGCCGGTGTCAGCCTTCTTCTTGACGACGGTCAGGTGGCGCAGCACGGCGTCGTTGAACTTGAACGCATGTTCCAGTTCAGCCATCACAGCCTGGTCGGCTTCGATGTTCACGCACAGGTAGTGGGCCTTGGCCAGCTTGTTGATCAGGTACGCCAGTTGACGGCGGCCCCAGTCTTCCACACGGTGGATCTTGCCGCCGCCGGCGGTGATCATGCCCTTGTAGCGCTCCAGCATGGCCGGAACCTGTTCGCTCTGATCCGGGTGAATCAGCAAAACGATTTCATAATGACGCATTGAGTACTCCTTTTGGGTGAAGCCGTCCGCTGCGCCTGTAGCAGTACGGCAAGGCAAAGCCAGAGATTATAGCAGCGCCTTTATTTCCAAGACAAGCGTTTCCCCCTTTCCGGACACGGTCGGTTCCGGTGGACAATCCACGCCTTGAAAGTTGCAGGCGCGGCCCCATCTCGGCGCCATCCCTGTCCAGATCACTTATCGAAGCAAGCCGAATGTCTGATTCCAACGAAAACCAGAACCAGGCCATCCCCGATGGCCCGATGCGCCCCGAAGAGCTGGAAGCCGCCCAGGCCGCCAACGAGGCAGACGCCCTGGCCCAGGCCCAGGCCGAGCTGGCCACCCTGAAGGCCAAGAGCGCCGAACTGGCCGACCAGTTCCTGCGCGCCAAGGCCGACGTCGAAAATGCACGACGCCGCGCCGAGGACGAGATCGCCAAGGCCCGCAAGTTCGGCATCGAGAGCTTTGCCGAGAGCCTGCTGCCCGTGTGCGACAGCCTGGAGGCCGGACTGGCCATCAAGGACGCGAGCACCGAGCAGATCCGCGAAGGCGCCCAGGCCACCCTGCGCCAATTGAATGCCGCCCTGGAGCGCAACAAGGTGATCGCCATCAACCCGGCGGCCGGCACCCGTTTCGACCCCCATCAACACCAGGCCATCAGCATGGTGCCCGCCGAGCAGGAAGCCAACACCGTGGTGACCGTGCTGCAAAAGGGCTATCTGATCGCCGAGCGCGTGCTGCGCCCCGCCCTGGTCACCGTGGCAGCCCCCAAATAAGTTCTGGAACAGCTTCGACCCGGCCTTGAAACCCGGCAAGTTATCCACAACTCATCAACAACTCGAAACCCAACAACGCGCCACGACCAGAGCGTCGGAGCGCTCAGCCAATACAGGAGTACATCATGGGAAAAATCATCGGCATCGATCTGGGCACCACCAACAGCTGCGTGTCCATCATGGAAGGCAACAGCACCAAGGTCATCGAGAACTCGGAAGGCGCGCGCACCACGCCCTCCATCGTGGCCTACCAGGAAGACGGTGAAGTGCTGGTCGGCGCCTCGGCCAAGCGCCAGGCCGTCACCAACCCCAAGAACACGCTGTACGCGATCAAGCGCCTGATCGGCCGCAAGTTCACCGAAAGGAAGTGCAGAAGGACATCAACCTGATGCCCTATTCCATCGTGGCCGCCGACAACGGTGACGCCTGGGTGGAAGTGCGCGGCAAGCGCATCTCGGCCCAGCAGGTGTCGGCCGACATCCTGCGCAAGATGAAGAAGACCGCCGAAGACTACCTCGGCGAGGAAGTCACCGAGGCCGTGATCACGGTGCCGGCCTACTTCAACGACGCCCAGCGCCAGGCCACCAAGGACGCCGGCCGCATCGCCGGCCTCGAAGTCAAGCGCATCATCAACGAGCCCACCGCCGCCGCACTGGCCTTCGGCCTCGACAAGGGTGAGCGCGGCGACCGCAAGATCGCGGTGTATGACCTCGGCGGCGGCACCTTCGACGTGTCCATCATCGAGATCGCCGACGTCGACGGCGAAAAGCAGTTCGAGGTGCTGTCCACCAACGGCGACACCTTCCTGGGCGGCGAAGACTTCGACCAGCGCATCATCGACTTCATCATCACCGAGTTCAAGAAGGAACAGGGCGTCGACCTGTCCAAGGACGTGCTGGCCCTGCAACGCCTGAAGGAAGCCGCCGAAAAGGCCAAGATCGAGCTGTCCTCGTCGGCCGCCACCGACCTGAACCTGCCCTACATCACCGCCGATGCCTCGGGCCCCAAGCACCTGAACATCAAGCTGACCCGCGCCAAGCTGGAACAGCTGGTGGAAGAGCTGATCGAGCGCACCATCGCCCCCTGCCGCACCGCCATCAAGGACGCCGGCGTGACCGTGGGCGAGATCCACGACGTGATCCTGGTCGGCGGCATGACCCGCATGCCCAAGGTGCAGGAGAAGGTCAAGGAATTCTTCGGCAAGGATCCGCGCAAGGACGTGAACCCCGATGAAGCCGTGGCCGTGGGCGCCGCGATCCAGGGCCAGGTGCTGTCGGGCGACCGCAAGGATGTGCTGCTGCTGGACGTGACCCCCCTGTCCCTGGGCATCGAGACCCTGGGTGGCGTCATGACCAAGATGATCACCAAGAACACCACCATCCCGACCAAGTTCGCACAGACCTTCTCCACCGCCGACGACAACCAGCCGGCCGTGACCATCAAGGTCTTCCAGGGCGAGCGCGAGATGGCCTCGGGCAACAAGCTGCTCGGCGAATTCAACCTCGAAGGCATCCCGCCAGCACCGCGCGGCCTGCCCCAGATCGAAGTGTCCTTCGACATCGACGCCAACGGCATCCTGCATGTGGGCGCCAAGGACAAGGGCACCGGCAAGGAAAACAAGATCACCATCAAGGCCAACTCGGGTCTGTCCGAGGAGGAAATCCAGAAGATGGTGAAGGACGCCGAGCTCAACGCCGCCGAAGACAAGAAGAAGCTCGAACTGGTCCAGGCCCGCAACCAGGGCGAAGCCACGGTGCACAGCGTCAAGAAGAGCCTGACCGACTACGGCGACAAGCTCGAGGCTGGCGAGAAGGACAAGATCGAAGCCGCCATCAAGGAGCTGGAAGAGGCCCTGAAAGGCGAGGACAAGAGCGCCATCGAAGACAAGAGCAATGCACTGATGACCGCCAGCCAGAAGCTCGGCGAGAAGATGTACGCCGACATGCAGGCGGAGCAGGCCGCCCAGGCGGCAGCCGGCGGTGCGGCAGGCGCCGACAGTGCTGCGGCTGGCACGGAATCTGCCTCCAAGCCGGCCGACGACAATGTGGTGGACGCCGAAGTCAAGGAAGTGAAGAAGGGCTGACGCCCCGGCCCCCGGCCGGCCGCGCAGGTGCCCGCTGGGGCACTGCGCGGCTTTTGTGTTGAAACCGCCTCGGAAAACCCATGGCTAAACGAGACTTTTACGAAGTTCTGGGCGTCGCCAAAAACGCCTCGGACGAAGACATCAAGAAGGCTTATCGCAAACTCGCGATGAAGCATCACCCCGACCGCAACCAGGGGGATGCGGCCAAGGCTGCCGAAGAGAAATTCAAGGAAGCCAAGGAAGCCTATGAAATGCTCAGCGACCCGCAAAAGCGGGCCGCCTACGACCAGCACGGCCACGCAGGCGTCGACCCGAACATGCGGGGACCCGGCGCCGGCGGTGAAGGCTTTGGTGGCTTCGCAGAAGCGTTCGGCGACATCTTCGGCGACATGTTCGGCCAGCAACGCGGCGGACGGGCCGGCGGCCGCCAGGTCTACCGGGGCGGCGACCTCAGCTACGCCATGGAGATCACCCTGGAGGAAGCGGCACGTGGCAAGGATGCCCAGATCCGCATCCCGAGCTGGGAATCCTGCGACACCTGCCACGGCTCCGGCGCCAAACCCGGCACCAGCGCCAAAACCTGCCCGACCTGCAACGGACAGGGCAGCGTACAGATGCGCCAGGGCTTCTTCAGCGTGCAGCAGACCTGCCCGCAGTGCCGCGGCAGCGGCAAGATCATTCCCGAGCCGTGCACCACCTGCCACGGCCAGGGCAAGCTCAAGAAGCAGAAGACGCTCGAAGTGAAGATCCCGGCCGGCATCGACGACGGCATGCGCATCCGCAGCGTCGGCAACGGTGAACCCGGAACCAACGGCGGCCCCCCCGGCGACCTGTACATCGAAATCCGCCTGAAGAAGCACGACATCTTCGAGCGCGACGGCGACGACCTGCATTGCTCGGTGCCGGTGAGCTTCATCACCGCCGCCCTCGGCGGCGAGATCGAAGTCCCCACCCTGCAGGGCAAGGCAGCCATCGACATCCCCGAAGGCACCCAGGCCGGCAAACAGTTCCGCCTGCGCGGCAAGGGCATCAAGGGTGTGCGCGCCAGCTATCCCGGCGATCTCTACTGCCACATCGCGGTGGAAACCCCGGTCAAGCTCACCGAGTACCAACGCAAGCTGCTGCGCGAACTCGAAGAGTCACTCAAGAAGGGGGGCGGCAAGCACTCCCCCAGCGGCGACAGCTGGACCGACCGACTGAAAAACTTCTTCAGTTGACACCCCCAAGCCCGCAAAGTCTGCGGGCTTTTTTGATGCACCCTCCAGATCCGATCGACCCAGGCCTGCCCATCCACATCCCCAAGGGCAAGCCAACACCTTTCGACACACCGATCGAGACACCCTCCGGCGCCCACCCATGGTTCGACAGAGAAAGGGGCATCAAAGATTTTCTGCACCGAACAGGCCAGGATTGCCAAGATCACACCAAAGGCTGGTTATAATCTGTGGCTCGACTGCTTCAGGCCTCCCCAAGAGTCTGCAACGCAAGCGGTTGAGTTCAGGCGCGCATCCTGCCGCTCCTGAAGCCATGTTTGAACAGTCGGGGTGTAGCTTAGCCTGGTAGAGCGCTACGTTCGGGACGTAGAGGCCGGAGGTTCGAATCCTCTCACCCCGACCAGATTCAACATATCACTGCAACAAGCAGTGACAAGATTCACAGGCAGAACGTTTACAGCCTGTAACGCCTCAGCGATGATAGGATGCTTTTTTCATTCTGATCATTTTCCAAACGCTTCATGGCCGCTGTAGAACCAGCCAATAAAACCTCCACAGTGGCCCTGCCCGGCCTGGGACGCGCCTTGATCGCCGCCGGAAAGCTGGCCCAGAAGGCGGCGGAGGACATCTACCAGAAGGCCCAAAGCCACCGTGCCAGCTTCATTGCCGAGTTGATGGCCTCCGGCGAGGTCTCGGCCACCGATCTGGCGCACACCATGTCCACGGCTTTTGCGGCGCCGCTGCTGGACCTCGATGCGATCGATCCCCAACGGCTGCCCAAGGAACTGCTGGACCCCAAGATCTGCCAGGCCTACCGCGTTCTGGTGCTGAGCAAGCGGGGAAATCGGCTCATCGTGGCGACGGCCGATCCGTCCGACCAGGAGGTGGACGAGAAGATCAAATTCTCCACTCAGTTGGGGGTGGACTGGATCATCGTCGAATACGACAAGCTCACCCGGATGGTCGAGGCCAGCACGGCCACCGCCGCCGAGGCGATGGACAGCATCATCGGAGGCGACTTCCAGTTCGAGGAGGATGCGGTCCTCACCGAGGCGGTGGCAGAGACCGCCGTCGCGGAAGTCGAAGACGCCCCCATCGTCAAATTCCTGCACAAGATGCTGCTCGACGCCTTCAACATGAGGGCCTCCGATCTGCACTTCGAGCCCTACGAGCATCATTACCGCGTGCGCTTCCGCATCGATGGCGAACTGCGCGAGATTGCGTCGCCGCCGATCGCCATCAAGGACAAGCTGGCATCACGCATCAAGGTGATCTCGCGCATGGACATCTCCGAAAAGCGCGTGCCGCAGGACGGGCGCATGAAGCTCAAGATCGGGCCGGACCGGGTCATCGATTTCCGCGTCAGCACCCTGCCCACGCTGTTCGGCGAAAAGATCGTGATCCGAATTCTCGACCCCAGCAGTGCCAAGCTCGGCATCGAGGCGCTGGGCTACGAGCCCGAAGAGAAGGCCCGTCTGCTGCACGCCATCAGCCGGTCCTACGGCATGATCCTCGTGACCGGTCCTACGGGCTCGGGCAAGACCGTGTCGCTGTACACCTGCCTGAACCTGCTCAACAAGCCGGGCGTCAACATCGCCACCGCCGAGGACCCCTCCGAAATCAACCTGCCGGGCGTCAATCAGGTCAATGTCAACGAAAAGGCCGGGCTCACCTTCGCCGCGGCCCTGAAGTCCTTTCTGCGACAGGATCCGGACATCATCATGGTCGGCGAAATCCGCGACCTGGAAACGGCCGACATCTCGATCAAGGCCGCCCAGACCGGCCACTTGGTGTTGTCCACGCTGCACACGAACGATGCGCCCACCACGCTGACCCGCATGCGCAACATGGGCATCGCGCCGTTCAACATCGCCTCGAGCGTGATCCTGATCACCGCCCAACGCCTGGCCCGGCGACTGTGTGGCAATTGCAAGGTGCCCACCGACATCCCGCGCGAGACGCTCCTGGAATCCGGCTTCGCCGAGTCCGATCTGGACGGCAGTTGGACCCCCTACCGCCCCGTGGGCTGCTCGAGCTGCAACAACGGCTACAAGGGCCGTGTCGGCATCTACCAGGTGATGCCGATCTCCGAAGAGATCCAGCGCATCATCCTGCGCGATGGCAGCGCCCTCGAAATCGCCGAGCAGTCCCGCCGCGAAGGGGTGCGCAGCCTCCGGGAATCGGGGCTCTACAAGGTGAAGCTCGGCCTGACCTCGCTGGAAGAGGTTCTGGCCATCACCAACGAATAACCCTGACTTCACCACAACATGGCGACAGCAAAGAAAGACATCAAAGAATTTGTCTTCGAATGGGAGGGCAAGGACCGCAATGGCAAGCCGGTGCGTGGTGAAACCCGGGCCTCGGGTGAAAACCAGGTCCAGGCTTCGCTGCGGCGCCAAGGGGTGTTCCCGACCAAGATCAAGAAGCGCAAGATGCGCGCGGGCAAGAAGATCAAGCCCAAGGACATCGCACTCTTCACCCGTCAGCTGGCCACCATGATGAAGGCCGGCGTGCCCTTGCTGCAGACCTTCGACATCGTCGGCCGGGGCAATGCCAACCCCAGCGTCACCAAGCTGCTCAATGACGTCCGCTCGGACGTGGAAACCGGAACCTCGCTGAGCGCCGCCTTCCGCCGCTACCCGATGTATTTCGACGATCTCTATTGCAATCTGGTCGAAGCCGGCGAGGCCGCCGGTATCCTGGATTCCCTGCTGGACCGGCTGGCGGTCTACATGGAGAAGACCGAGGCCATCAAGTCCAAGATCAAGTCTGCCCTGATGTACCCGATCTCGGTGATCATCGTGGCCTTCGTCGTGGTGGTGGTGATCATGATCTTCGTGATCCCGGCCTTCAAACAGGTCTTCAGCTCCTTCGGGGCCGACCTGCCTGCGCCCACCCTGTTCGTTATCGCGATGAGCGAGTTCTTCGTCCGGTGGTGGTGGCTGGTCTTCGGCGGCCTGGGTGGTGGTTTCTATTTCTTCATGCAGGCCTGGAAGCGCGATCCCAAGGTCCAGGCCTTCATGGACCGGGCCCTGCTCAAGATGCCGATCTTCGGCGCCTTGATCAACAAGTCCTGCATCGCCCGCTGGACTCGCACGCTGTCGACCATGTTTGCGGCGGGTGTGCCACTGGTCGAGGCCCTGGATTCGGTCGGTGGCGCCTCGGGCAACACGGTCTATGCCAACGCCACCGAGAAGATCCAGCAGGAGGTCTCCACCGGCACCAGCCTGACGGTGGCCATGACCAATGCCAATGTGTTCCCGTCCATGGTGCTGCAGATGTGCGCCATCGGCGAAGAATCCGGCTCCATCGACCACATGCTGGGCAAGGCCGCCGACTTCTATGAAGAGGAGGTCGACGACATGGTGGCCGGCCTCTCCAGCCTCATGGAGCCCATCATCATCGTCGTGCTGGGTACCATCATCGGCGGCATCGTCGTCTCCATGTACCTTCCGATCTTCAAACTGGGGCAGGTCGTCTGATGCCAATGCTCGAATGGATGGACCCCGCGCTGGCGGGGCTGCTGGGTCTGGTCATCGGCAGCTTTCTCAATGTCGTCATCTACCGCCTGCCCCGCATCCTCGAAGCCCAATGGGCCCGCGAGTGTGCGGACTTGCAAGGTGAGACCGCCGGACAGCCCGCCCCCAGCTTCAACCTCATGACCCCGGGCTCGCAATGCCAGGCCTGTGGGCACAGGATCCGCTGGTACGAGAACATTCCCGTCCTCAGCTTCCTGTTCCTGCGGGGTCACTGCAGCGCCTGCGGGCAATCCATCAGTTGGCGCTACCCGCTGGTGGAAGCGGTGAGCGCGGGCCTGTTTGCCTTCTGCATCCACCGCTGGGGCCTGACACCGACAGCGGCCCTCTGGTGCCTGTTCTCCTCGATGCTGCTGGCCGCCGCCCTGATCGACTGGGACACCACCCTGCTGCCCGACAACCTGACACTGCCACTGATGTGGGCCGGCCTGATCGGTGCCGCCCTTGGCTGGACCGGAGTCCATCTGCCCGATGCCCTGTGGGGCGCCGTCGGCGGCTACATGTCCCTGTGGACGGTCTACTGGGGCTTCAAACTGCTGACCGGCAAGGAAGGCATGGGATTTGGCGACTTCAAGCTGTTCGCAGCCCTGGGCGCCTGGTTCGGCTGGCAGGCCCTGGTGCCCATCATTCTCATGTCCTCGGTGATCGGTGCCTTGATCGGGATCGGTATGAAATTCACCAGCGGGCTGCGCGAAGGCGGCTACATCCCCTTCGGCCCCTTCCTGGCCGGCGCGGGCTTCGCGGCCCTGTTCTGGGGTGCAGACCATGTCCAGCATGGCTTGCTCGGCTTGATGGGGCTTTGAGGTCATGGCATCTGCAGACCGTGCGATCCCTCGCGTCGGCCTCACCGGCGGCATCGGCTCGGGCAAGAGCACGGTGGCCGGCTTCTGGGCCGAGGCCGGTGCGGCCCTGGTCGATGCCGACGCAGTGTCCCGCAGCCTCACCGCCACCGATGGAGCCGCCTTGCCAGCCATCCAGGAGGCCTTCGGTGCCGACGTGATCGGCCCCGATGGTGCCCTCGACCGCCAGGCCATGCGCGAGCGGGTCTTTCAACAGCCAGATGCCCGACGTCAGCTCGAAGCCATTCTGCACCCCCTGGTGGGCCAGACCATGGATCAACAGGCCCGGCAAGCAGCGCAGGCCGGTGCCAGGCTGATCCTGCTGGACATTCCGCTCCTGGTCGAATCGCGACGCTGGCCCGTCGAGCTGGATGCCGTGGTGGTGGTCGACTGCCTGCCCGAGACGCAGGAGAGGCGCGTCATGCAACGCAGCGGGCTGAGTGCCGAGGCCGTGCGTGCCATCATGGCCGCACAGGCCAGTCGACAGCAACGGCTCAGCGCGGCCGATGCGGTGATATTCAACGACGCCTGCACGCTCCCCGAATTGCAGCAACAGGTCGGCCGGTTGGCACACCACTTCGGGCTATGATGCGCGCAACGGAACGAGCAGCGTGATCCTCTACGAATACCCCTTCAACGAACGCATCCGCACCTACCTGCGCCTGGAACAGCTCTTCAAGCGCCTGGGTGAACTGGTGTCACGCGATGCGGCGATGGATCACCACTTCGCCCTGGCCACCATCTTCGAGGTGATGGATGTGGCAGCCCGCGCCGACCTGAAGTCCGACGTGCTCAAGGACCTTGAAAAGCAAAAGGGTGTGCTCAACAGCTATCGGGGCAACCCTGCCATCTCCGAGAAGGTGCTGGACCAAGTGATCGCCCAGATCGATGGCTGCTTCACCGCACTCAATGGGCAGCCGGGCAAGGCAGGTCAGCCGCTGACGGAAAACGAATGGCTGATGAGCATCCGCAGCCGGATCGGCATTCCGGGTGGCACCTGCGGCTTCGACCTGCCCGCCTACTACGCCTGGCAACACCTTGAGGCGGCCAGGCGCCGCGACGACCTGCAGCAGTGGGCTGAGACGCTGGGACCGCTGGCCGATTCGATTTTCCTGCTGCTGAAGATGCTGCGCGAATCCGGCAGCCCGCAGAAAGTGGTGGCAGACCATGGTCAGTTCCAGCAGACCTTGCCGCAGGGGCGCACCTTCCAATTGTTGCGCCTGCGACTGAATCCTGAACTGGGTCTGATTCCTGAGATCAGCGGCAATCGCCTGCTGGTGTCTGTGCGTCTGATGCGTCAGCAGGCCGATGGTCGGCTGCAGGCCAGTGGCGAAGAGGCCAGTTTCGAGCTGGCCCTGTGTTGCTGAACTGCGCCCCTGTCAGTGCCCCGTCCATAGCCACTCCAGCGCCATGACCTCCCCGACTCGCCCGTCTCTGCCCGATGGTGCACGCACCGTGGGCTGCCCCGCCTGCGGCGGTGACAGCCTCTACCATCCCAGCAACCCCCATCGCCCCTTCTGCGGTGAACGCTGCAAGAACCTGGATCTGGGCGCCTGGGCCAGTGAGCATTTCCGCATGGCTGCGGACGCACCCGCCGACGACATCCCTTTCGGTGATCCCCGCCTTCAATGACGGCTACGTCTGAGGCCGCCTAGGCAAGCTGGTTTGCCGAGGGCTGCTGCACAGCCCCCTGCCAGCCTGCTTCAGCGGCAAGCCAGTCGAGCACCGGGAACGCGCCGGGCAGCACCGGCGCCACGGTCAAGGGAAAGGTCTGCCAGGCCATGCTCTGGCCCTCGCGCATCTCGAACTCGCCCCGCCATTCGTGGACCTTGCACCAGTGCAACCGCACCAGCGCATGCGGGTAATCGTGTTCGGTGACCCGCCAGACCTGGGCCGGCCCGATGACCACGCCCAACTCTTCTTCGAGCTCCCGGCGCAGGGCCTGCTCCACGGTCTCGCCAGCTTCGAGCTTGCCCCCCGGAAACTCCCAATACCCCGCATAGGGCTTGCCGGCAGGCCGGGAACTCAGGAGCAGCGCCCCGTCGGCGCGGACCAGGATCCCGACCGCCACCTCGGTGTAAGGACGATCAGCCATGGTGCCGCCCGGCATAGTCACGGGCGAACTGGTAGGCCACCCGGCCGCTGCGCGAGCCGCGCTCGAGCGCCCAGACCAGCGACTCGGCCCGGGCCGCTTCGATGGCATCGGCGCCGACGCCGAGCGAACGGAGCCACTGCCCGACGATGGTCAGGTATTCGTTCTGACTGAAGGGATAGAAGCTCACCCACAGGCCAAAGCGCTCGGACAGGGAGATCTTCTCTTCGACCACCTCGCCGGGGTGGACTTCGCCATCCTCGGTATGGGTGTAGGTCAGGTTCTCCGTCATGTATTCGGGCAAGAGATGGCGGCGGTTGCTGGTGGCATAGATCAGCACATTGGGCGTGGCCGCCGCCACCGAACCGTCAAGAATCGACTTCAAGGCCTTGTAGCCTGCCTCGCCCTCCTCAAAGCTCAGGTCATCGCAGAAGATGATGAACTTCTCAGGACGCCCCGAGACCACGTCCACGATGTCCGGCAGGTCGGTCAGGTCCGCCTTGTCCACCTCGATGAGCCGCAGGCCCTGCGGGGCGTATTCATTCAGACAGGCCTTGATCAAGGACGATTTGCCGGTCCCCCGGGCGCCGGTCAGCAACACATTGTTGGCCGGCAACCCTTCGACGAACTGCTTTGTGTTGCGTTCGATCTTCTCTTTCTGCGCGTCGATCTCGCGCAGCTCTTCCAGGCGCAAGGCGGCCACATGGCGCACCGGCTCAAGGACCCCATGGCCGGAACCCCGGCGCCGGTAGCGCCAGGCCACCGAGGCATGCCAATCGGCCGGTGCCGCCAGCGGCTGGGGCAGCACGGCCTCGATGCGGGTGATCAGTTGCTCGGCCCGCTGCAGCAGGCGCTCAAAACTCTCGTTCATGTCGATGCTCAGGAACGGTAGTCGGCGTTGATGCTCACATAGTCGTGACTCAGGTCGCAGGTCCAGACCGTGTCCGATGCCTGGCCGCGGCCGAGCAGCACCCGGACCGTGATCTCGCTTTGCTTCATGACGCGCTGGCCGTCTTCTTCCCGGTACTCTGCACGGCGCCCGCCGCGCTGCGCCACATGGACATCGTCGAGGTACAGATCGATGCCAGCCTGATCAAGATCGGCGATGCCGGCATAACCGACCGCCGCCAGAATGCGCCCCAGATTCGGGTCGCTGGCAAAGAAGGCCGTCTTCACCAGGGGCGAGTGGGCGATCGCGTAGGCCACCAGACGGCACTCTTCGGCCGTCTTGCCACCTTCGACACGGATGGTGATGAATTTGGTTGCGCCCTCACCATCGCGGACGATGGCCTGCGCCAGCAGCTGCGAAACCTCGAGCAGGGCGGCCTTGAGGGCAGCGCCATCACCGGCATCGAGTGATTCGATGCGCGCATTGCCGGCCTGATGGGTGGCCACCAGGACAAAGGAGTCGTTGGTCGAGGTGTCGCCATCGATCGTGACCCGGTTGAACGAGCCCTCGGCCAGTTCGCGCACCAGACCCTGCATCAACTCAGGCGCAATCGCCGCGTCGGTGGCGAGGAAGCCCAGCATGGTGGCCATGTTGGGCCGGATCATGCCGGCCCCTTTGCTGATGCCGGAGACCGTCACCGGCACACCCGACAGGGTGACGCGGCGGCTGAAGGCCTTGGGCACCGTATCGGTGGTCATGATGCCGGAAGCGGCCCGGCCCCAATGGCTGGGCTGGGCATCGGCCAGGGCCGCCGGCAGACCGGCCGCGATGCGCTCCACCGGCAGAGGCTCCATGATGACGCCCGTGGAGAACGGCAGGATCTGTTCGGGCGACACGGACAGCAGACGCGCCAGCGCCACGCAAGTGGACTTGGCCCGCACCAGGCCGTCTTCGCCCGTTCCGGCGTTGGCATTGCCCGTGTTGATGACCATGGCACGGATGCCCTGGCCACGCGCCAGGTGCTCCCGGCTGAGCTGCACCGGGGCTGCACAGAAGCGGTTCTGGGTGAACACACCCGCCACGCTGGCACCTTCGTCCAGCAGGAACACCGTCAGGTCCTTGCGGTTGGCCTTGCGCACGCCTGCCTCGGCCACACCGATGCGCACACCGGCCACAGGCAGCAGTTCATGGTCGAGAGGGGCGGAAAGATGGACAGGCATGATCGACTTTCAAAAAACGGAAGTCGCCGCCCGCGGGCCGCCGACCTCCATGGGTGTGGAAATGCGGGCCCGCGCCCGCGTCAGCAGGATACGCAGTTCAGGCCAGTTTGCCGTGACATTGCTTGAATTTCTTGCCGCTGCCACAGGGGCAGGGGTCATTGCGGC
>JAFAMV010000262.1 GCA_019233055.1 Curvibacter sp.
TTCGTCGGCGTGCTGCTCAACGGCCTGACGATGCTGAATGCGCCGTACTACACGCAGGACTTCGTCAAAGGGCTGGTCCTGGTCGGCGCGCTGGCCATGACCTACGGACTCAGCCGCCGCGACTGAGCGTCGGCAGCACCACGCATGTGCACCATTTTTTTCACTGTGTCCCATTCATGGGGGAGGACTGCATGATCCAGAGAAATTGGCGAAAGATCGGCCTCGGCCTTCTCGGCGGGGCCCTGGCCCTGGGCGCCACCCTGCAGGTGGCCCGGGCCGAGGGGCTGCGCGGCGCACCGCCACCTTTCGACAAAGGGGGCGTCAAGGTGGCCTTGGTGGCCTATCTGTCGGCGGGCGATTTCTACCAGGCCTACCAGGCCGGCGCGCAGCAGCAGGCCAAGGCGCTGGGTGTCGACCTGCGTGTGTTCCCCGGACGCCAGGATGCCGCCGAGCAGCGCAGCCAGATCGAGCAGGCCATCAACCTGAAAGTGCAGGGCCTGATCATCGACCATGGCTTGCCTGAATCGCTGAAGGATGTGGTGCAGAAGGCACTGGACGCGGGCATCAAGGTGGTGGCTTTCGATGTGAATCTGGACAACCCCAAGGTGCCCCAGATCGAGCAGAGCGACCATGCCCTGGCCCAACGCGCCCTCGAGCAGGCGGCCGCCGACAACGGCGTCAACTTCAAGGCCGGCTATGTCTATGTGGCGGGCTTCGCGCCGCTGGACCGGCGCAACGAAAGCTGGACCGATTTCAAGGCCAAGAACCCCGGGGTGGTGGAGAAGGCCCGCTTCGGCGTGGTCAACGCGACCACGGCGGCCTCGGTGGCCGATCAGGCCAAGGCGGTGCTGCGGGCGAATCCCGACATCAGCGTGGTCTTTGCCCCCTATGACGAGTTCGCGCGGGGCGTGAAGCTGGCGGCCACCGAGCTGGGCCTGTCGAAGAAGCTGCGCATCTATTCCGCCGACATCTCCACCGCCGACATCCAGGAGCTGACCGAACCCGACAGCCCCTGGGTGGCCACGGTGGCCACCAACCCGGCGGTGGTGGGCGCGGTCTCGGTGCGCGCCCTGGCGCTGACCCTGGCCGGCCAGGACCCCGGCCACCGCGTGGTGGTCGAACCCACCCTGCTGACCCAGAAGCAGCTGCGCGAGGCCGGTGTCCGAACCGTCGAAGACCTGGACGCCAAGCTGCCGGCCTTCGGTCAGAGCCAGGCCGCCTCGGCCGCCTGGATTCCGAAACCGGGCCATTGAACCGGCCCATTGAACCAGCCGATTGAACCGCTGCGCCCCGCCCCGGTGCCGGGGCGTTGCCACCTCTTCTTTCACCTCTCCATTCTCAAGAATCCTCCATGTTCAAGACCTATTTCAAACCCCTTCTCCTGGGCGCCCTGATCCTTGCCGGCTCCCAGGCCATGGCCGAAGGCCTGCCTGGTGCCCCGGCCCCGTTCGACAAGGGGGAGGTGAAGATCGCCGTGGTCAGTTTCCTGGGCGCCGGCGACTGGCTGCAGGCCTTCGAGTCGGGCGCCAAAAAGCAGGGCCAGGCGCTGAAGGTGGATCTGCGCCTGTCGCAGGCGCGCAATGACGCCAACACCCAGCGCGAACTGATCGAGCAGGCCATCAACCGCAAGGTGGACGGCTTGATCATCAACAACGGCAAGCCCGAGGCCCTGAAGGACCTGGCCCAGAAAGCGCTGGACGCGGGCATCAAGGTGGTGGCCTATGACGTCAACCTCGACAACCCGCACATCCCGCAGGTGGAACAGAGCGACCGCCTGATGGCCAAGCTGGTGCTCGACGAGGCGGTGAAGCGCCAGGGCGGCAAGATCGTCGGCGGCGCCGTCTATGTGGCCGGCTTCGCCCCCCTGGATCGCCGCTACGCCGTCTGGAAGGACTACCAGCGTCAGCAGGGCTTTGCCGAGAAAGCCGTCTGGGGTGTGGTGAACGACAGCGTGCCGGCCTCGGTGGCCGACCAGACCAAGGCGGTGCTGCGCTCCCATCCCGACATCAACACCATCTTCACCCCCTGGGACGAGTTTGCCCGGGGCGTGAAGCTGGCGGTGGACGAACTCAAGCTCGGCGACAAGGTCAGGATCTACGGCGTGGACATCTCCACCTCGGACATCCAGGCCATCCGCGAGCCGGGCAGTCCCTGGGTGGCCACGGCGGCGACCAACCCGGCCGTGGTGGGCGAGGTGGCGGTGCGTGCCGTGTCGCTCCTGATCGCGCACCAGGACCCCGGGCATTCGGTCGAGATCGCGCCGTCCCTGGTGACCCGTGACGATCTGCTGAACAACGACATCAAGACCATCGAGGAACTGACCGCCAAGTTCCCCGCCTTCAATGCCAGTCAGGCGGCGACGGCGGCCTGGATTCCCAAGGTCAAGCCGTGAGTGCCGGCGCGCGCAGCCATCACCTGCGCTACCTGGGGCACAGCGACCAGGGCGGCCGCGCCGACGGTCTGCAGGTGATGGTGCACCGGGGCCATGCCTATGTGGCCCATCCCTGGTCCCAGGGCTTCAGCGTCCTGGATGTGCGCGAGCCCTCGGCCCCGCGCACGCTGCGCTATGTGCCGGCCCCGCCCAACACCTGGACCATCCACCTGCAGACCCACGACGACCTGCTGCTGGTGGTGCATGCGCGCGACCTGTTCGCCGATGCGGCCTTTGCCGACGAGAAGACCTACTACACCCGTCCGGTCGGCGAGACCGTGGGCAGCGTGCGTGGCACCTCGTCACAGCGCAACTGGTCGGCCGGCATGGCGATCCATGACCTGTCCCGGCCGGACGCTCCGCGTCAGATCGGCTTCTTCCCGGTCGAAGGGGTGGGTGTGCACCGCATCTGGTACACCGGCGGGCGCTGGGCCTACCTCTCGGCCCTGCTTGACGGCTACACCGACTACATCCTGCTGATCGTCGACCTGGCCGATCCGACGCGCCCGGTGGAGGCCGGGCGCTACAGCCTGCCCGGCATGCACGCGGCCGCTGGCGAGACGCCCCACTGGCTGCCGCACCAGCGCCATGCCCTGCACCATGCCGTGGTGCATGGCGACACCGCCTACGCCTGCTGGCGCGATGGCGGCTTGACGCTGCTGGATGTGAGCGACCGCAGCGCGCCGCGCTTGATCAGCCACCGCAACTGGTCGCCGCCCTTCGGCGGCGGCACCCACAGCGCCCTGCCTCTGCCCGGCCGGAACCTGTTGGTGGTGGCCGACGAGGCGGTGCTCGACCAGCAGGAGGACGGGCTCAAGCTGACCTGGGTGTTCGACATCCGCGACCCGGCCAATCCGGTCAGCATCTCGACCTTTCCGACGCCGGACGATGCGGACTACCTTGCCAAGGGGGGGCACTTCGGCCCTCACAACCTGCACGAGAACCGCCCCGGCAGCTTTGTCAGCGAACAGCTGGTGTTCGCCACCTACCAGAACGCCGGCATCCGGGTCTTCGACCTCGGCAATGCCTACCAGCCGCGTGAAGTGGCCAGTTACGTGCCGCCCGACCCGGTGCGCATGGTCGACCGCCGAGCCGGCCGGCCCCGGGTGATCCAGTCGGCGGATCTGTTCGTCGATGCGCGCGGCCTGGTCTACGCCACCGACTACAACGCCGGGCTGAGCATTCTCGAGTTCAACGGCGCCTGAGCCCGGAGGGCATGAGATGAAAGACACCCCGCCCGCAGAGCCGTCCGCACGGCGCCGCTTCCTGCGCGGTGCGGCCGCCCTGGGCGGCGGCGCGTCGCTGCTGTCCGGGGCCCGGGCGCAGTCCCCCGAGGTCCTGTCGGTGCCGCCATGGTCGCGCCAGCCCGGCGAGCCGGTGCTTTGGCAGCCCTACGGCCTGCCCTCGGTGCACGAGAAGTCCGTGCAGCGCCGCAGCCGGGGCGGCACGCCCTTCGGGGGGGCCGCCTCCTCCATGACGCCGCTGCAGGACCTGTTCGGCATCATCACGCCGTCGGGCCTGGTGTTCGAGCGCCACCATGCGGGCATCCCCCAGATCGACCCGGACCAGCACCGCCTGGTGATCCACGGGCTGGCGGCGCGGCCGCGCATCTTCAGCATGGACGAGCTGCTGCGTTTTCCATCGGTGTCGCGCATCCACTTCCTCGAGTGCTCGGGCAACACCGGCTCGGAGTGGTCGGCCCCGTCGGCGGCCAGCGTCCAGTTTTCGCACGGCCTGCTGTCGTGCTGCGAATGGACCGGCGTGCCGCTGTCGGTGCTGCTTGACGAGGTCGGGGCCGCCGATCAGGCGCGGTGGATCCTGGCCGAAGGCGCCGATGGCGCCGCCATGAGCCGCAGCATCCCGATCGAGAAGGCCTGGGAAGACGCCCTGGTGGTCTATGCCCAGAATGGCGAACGCCTGCGGCCCGAGAACGGCTACCCGCTGCGCCTGTTCCTGCCGGGCTTCGAAGGCAATATGAACATCAAATGGCTGCGCCGGCTGAAACTCGGCGCAGCGCCGTTCATGACCCGTGAGGAGACCTCCAAATACACCGACTCCCTGGCCGATGGCCAGGCCCGCCAGTTCACTTTCCTGATGGACGCCAAGTCGGTCATCACCCGCCCTTCGGCCGGGCAGCGGCTGGCCGGGCCGGGCTTCCACGAAATCACCGGCCTGGCTTGGAGCGGGCGCGGCCGGGTGCGCTCGGTGGAGGTGTCGGTCGACGGCGGGCTCCAATGGCAGTTGGCGCAACTGGATGCGCCGGTCCTGCCGCGCGCCCTGACGCGCTTCCGGCTGGGCTGGCGCTGGCAGGGCCAGCCTGCGGTGCTGCAGAGCCGGGTGACCGACGACACCGGCTATGTGCAGCCGACGCGGGCGCAACTGATCGAGGTGCGGGGGCTGAACTCGGTCTACCACTACAACGCCATCCAGAGCTGGGCGGTGGCGCCGGACGGGAGCCTCTCCAATGTCCATGCGTGATGCGCGGCTGCTGTGCCTGGCCTGGCTGCTGGCCGGTGTCCCGGCCGCCCAGGCGCAGACCTACGGCCTGGGCCGGCCGGCCACCGAGGCGGCCATCGCCACCTGGGACATCGATGTCGATGCGCAGGGCCACGGCCTGCCGCCCGGGCGCGGCAGTGTCCGCCAGGGGGCCGCCCTGTTCGCGGCGCGCTGCGCCGCCTGCCACGGCCCGCAGGGCGAGGGCAAGCCGGCGGACCGGCTGGTGGGCGGGCAGGGCAGCCTGAGCAGCGCCACGCCGGTCAAGACCATCGGCAGCTTCTGGCCCTATGCCACGACGCTGTTCGATTTCATCCGCCGGGCCATGCCCTACAACGCGCCGCAGAGCCTGCAGCCCGACGAGGTGTACGCGCTCAGCGCCTGGCTGCTGTGGCGCAACGGCATCGTGCCCGAGGACACGGTGCTGGACGCGGACAGCCTGCCCGCCGTCCGCATGCCGAACCGCGATGGCTTTGTCGGGGATCCCCGGCCGGATGTGCCGCCGGCCCGTGGCGCAGAGAAAGGCGGGGACGTCGGTCGCTGATGGCGGGGGGCATATGGATATGCGCAAAACGAACCACCTCGGAGTGGTGTGCTGTGTGAGAATTTTTTTGAATCCATTCCGCACTGGTTGCGTCAACAACGTGTCCTACCTGATCTCACTGCTCGACAAGAGTCCGATCCCCGAGGGGGCCAGCGCCGCCGACGCCCTGGCGCACACGGTGCTGCAGGCGCGCCGTGCCGAGGCGCTGGGCTACCACCGCTTCTGGGTGGCCGAGCACCACGGCACGCCGGGACTGGCCGGTTCTGCGCCCGAGCTGCTGGTGGCGCACATCCTGGCCAAGACGTCGCGCATCCGGGTCGGCTCGGGCGGCGTGATGCTGCAGCACTACAGTCCCTACAAGGTGGCCGAGAGCTTCCGTCTTCTTGCCGCGCTGGCCCCGGGGCGGGTCGATCTCGGGGTCGGCAAGGCGCCCGGTGGGCTGCCCCTGTCAACCCGGGCCCTGCAGGCCTGGCAGGACCCGGCGCGCAAACCGGATTTCAATGCCCAGCTGACCCAGCTGGATGCCTACCTGAGCCAGACGGTCGCGGTCGATGAGGCGCTGGTGGCGCCGGTGCCCCCGGAGCTGCCTCAGCGTGTGCTGCTGGGCGGCAGCCCGGGCAGCGCCCGCCTGGCGGCCGGACTGGGATGGGATTTCTGCTATGCGGGGCACTTCAACGGGGATCCAGCCAACATCGAGCAGTCTTTGGCGGCTTACGAGCGGGTCACGGGGCGTGTGCCCTCGCTGGCGCTCTACGCCTATGCGGCACCGACCGCCGAAGAGGCCGCAGCGCAGGTGGGCGAGCTGCGCATCCACAAGGTGCATCTGGCCGACGGCCTCAGTGTGAATCTGCCCAGCCTCGCCGCGGCCGCCGAATACGCGCGGCAGGCCGGCATGGCGAACTACCGCAGCGAAGAGACCCGTCCGCATGTGCTGACCGGCACCGCCGACCAGGTGCATGAGGCGCTGGACCGGCTGCATCGGCGCTACCGCATCCCCGAATTCGTGATCGACACCCCGGTCATTCCGTTTGCGCTGCGCCGCCAGTCGATTGAATTGCTCGGCGAAGCGCTGAGCAGCGTGGCCGCCTGATCGGCCAGGAAGGATCCAGGACATGGGACACAAGCACATTCCCTTCGGCTTCATGCTGCAGGGCGCTGGCGGGCATATGAATTCCTGGAAGCACCCGGCCGGGCCGGCGGACGCCAGCGTGAACCTCGACTTCTACATCCAGACCGCCCGCAAGGCCGAGGCTGCAGGCATCGCCTTTGCTTTCGTGGCCGACGGTCTCTTCATCAACGAGAAGTCGATCCCGCATTTCCTGAATCGTTTCGAGCCCATCTCCATCCTGTCGGCGCTGGCCACGGTGACCTCGAAAATCGGTCTGGCCGGCACCATCTCCACCTCTTACAGTGACCCCTTCACGGTGGCGCGGCAATTTGCCTCGCTGGATCTGATCAGCGGCGGGCGCGCCGGCTGGAACGTGGTGACCACGCCGCTCGAGGGCAGCGCACTCAACTACAGCCGGCCCCACCCCGAGCATGGCTTGCGCTACGAGATCGCCGATGAATACCTGTCGGTGACCCAGGGCCTGTGGGACAGCTGGGACGACGACGCGCTGCTGCGCGACCGCCAGACCGGGCAGTTCTTCGATCCGGCAGGCCTGCACACGCTGAACCACAAGGGGCGCTTCTTCGAGGTGGCCGGACCGCTGAACATCGGTCGGTCGGCACAGGGACAACCCGTGATCTTCCAGGCCGGGTCTTCGGAGGCGGGCATCGGCCTGGCGGGCAAATACGCCGACGCGGTGTTCACCCATTCGCCTTCGCTCGACGAGACCCGGGGCTTTCTGCGCCAGGTGAAGAACAGCGCGGTGGCGCAAGGGCGGCAGGCGGATGAGGTGAAAGTGTTTCCGGGCATCGGGCCGGTGGTGGCGGCCACGGAAGCGGAGGCGCTGGCCAAGTACCAGCAGATCCGTGAATTGCTGACAGTGGAGGAGGCACTGGCCTACCTGGGCCGCTTCTTCGACCACCATGACTTCAGTCAGTACCCGCTCGATGCGCCGTTTCCTGAGCTCGGCGATGTCGGCCGCAACAGTTTCCGCTCCACCACCGATCTCATCAAGGCCGATGCCCGGCTCCAGGGCAGCACGCTGCGCGAGGTGGCGCTGGCGGTGGCCACCCCCAAGACCCAGTTCGTCGGCAGTGGCGAGCGCATTGCCGACGAGATCATCCGGTGGGTCGATGAAGGTGCCGCCGACGGATTCATTCTCGGGTTCCCGGTGCTGTCGCAGGGCCTGGACGATTTCATCGCCCATGTGCTGCCGGTGCTGGAAGCGCGGGGTCGCTACCGGCGCGAATTGCCGGGCCAGACCTTGCGTGACCATCTGGGCCTGCCGCGCAAAGCCAGCCGCTACAGCGTTTCGGTGGCCGATCTGCCCCGTGCCAGGCAGGCATGAGCCGAAGCCATGCGGCGCCTGCTGGGCGCCAAGCTCCCGACGATGTGTTCCTGTACACCCGGGCCGACGATCCGCTGGCCCAGCCCCTGGTGGAGGCGCTGACCCAGGAGTACGACAGCCGCTACGGTGACTTCTTCCGGGAGCCTGGCGTGCCGCCCGAGATGCAGCGCTACCCGGCCGAGGCCTTCCTCGCGCCTGAAGGCAATTTCCTGCTGCTGTTGCGTCAGGGGCAGGCGGTGGGCGGCGGGGCCTTCAAGCGCCATGACGGGCAGACGGCCGAGTTCAAGCGCATCTGGACCCGTGAGGACCTGAGACGCCAGGGCCTGGCGCGCCGGGTCCTGGTCGAACTGGAGGCCCAGGCCTGGCGCCAGGGCTATCGGCGCATCTACCTGACCACGGGCTGCCGTCAGCCTGAGGCGGTGGCGCTGTACCTGGGCTGGGGCTATCGCGCCCTGTACGACCCGCGCATCGACCCCGAAATCCACCGCACCCTGCCGTTCGAAAAAAAGCTCAGGCCGCCAACCCCCGTTGCGCTCGCATCGGTCCGGTCAGGGCCACAGGCGGCTGTCGGATCCAACGCCTGAACCCTGGAAACACCCCATGCGAGTGACTGCTTCCGCTCCTTCCCTTGTCGCTTTGCCGCAGAGCCCGCTGACGGATCGGCCGCTGCCGGCGAGCACCGCGCATTCCGGCGCCGCCCCGCGTGAGACCTCGCAAGAGCAGACCGTGGCGCCGGCCGACGGCGACTACTCGGACTACCGCGTGGTGCCCGCGCGCCATGCCGCACGCTGGCTGGGCAGTGCGGTCTCGGTGCTGCTGTTGCTGGCCCTGGCCCAGTCGGTGCTGGGCAATCCGCGTTGGGGCTGGCCGGTCTTTGCCGAATGGTTTTTTTCCGAACCCGTTCTGGTCGGCCTGGGGCGCACCCTGCTGCTGACGGCCTTGGGCGCCCTGCTGGGCTTCTCGCTCGGCGCGCTGCTGGCGGCGGCCCGGGTGTCGCGCTCGCCCCTGCTGGCATCGCTGGCCTGGGCCTACATCTGGCTGTTCCGTTCGATTCCCCTGCTGGTGCTGTTGTTGATCCTGAACAACCTCGGCTACCTGTATGAGACGGTCTGGCTGGGCATCCCCTACACCCAACTGACCTTCTTCAGCTACCCGACCACCCAGCTCATCAGCCCCTTCATGGCTGCGGTGCTGGGCCTGTCCTTGAACCAGGCGGCGTTTTCGGCGGAGATTATCCGCAGCGGTGTGCTGTCGGTGGACCAGGGGCAATGGGAGGCCGCAGCCGCCTTGGGCCTGCCCCGTCGGCGCCAGGCGCTGCGCATCGTGCTGCCGCAGGCCATGCGCACCATCGTTCCCACCGCCTTCAATGATCTGATCGCCCTGGCCAAAGGCACCGCCAATGTCTACATCCTGGCCTTGCCCGAACTGTTCTACACCATCCAGGTGATCTACCGCCGCAATCTGGAGGTGGTGCCGCTGTTGATGGTGGCCACCGTCTGGTACCTGATCATTCTCACCGTGCTGTCCCTGGTCCAGTCGCAGGTGGAGCGCCGCTATGCGCGGGGCGCCTTGCGGCAGTTGCCCAAGACCTGGTGGCAGACCTTGCGGCCCGGCCGGCACCGGCTGTCGGCGCCGACCGCACCGGCAGCCGCCGCGCCGGGTCCCCGGGCCGCAGCGTCGGCGTGGCAGAGCCGGGCCGGCGGCGGCGAGGTCAGGGTGCACGGGGTTTCGAAAAGCTTTGGACACCACAAGGTGCTCGACGATGTGAGCCTCACGGTGCCGGCGGGCAGTGTCACGGTGATCATCGGGCCCTCGGGGTCCGGCAAGTCCACCCTGCTGCGCAGCATCAACCATCTGGAGCGGGTGGACGCTGGCACCATCGCCATCGACGGCGAATTGATCGGCTATCGGAAAAAGGGGCAGACCCTGTACGAGCTCAAGGAGAAGGACATCCTGCGCCGCCGTGTGGACGTGGGCATGGTGTTCCAGCAGTTCAATCTGTTCCCGCATCTGAGTGTGCTGGAGAACCTGGTCGAGGCGCCGGTGGCGGTCCGCGGTGCGGCGCCTGCCGAGGCCAGGGCCCTGGCGCTGGAGCTGCTGGCCCGTGTGGGGCTGTCGGACAAGGCCGACGCCTACCCGCGTCAGCTGTCGGGTGGCCAGCAGCAGCGGGTGGCGATTGCACGGGCCCTGGCCCTCAAGCCCAAGGTGCTGCTGTTTGATGAGCCCACCTCGGCCCTCGACCCTGAGTTGGTGGGCGAGGTGCTGGACGTGATCAAGGAACTGGCCCGCTCGGGCACCACCTTGATCGTGGTGACCCATGAGATCGGCTTCGCCCGCGAGGTGGCGGACCACCTTGTCTTCATGGAGCAGGGGCGGCTGTTGGAGCAGGGGGCACCCGAGCGCCTGCTGTCTGCGCCCCAGCACGCACGGACGCGCGAATTCCTGGCCAAGGTGCTTTGACCCGGTCCGTGTCCTCTTGTCCACCAACCGGTCCGATGGGCCTTCAAGGAGTCATCCACATGTCCTCGTCGCGTCAATGGGCCCTTCGCATGGCCCAAGGCTTTGTGCTGCTGCTCCTGCTGTCCAGCGCCGCCCTCTCGGTGCGGGCGCAGACGGGTGTCGATCTGAGCCCTGAGCAGTCCAACCGGGTGCGGGCGCAACGGGTGGACGAGGCGATCCGGCTGCTCGGCAAAGAGGTGAAGTTCGCGCAGGACGGCGTCTTCACCGTCGCCACCTCGGTGGCCTTTCTGCCCTTCGGGTCATACGCCACCGACAACAAGACGGTGGTCGGCTCGGAGACCGACATGGCCCAGCTGGTCGCCGACAGCCTGGGGCGGCGGCTGGTGATCGTGCCGGTCGCCTGGGCCGATTGGCCTTTGGGACTGCAGTCCGGCAAGTTCGATGCAGTGGTGGCGAATGTGACCGTCACCGAGGCGCGCAAGGAGAAGTTCGATTTCTCGACCTACCGGACCGATCAGCTGGGCGTCTATGTGGCCAAGGACAGTCCCATCCGCGAGATCAAGGCCCCGCGCGACCTGGCCGGCCTGAGGGTGATCGTCGGCGCCAGCACGAATCAGGAGCTGATCCTGCTGCGTTGGAACCGCCAGAACGTGGCCGCCGGGCTTCAACCGGTCGAGATCCAGTATTACGACGACGATGCGGTGCAGCGCCTGGCCTTGCAGTCGGGGCGTGCCGATGCCTATCTGGGGCCGAATGCGATCGCCGCCTTCGAGGCCGCAACCGTGGGCAAGACCCGCCTGGTCGGCACCTTTGCGGGCGGCTGGCCCTTGACGGCCGAGATCGCGGTCACCACCCGCAAAGGCTCGGGTCTGGCCGATGCCGTGACCCAGGCTCTGAATGCCCAGATCGCCAACGGCAACTACGCCAGAGCCTTGAAGCGCTGGAACCTGGATTCCGAGGCGATTCCGCAATCCCGCACCAACCCACCCGGACTGCCGAAGTCCTGAAGCCCTTGCCATGCTGACCCGACGCTTTTTCACCCGCACACTGCTCAGCGCCCTTGGGGCGACCGCCTTCTTGAGCCGCCTTGCCGCCGCAGCGACCCAGAGCTTCGATTTCAGCCCTCAGCAGGCGGGTCGACCACGCGCAGACAGGGATGCGCGCGCCATCGCCGACATTCCGAAAGGCTTCAGATTCGTCAAGGAAGGCTTTCTGACCGTGGCCATCACGCCGTTTGCTGCGCCCATCGCCACCTATGCCACCGATGCCCAGACGGTTGTCGGCTCGGACCCCGACTACGCCCTGCTGGTGGCCGATGCCCTGGGTCTGAAACTCGATCTGCTGCCGATCGCCTGGGCCGACTGGCCGCTGGGCCTGAGCTCGGGAAAATACGATGCGGTGATCTCCAACGTGGGTGTGACGGAGCAGCGCAAGGAGAAATTTGATTTCACGACCTACCGACTGGGTCTGCACGGTTTCTATGTCAAGACCGACAGCCCCATCAAGGCGATCAAGGAACCCAGGGATGTGGCTGGTCTGCGCATCATCACGGGCTCGGGAACCATCCAAGAGCGCATCCTTCTCGAATGGAATCGCCAGAACCTGGCCAAGGGCTTGAAGGCCCTGGAACTACAGTACTACGACGACGAGGCGGCGGCGAATCTGGCCTTGCAGACCGGGCGCGCCGATGCCCAATTCAACCCGAATGCGCCCCAGGCCTTCCAGGCGGCCAAGGATGGCAAGACCCGTCAAGTCGGTACCGTGAATGCGGGCTGGCCCTTGAAGGCCGATGTCGCGATTGCCAGCCGCAAGGGCAGCGGCCTGGCGCAGGCCCTGGCGACCGCGACCCAGGGCCTGATTGCCAGTGGGCGCTACCAGCAATCGCTCGCACGCTGGAGTCTGCAGGCCGAGGCGGTGGAACGGTCCGAGGTCAATCCGCCGGGCCTGCCCAAGTTCTGAGCCCGGCGGGAGAGTCACCATGCCCATCCGCAGGATCGCCTTTCTGACGCCCGGCAACTACGCCGATGAACAGCCCCTGCGAGGGCTTGAGGAGGGCCTGGCCTTGTTCTCGACCGGCGAACAGCTGGGGTTCGAGGGGGCCTGGGTGCGGCAGCGCCATCTGGAGCGGGGGGTCTCGTCTGCCCCCACCTTTCTGGCCGCGGCCAGCCAGCGCACCCGCCGCATCGAGCTGGGGGCGGCCGTGATCCAGATGGGCTACGAGAACCCCTTCCGCCTGGCCGAGGACCTGTCCACGGTCGATGTGCTTTCCCGAGGGCGGCTGCAGGTCGGGCTCAGCGCCGGCGCGCCTGGGCATGGACACCTGCTCGGAGACCGGCTGCTCGACGCCGACCCGGCCCTGATCGATTTCTCCCATGCACGGCTTGTCCGGCTGCGGCGCAATCTCGCCGGGGAGGCTTTGGGGGGCGAGCAGGATTTTGTGGAGTCCCCTGCGGGCCGCCAGCGCCCCAGGCTGCAGCCGCATGCCCCCGGACTGGTCGATCGGCTCTGGTATGGCGGCGGGTCCCTGGCGTCAGCCTCGTGGGCCGGACAGCATGGTTTCCATTTGCTCATCGGCAACCTGAACCGAGGGGAGCAGACCGATGATTTCTTCGCGGCTCAGCTGAGCCAGCTGCAAATCTACCGTCAGCAGTGGGCCCGGCACAGCCCAGACCGTTGCGCCCGCATCGGTCTGGGGCGGGTCATCGTGCCCTGGGACAGCGCAGACCGCGCCACCCGGCGGCGCTATCAGGACTATGCGGCCAGCCGTTTTGAACGCACGCTGGCCCCGCAGGGCGAGCGGCGCACGCTTTTTTCCCGGGACCTGGTGGGCAGTTCCGACCAGATCCTCGAGCAGTTGCGACGCGATCCGGTGCTGCCGCTGGTGGACGAGCTGAGGCTTGAACTGCCCTATGACCTGGCCCATGGAGACTATGTCCAGATATTGACCGATTTTGTGCGCCAGGTGGCACCCGAGCTGGGGTGGCGGCCCGGCGCTGCAGCGCCCGCCGATCCCGTGGCAGCGATTCAGACGCCCGATGAGGCGGGCGGGTTGCCGATCTGCGACCGAGCGTGACGCGGCCCAGCTCGGCGCCTCGCGCCACGGCGCCCTCCGGGCTGTGAAACGGGTTCGCGTCAGCCCCTGAACAGGGGCTTGGGCGCCGGATCGAGAGGGGGTGGGCGCTTCTGTCTGGGGCGGCCCCCGAAACCCTGTTCCAATGGCGCTTTCAATCCGCGCCGCCTCAGCCATGGCCCACCCAGCTCCGCCTTCTTCCCCGCGCCACGTCGTCGTCATCGGCGCCGGCGCCGTGGGCTGTGCCACCGCCATCGAAGCCCTGCGCCTGGGCTTGCGGGTCACGGTGCTGGAGGCGGCATCGCCGGGGGGCGAGCAGGCCACGAGCTACGGCAACGCGGGCTGGCTGTCGAGCCATTCGGTCGTCCCGCCAGCCCTGCCGGGGGCCTGGCGTCAGGTCCCGTCGTGGCTGCTGGACCCCCTGGGCCCGCTGGCCCTGCGCTGGCGCCATCTGCCGGCCGCCCTTCCGTGGTTGTTGCGCTACCTGGCCGCAGGTCGGACCGAGCCCCGGGTGCAGCGCACCGCGCACGCGCTGCGCCGGCTCTTGGTGGATGCCCCGGTGCTGCACCGCCGGCTCGCCGACGAGGCTGGGGTGCCGCAGCTCATCGAACACCGGGGGCTGCTGCACATCTACCGCACACGCCAGGACTTCGAGGCCGATGCCCTGGCCTGGCGCGTGCGTGCGCGCACCGGCGTGCGATGGGACGAATGGGATGAGGCCACCCTGAGGGCCCGCGAACCCGATCTGGACCGGCGCTACCGGTTCGGGATTTTTGTCGCCGAGGCCGGCCATTGCCGCAACCCCGGGGCCTATGTGGCCGCGCTGGCGACCCATGCCCAGGCGGCGGGCGCCCACCTGGTCCGGACCCGTGCGACCGGCCTGCGCATCGAGCAGGGGCGGCTGCGGGCGGTGCTGACCGAGGCCGGCGAGATCGCCTGCGACGCCGCCGCCCTCTGTGCCGGCGTGCACTCGTCCGCACTGGCCCGGGCCGCAGGGTCGCGGGTGCCGCTCGAATCGGAACGCGGCTACCACGTGCAGGTCTCGGCGCCCGGACACGGACCGCGCACTCCCATGATGGTGGCCGATGCCAAGCTGATCGCCCACTGGATGGAGGGCGGTCTGCGCGCGGCCGGGCAGGTGGAGATCGGCGGCCTGCGGGCCGGGCCGGACTGGCGCCGCGCGGGCATTCTGTGGCGGCATCTGCAGACCCTGTTTCCCGGTCTGCCGGAGCGCCTGGACGACCCGCAGGTCCGATGCTGGCTGGGCCACCGCCCCAGCACGCCCGACGGCCTGCCCTGCATCGGACCCTCCGCCGCGAGCGACGATGTGGTGCTGGCCTTCGGCCATGGCCATGTCGGCCTCGGCGGCAGCGCCCGCACCGGGCTCTGGGTGGCGCGCCTGCTGGCCGGCCAGTCGCCGGGTGAGGACCTGACGGCCTTCAGCCCGTCGCGCTTCCAACGGCCGAGGCCAGCTCGGCCGACGCAGGCGGAACCGGCATGACCCCACGGCCGCCCGAAGCGCTCGAGGCGTCGCTGCGCCGCCATTGGGCCGACAGCCTGGCCCAGGCGGGCGTGGTCGACCGCGCCGGGGTGCTGCCAGACTTGCTGCAACGCTGGCGCGAACCCCACCGGGCCTACCACACCTGCCAGCACCTGCACGAGACCCTGCAAGGGCTGCAGGCCTGGCGTCCTCCGTTCGGATCTGGCCCGCTGGCCCTGGCGCTGTTCTTCCACGACGCGGTCTACGACCCCCGGCGCGCCGACAACGAAGAAGCCAGTGCGCAGCTCGCCCGCGAGGCTCTCGGGGCACTGGGGCTCGACGCGCCGACCCTGCTGACGGTGGGCCGCCTCATCGCCGTCACCCGGCATGCCGCGCGGCCCGAGGGCGAAGACGAGAAGTGGATGGTCGATCTCGACCTGAGCATCCTGGGCGCGTCGCCGGTGCGCTACGCCCAGTACCGCGCGCAGGTGCGCCAGGAATACGCCCATGTGCCCGACCCGGACTTCCGTCGGGGCCGGCTCGCCTTGGTCGAGCGTTTCCTGGCGCAGGGCGGGGCGCTGTTCCACACCGAGCCCGGCCGGGCCGCCTGCTCGGCGGCCGCACTGCGCAATCTGGGGGCGGAGGCGCAGGAACTGCGGGAGGGGCCGGGTGCTGGCTCTGGTGGCTGCGAATGATGTCGCCCCAACCGGACCGCAGCCCAGGATGCAGCGCCATGACCCGATGATTGGCCACCTCAAAATGGAACGCATGCTTTCTTTTCGCCTGCAGGCGCTCGACGACCATCTGCTGGGTTCGCCTGTGAGGCCGGGGCTTTCGGGCTGGCCGCGCTTCGTGACCGAATTTTTCTACTTTGGCCTCAAGGAGGCCCGCGCCTGCCTTTTTGTCGGCCTGTTTTTTGGTGCGGTCTTTCTGGTGCCGCGCACCGGCCTCTGGGGCCTGCCCCGCTACGATGCCCTGTTGGTGATTGCCCTGGTGATCCAGATCTGGATGCTCTGGGCTCTACTCGAGACCTGGGACGAATTGAAAGCCATCACCCTCTTTCACCTGATCGGCTTCGCCCTCGAAGTCTTCAAGACATCGGGTGGCATCCAGTCGTGGTCATACCCCGATCCCGCCTACACCAAGGTCCTGGGGGTGCCTCTGTTTGCGGGCTTCATGTATGCCGCAGTGGGGAGCTACATCATCCAGGCCTGGCGACTGTTCGATCTGCGTGTCGAGCACCATCCCCCGTACTGGATGGCCTGGACCCTGGCGGTGCTCATCTATGTCAATTTCTTCACCCATCATTTCATTGGCGACTACCGCTGGTACCTGGCGGCCTGCGCCCTCGGGCTCTATGCCAGGGCCACCGTGGTCTATCGGCCGCTGGACCGCGAACGGAAGATGCCACTGCTGTTGTCGTTTGTGCTGATCGGCTTCTTCATCTGGCTGGCCGAGAACATCAGCACCTTCTTCGGCATCTGGAAATACCCGAACCAACTGGGTGCCTGGTCGGTGGTCCATGTCGGCAAATGGAGCTCCTGGTCCTTGTTGGTTGTCATGACCTTCACCATCGTGGCCAGCCTCAAACACATCAAGGGCCGCATCCACGTGCCCGAGTGACAGGGGCTCCTCAGCTCGGCGAATGGCTGCTCGACGTGACCGACACCGTCGACAGCCTGCGCGAAGCCTTGCGCGGCTGCGTGCTGCTGGCCCATCGGGTGATGCAGCCGGGCGCCCAGGTCGAGGCGCCGCAGGGCCTGGCGTTCGGGGCGCTCACGGTGGCGCGGAGTGCGGCCGACAGCCCGCAGCGGCCGGCGTCGTGACTTCAGACTGACCTCCCTGGCCGGAGGCTGTGTGTTGCAGGGCTCTCCGGGCGCGGCAGGGTGAGGGGCCCGCGCGGTCTACAGGCCATCCGGCAATTCGGCCTGCAGGGCATCGCGCATCACGGCGGCCATCAGTGCCTGGCGGGCCTTGGGCAGGCGCGCCATGGTGGTGGCGACGCTGATGCCGGCCACCGGTTCACCCCGGGCATCGCGCACGGCCTGCCCCACGGCCAGCACGCCTCGCGTGGCGTGGTTCCCCACCACGGCCCAGCCCCGCTCGCGGCTGGCCCGCACCAGCAGGCGCAGGCGCTCGGGCGTCATGCCGCCGTAGTCTGCCAGCCGTGCCGCGTTGGCGTCGATGCAGGCTTCGACCTCGGCATCCGGCAAGGCAGCCAGGAGGGCCAGGCCCGCCGCACCGACACCCAGGGGTTGGGCGGTGCCGACCTGGATCACCAGGATCTGCACCGGATGGGTCCCCACCTGGCGGGCGATGCACCGGGACTGCGCCCCTTCCCGCACGATGGCAAAACTCGCGTCGCCTCCCTGCGCGCTGACCCGCGCCAGGACGGGTTGCAGGCGGACCGCCCAGTTGGAACTGCCGTCGACGAGGTGGGCCGGTGCCAGCCGCAGCCCCGGGACATAGCGGAAGCGGCCGCGCAGGGCCACATAGCCCAGTTCGAGCAGGGGGGCCAGCAGGCGGTAGACCGTGGCCCGCTCCAGGCCGGTGGCGCGGCACAGGTCGACCACGCGCAAGCCTTCCCGGCCGCCGTGCAGGATCAGGTCCAGCACGGTCAGGCCACGGCGCAGGGTGCGATTGCCGTTCTCGTCCGAGGAGGAGGTGGGTGTTGTTTCGTCCGTGGGGTGGACGTTTTGGGTGGCTTGGCTTGCCGCCATGGCGAAGAATCCGGTCAGCGTTGAATTCCATTCAGTGTGCCGCAAGCGTCCACAAGACGGCACCGCCTGGCAATGCCCATGCCCCCACACAGGAGACAAGACCATGCTTCATCCCGCCCCGTCCAGGCGCCGCTTCGTCGGCTGGCTTCTTCTGCAGTCCGCGCTGGCCGCGCTCGTGCCGGCCATGGCCCCGCCGGCACTGGCCCAGCCGGCCGGTGGTGCCGATTGGCCCAGCAAACCCATCCGGCTCGTGGTCGGCTATGCCGCGGGGGGCGCCACCGACCTCATCGCCCGCCTGACGGCGATGCGATTGGGGGAGGCGCTGGGGCAGGCCTTCACGGTCGACAACCGCACCGGCGCCAACAGCAATGTCGCGGCCGAACTGGTGGCGCGGGCGGCTCCGGACGGCTACACCCTCTATGTCTACACGATCGCCAACACCATCAACGCGTCGCTGTACCCCCGCCTGGGCTATGACCCGCAGAAGGATTTCGAGCCGGTCGGGTTGATCGCCTCGATCCCCAATCTGCTGGTGGTCAATCCGTCCCTGCCGATCCGCTCGGTGGCGGATTTCCAGCGCTTTGCCAAGGCATCCAGGGACGGGGTCACTTTCGCCTCGTCCGGGAGCGGGTCGTCGATCCACCTGTCGGGCGAGATGTTCAAGATGCAGAGCCACCTGAACATGCTGCATGTGCCCTACCGTGGCAGCGCCCCCGCGGTCAATGACCTGCTGGCGGGGCAGGTGCAGTCGATGTTCGACAACATGCCGTCGTCGCTGCCCCATGTGCGTTCGGGGCGGCTGCGGGCGATCGCCATCACGAGCGCGCAACGCTCGGCCCTGTTGCCCGATGTGCCCACACTGGCCGAATCCGGGTACCCGGGGTTCGACGTGCAGTCGTGGTTTGGCCTGGCGGCGCCGGCCGGCACCCCTGCGGCCATCGTGGAGCGCCTGAATCTGGCGCTCAACAAGGCGCTGGCACAGCCGGATTTCCGCCAGCGCCTCCTGGACGTCGCGGCGACGCCCTTGCCGGGCACGCCGCAGCAGATGCGGGAGCACGCGGCCCGCGAGATCGCCCGCTGGCGCGAGGTCGTCAAGGCCTGCGGCGCCCGGGCCGAATGAGGAACCCCATCAGGATGCCCAGCATGTACCCCATCGACTTCTTCTGGCGGGCCGCCCAGCGTTGGCCCGAACGCACGGCCCTCGACACCCCCCAGGGCCAGATCTGTTATGCCGATCTGGCCGCGCAGGTCCGGTCTCTGGCCTGTGCCTTCATGGCCGCCGATCCCCTGCCGCAAAGCCGCGTCGGTATCTGTGCGCGCAACAGTGCCGAGCATGTGATCGCGGTGCTCGCCGTGCTGGCCTGCGGCAAGATCTGGGTGCCGTTGAACCCCAAGAGCACGGTGAGCGAGATCCGCCGGATCGTCGACGCCACCGAACCCAGCCTTCTGGTGCTGGATCAGGCCAGCGCCCCGCTGCTGGCGGGGGCGCCGGGGCTCAGGCTGTATTGCGACGGCCCCGCATCGGACGGGGTCGGCTGGACGGAATGGGTGCGTCGGCATGAAGCGGCACCGCCGCCGCGTCTGGCGCTTCCGGACCAGGCCATCCAGGCCATCAAGTTCACCGGCGGGACCACCGGCCTGCCCAAGGGGGTCATGCAACCCTATCGGGCCTGGATGGCGAACATCACCAACCAGATCCAGGCCTGGGGTTTCGACGAGCACAGCCGCTATGTGGTGGCGGCCCCGATCACCCATGGCACCTCGACCTATCTGTTGCCGGTGCTGGCCCAGGGGGGCTGCCATGTGCTGCTGGACGACAGCGGTGCCGAGGCGGTCCGCCAGGCCTTCCTCCATCGGGGCGGAACGGTCAGCTTCATGCCACCCACCTTGATCTACATGCTGATGGCCCTGCCCGGCGCGTCGCGCGCCGATTTCCCGAAGCTGCGCCAACTGATCTACGGCGGAGCGCCCATGCCGCCGGAAAAGATCCGCCGGGTGCGCGAATTCTTCGGACCTGTGCTGGGGACCACCTATGGTCAGACGGAAGCGCCCCAGATCCTGACCGTGATGCGGCCGGTCGATTTCGAGGATGAATCCCGCTGGGCCTCGGTGGGCCGCACGGCCTGGTTCTCCGAGGTGGCCATCATGTCGCCCGAGGGGCGGCTGCTGCCTGTGGGCGAGATCGGCGAGGTGGTGGCGCGCGGCGACCTGTTGATGGGCGGCTATTGGCGCTTGCCCGACAAGACGGCGCAGACCTTGGTGGACGGCTGGCTGCACACCGGTGATCGGGGCATGCTCGATGCGCAGGGCTACCTCTACCTCAAGGACCGGCTCAAGGACCTGGTGATCACCGGGGGGTTCAACGTCTACCCCGTGGACGTGGAGAACGCCCTGTCCCAGCACCCTGCCGTGCACGAGTGCGTGGTCTTCGGGCTGCCCGATGACAAATGGGGGGAAACGGTGCAGGCGGCCGTGCAGCTGCGTGCCGGTGTCTCTGCCACGGAGGCCGAACTGATGGCCTTCGTGCGCGAGCGACTGGGGCCGGTGCAGACCCCGAAGCGCATCCACCTCCATGGCAGCCTGCCGCGCTCGCCCGTGGGCAAGGTGCTCAAGACCGAAGTCCGGCAACTGGCCATGGGCCAGCGCCATTGATGCCATCCCAACAGGAGACCCCATGCCAAGCAGCAACCCCATCCCGCAGACCCGGCTCTGCCGCCACACACTCACCAGCCTGCACTACGGCGGCGCCGATCTGGTCGAGGACCTGATGGGCCGCAAGGGCTTCACCGAGGTGATGCTGATGCAGATACTCGGCCGCCCTCCGCGCCCCGTCGATCTGCGCATCACCGATGTGGTGCTGGTGGTGTTGATGGAGCACGGCCTCACCCCCAGTGCCATCAGTACCCGCCTGGTCTACATGAGTGCGCCCGAGAACCTGCAAGGCGCGGTGGCTGCCGGCCTGCTGGCGGTGGGCAGTTCCTTCGTCGGCACGATGGAGAACTGCTCGCGTCTGCTGGCCCCCATCATCTCGGCGGCCGACCCCGGGGCCGAGGCCCTGCGGATTGCCCGCGAGCACCGGGCGCGTCGCGCTGCGGTGCCGGGCTTCGGCCACCATCTGCACAAGCCGGTCGATCCCCGGGCCTACAAGCTGCTGGCGCTGGGGCGGGCCGAGCCGGAACTGGCCGGCGCGCATCTGGACGCCTTGCATCATCTGTCCCGGGCCGTGGACGAGGTCTGGGGCCGGCCGGTCACCATCAATGCCACCGGGGCGGTGGCCGCGCTGCTGGGCGAGCTGGGTGTGCCGACCGAGGTGATGCGCGGCTTTGCGGTGATTTCCCGTGCGGCCGGTCTGGTGGCGCACATCGTGGAGGAGCAGAAGTCTCCCTCGGGCCGGTTCATCTGGGAAACCGTCGAGCACGCCATGCCGCCCGAGCCCCCGGAGGCGACGCAGGCGCCGGACCGGGCGCCGGCGGACGGGCCGGAGGAGGCACGGGCCTGAGAAGGTGTTTACGATGCCGATCCAACCCCAAGGGCCGTGGTCCTGGCGGGTGGTCTGCGGTGGTCGTCGACGGCGTCCCGCGCCGAGCGCCCTGCCCGGAAAGACCGCCGGGCGCCCCTGGGAGATCGTCCACACGTTCCAATGATCACGGATTCACCAACCCGTCCTGAAAGGTCCTGCACACCATGGTCACCTGTCATCTGCGCTATGTCATCGACCCCTACAAGCTCCAAGAGTTCGAGCACTATGGGCGGCTATGGATCGCCTTGGTCAACCGCCTGGGCGGACAGCATCACGGGTACTTTCTTCCTTCAGAGGGGGCCAACAACATTGCGTTGGCGATGTTCAGCTTCCCGTCCCTGGCGGCGTACGAGGACTACCGTCAGCGCGCGGCGGCAGATCCCGAGTGCCAGGCCGCCTTCGGCTATGCCGAGCAGACCCGCTGCATCCTTAGTTATGAGCGCTCCTTCTTCCGGCCCGTTTTTTCCGGGGAAGCCGCGCAGACCGGCGACCTGACTTGACGGCCGGCCTGGCCGCCGCAGGCTCAGGGGAGCAGGCCGATCAGGCCCAGCGACAGGGAGGCCGCATAGAGTGTGAAGCCACTTAGCGGGCCCAGCGACAGCAGGGCGAGCTTGTTCGTGATGAAGGCGAACAACGGGATGAAGGTACCGATCAAGGAAATGGCCAGGCCCGAGGATCGGTCCTTCGAGACGGCTGCGGGCTGTCCGCACAATTGATGCATGGCGTGCAGCGGTATGTACAGGACGGCACAGATCAGCAATTGCTGACGATGGTCCAGGAAATGGCCGGCGGCCATGAAGACCGGGACCGCCAGCAGATTGACGCGGCAGGCCCATTGAATCAGGGTTGCATGGCCCATGCGCAGCAGCAGCCTGGAGGCCGCCACGCCCCCCAGCATGTAGAGCAGCGACGTGCCGGACATCAGGTAGCTCCGGAAGCTGGAGCCCAGGCCCAGGTCCATCGCGCTGATGTCGATGAGCAGGCAGGTGTAGCCCGCGTAGGAAAGGGCGCAGATGAGGCCGTAGCGGCGGAAATCCTTTCTGGCCAGGATGAGGCGGACCTCCCGCCTCAAAGGAATTGTGGCGTGCACAGGCCGCCGCACGGATGCGGCCCCCCCCGCCAGCCATGCGCCCAGCAGGCTGGCGAGTGCTTCTGCGATCCGTATCTGCTGGGCCAGTCCGGCGCTGCGGATGGCCGACGATGCCCAGGGAAGCGCCGTGCCGAGCACGCTGATGACGATGAAGATCACCGACAGGGCACGGGCTGTCTGGGTGGCCGACAGGCCTTGGCGGAGCATGAATCGGCCGAAGATCACCATCCCTGCGGAGCCGATCCCCTCGCAGAACCTGCAGGCCAGATAGAGATCCGTGTCCGTCGTGATCACGGAGGCCAGGATGGACAGCAGCAGGAGCGGACTGCTCAAGCGCAGAAACGTGCCGGCCGAAAGCCTGTCGGCCAGCCAGCCCATCGGGATCTGCGCCAGCCCGAATCCCAGGATGAAATACAAGGCGATGTCGGCGGTCCGGAGGCCTTGGCCGAAGATGGCCTGCAGATCAGGGGCAAAGATCAGTGGGATGACTGTCGAGAGCGAATGCGTGGCCAGCAGCAGCCCGGCCGCGATGATCTGTCGACGCTGGTCAGAGGAGGGCATGGCCGGGCACCCTGGTTCCCGCCACTAGGAGAAGAAATGCCATTTCAACGGCAGCAGCGCGGCGCCGAGGCTGGGCGCGTGGTGTCCGAGATGCGTCACCGACAGCACCGGATTGGGCGCGTGCAGGCCTCGCCGCGGCCGGTCTTCGAAGGCGATGCGGTCGATCATCCTGGTGGCCAGCGCCTGCGGCAGCCGGGCACCGAAGATGATGTAGGCCGGATCCAGCAGTGCGGTGAGCGCGGCGATCGTGAGGTTCAGGCCGGGCATGACCTGGTCGAGCCAGGTGTCGAGCGCAGGCCAACCGTCGTCGTAGCCCGCCAGCATGGCGTCGATGCTCGTGAAATGGATGCCGGTGGCCGCCAGGTCCTGGCGCAGGAATTCCAGGCTCGGTCTGCGCAGCCCCAGCCTGGCGTACAGCCTCCCGATCTCACCGGCATTGCCGTGCGCGCCGGACAGCAGGCGCCCGCCTTCAATCAGGCCGCAGGCAAAGCCATCGCTGAAATGGAGGTAGGCGAACCGTTCGGTGCTTCGGCCCCAGCCATGCAGGGCTTCTGCCACGGCCGCGCAGTTGGAGTCGTTTTCCATGACGACCGGAAATCCGATGGCCTGGGCAAAAAGGCTTTCAAGGTCGCTGGTGGCCCATGGGGCCGGCATGGAATCCGGGGGGTTGACGCGCCGCTTCACGCCATAGAAGGGCCCGGTCATGCTCAGCCCTGCGCCCAGCACCCGGCTGGAGGCGATGCCGTGGCGCGCCAGCAGCTGACCGATGGCCGTGCAGACGAAGTCGATCGCCGCATCGAGTTCGAGCGGGAAAAGGCACTGCTCCATTTCGTCGATGGGCATGCCTTTGAAATCAACCAGCATCACCCGGACGTTGTCGACGGCGACCGCGATGCCCAGGGAGTAGGCGAATCCAGGGGCCAGTTCGACGGTGGCGCTGGGTTGGCCACGGCCCTTGATGATGGTGTCGCCCAGCTTCAAGGCGCCCCGCTCCACCAATTCGTCGATGAGGCCTTTCGCCCCTGCGGGGCTCAGGCCGCAGGCCCGCATCAGGTCCGATCTCGTGAGCTTTTCGGCACGACGCACCTGATCCAGCAACTGACGCTGATTGTCCGTGACCACCGAAGTCCCTGGCCTGCGGACGAATTGTTCGGGTGCTTCGAGCTGAGGAGGAAGCAGGGTGTCAGCAGTCATGGTGGCGAAGTCTAACCAAGGTGCGTGACAGTGTGTCATTAAACTTTAATTTCACGAACTTAAAGTAATTGAACAGACCGTCCTTCCTTCCATTGCGAGAACCCCGATGAAAGCCGATCGCCCGAACCCACCCGTGTCCCGCCAGGCGGCACACCTGATGCTCACGCCAGTGGCCTTTGCCTGCCTGGCCCGGATCGCCCTGGCGCAAGACCTGCCGGTCACCGTGCCGAACGAGGCCGCCGAGGTGCAGAGCCATCTCGAGACCGTGGAGGTCAAAGGCATTCGCGCCGCCAATGCCAAGACCATTGCCGCCAAGCGTGAAGCGACCCAGCTGATCGATGCATCGTCCTCGGACGACATCGGCGCGTTGCCGGACTTCAATATCGGCGACGCCGCCAAACGCATCACCGGGGTCAACACGCTGACCTATCAGGGCGAGCCCCGATATGTCACCATCCGCGGCCTGGACGGCAACTACAACCTGACCCAGATCGATGGGCTGTCGGTGGCCAGCCCCGATGTGGGCAGCCGCCAGATGCTGATGGAAATGCTGCCCTCCAATTTCGTCGGGCGCATCGAGGTGGTGAAGACATTCACCCCGGACACGGCGGCAGGCGCCATCGGTGGGGTGATGAACCTGCACTCTGCCGATGCGTTCAGCCTGCCCGACCGGACACTCAACATCTCCATGAAGTCGGGCGAAAACCTGATGCCCAGCCAATATGGCGGAGACACGCCGAGTGGAGAAGGGTCGGTGCAATGGGCACGCCGTTTCGGCGATCACAACAACATCGGGCTGGTGCTCGGGGGCAGCTATTGGATGCGCGAGATCCATGTCCCGCAGCTCGAGACCGGCGGCAGCCTGGACTGGTTCGGCTCGAATGGCAAGCAGGTCGGCTCCTATCAAGGCACCCCCACGCCGTCTGAGCGACGTTGGTACAACTACGACGACACCCGGCAGCGCGGCGGCTTGACCGGGCGCCTGGACTGGATCGGCGACGACGATACCGAAGGCCATCTGAGCACTTTCTATTTCAGACAGAAAGAACAATCCAACCGCAGCATGGAGCTGGCCTCCGTGAACTCGAATTCACAAGTGCTCAACCAGACTGCGACCAGCGGCACGCTGACATCGGTCAACCAACTGGTTGAGCTGGGCCAGTTGCACTGGGACCGGGCGCTGTATGGCTTTACCTCGGGCCTGAAAAGAAGGCTTGATTCAGAGTGGACCGGAGAAATCAAGGCCGGGGCATCGAGAGCGACCGTGAACAACCCCCAGACCTGGGATCGCTTCACCCAGAGCAATATGGCGTTCAACTACAACTGGGCGGGTGGCAATCCGGTTTTCACGCCAGCCAATGCGGCCGCAGCGGGCAACCCGGCACTCTATGGCCTGACCTACCACAGGCAGGAGGACACGCTCTATTCGTCGAATGTCTACGACATCCAGGCCGACGTGAAACGGAACATGGGGGAGGATGACCACGGCTGGGGCCTGGCCCTGGGGCTTGGCTTGAATGGAACCCATGTGGACACCAGCTTCTCGCGAAACAGTTGGAGCGGCATGCCCTATAACCTGGGCAATGTCATGAGCGGCAGCAGTCTCTGTGGCTATGCCTGCAACAGCGGGCTCATGATGGTCAATCCCGGGCTGGCCTCCCAACTCTTCAACCAATATGCATCGCAGGCCACGCTGACCACGGACTATGCCTCTCAATATGGCGGGACCTATACGGTTGCAGAGGTGCAGAGTTCAGCCTACCTGGAGGCCCGTTACAGGTCAGATCGATGGACGGTGCTCGGCGGGTTCCGTTATGAGCATACCCGCGACGATCTGACCGGCTACCAGCAGCTCAATGGCGTCTGGGGGCCTGTGGCCTCGACCGGCAGCTATGGAAATCTGCTCCCTTCCGTGGTCGGCTTCTATGACCTGTCGGATGACCGGCGCTTGCGCTGGGGTATCTCTCAAACCCTGAATCGACCCAGATTCGACCAGATCGCCACCTTGGGCGGCGTGGTCAATACCAGCACCAATCCCGCGACCGTCTCCGAGGGGAATCCCTTGCTGAAACCACGCAAGTCCAACAACCTCGATCTGGGGCACGACTGGTTTCTTGAAAATGGAAAGGGAATATTCTCGGTCGCCGGTTATTACAAGCAGATCTCGGATGAAATCTTCACCTGGGGTGCACCCGGCGTCGCCAATATCAATGGCCAGCCCGCCAATGTCTTGCTGACCCAGCCCAGAAATATCGCAACCCAGATCCATCTGGCCGGGCTCGAATTCGGATTCACCAGGGACCTGGAATTTCTCAGCAAAAGCCTGAAGGGTTTCGGTGTTTCGGCGAACGCGACCTTCAACCGGGTCCGTTACCCCATCACATTGACCGACGGCAGCGCCCGTTCCATCAATGGCATGCCAGAAAGCCCGAATCAGATCTGGAATCTGACGCTCTACTACGAGCGGGGCGCCTATCACGCCCGGGTGGCCTGGACGCACATCGGTCAGCTCTGGGATGACCGCTTCCCCAATTTCACCCCCGCAGGCTTCTATGCCAACCGATTCCTGCAGGCGACGAACAACGTCGATCTGCAATTCGGCTACGACATCGAGAAGAACACCGTGCTGACCCTGGACGTGATGAATCTGACCGGGCAGGGGCAGACCTACCAATATGGCAATTCGCAGGAATTCCAGCAATCCACCTGGAAGCTCGCCCCGACCGTCATGGTCGGCTTCAAACACCAGTTCCACTGACATGCAGAAAATCAACAGGAGAGCCATGGGCCAGGCTGCCATTGCCAGCGTCGCCACCCTGGCCGGCCGCTCAGGCCAGGCCGAGGCAGCGCTGCCAACACCACACGATGTCGGTCGGAAGCTCCACCCGGATGGGCGGGTCAGACGCTTCCCGGGAAATACCTTCATCCACCACCTGGCACAACAAGGTGACGGATTTGAATTCTTCAATGAATTGCTGAACCTGTATCGGGAAGCGCCACGCCATGCGTTTGCCCGCAAGATCGCCTGGACGCCACCGTCCAGCTATCACATGACGGTTTTTGCCGGCTTCAACGAGGAGGACCGGGGAACGCCGAAAAGCCCTTCCGCAGTGGCCGCCGGCAGGTCGTTGGAGGAAATCACCGCCCAATGGCTGGAACAGTTCCGCACCGGTCTGGACATCACTTCAACGCGGGTCCGCATGAAGTTCGGAACTGCGGCCTATACCGAGGGCGGCTCGCCCCATATTCCTCTGGTGCCGGCGGACGAGTCCTCCAGGCGGGTCCTGGCGCAGCTGCGGGATGCGCTGTCCGCGTTGACGGGCATCCGTGGCTCGGACCATGAGAGATATGAGTTCCACATCACCTATGGCTATGTCTTCCATTGGCTCAGCCGGACTGAAGCGCAGGCGTTGCAGGGATTCACCGAATACTGGACGCGCCAGTTGGAAAAGAGGTTCGGCATGCTGGAGATTGACGGCGTGCAGTTCTGCAGTTTTGAAGATATGTATGCCTTCCGCGTCCTGCATGAATTGAAAAAATGATCAGAAAGCGGGCTGCCCGTGGAGACACACCACCGGGTGGCGGCTGAAAACTGTTCTGCGATGGGGCCGGTCTGCAACGACCGGCGAGTCCGACCTGCGCAAGGCCGGTCGGCGTAATGATCAAACTGAAGAGGTTTACATGAATATCCATGAAATCTGGAGCCGCATGGACGTGGTTGGCCAGGGCGTTCTCTATCTTTTGCTCTCCATGTCTTTCATGACCTGGTATATCTTTGCCGGCAAATTGCTGCTGCTGTGGCAACACCGGCGCAACCACATGGCCTTGGCTGCGGCGCGGCCGTCCGGTGCCGCCGTGCCGCAGGCGCTGCCGCCTCATTCGCTCTATGCACAGGTGATGGGCTCCGTGTCGGATGCCTCGGGTTCCTATCGTGAAATCTGCGGCCATTTCTCGCGCGAAGAATGGTTGCGCCTGAATGTCGATGACGCCCTCGAGCTCATTTCCAGGAGGTTGGGTCGCGGCCTCTCCTATCTGGGGACGGTGGCATCCATCTCGCCGTTCGTGGGTCTGTTCGGCACAGTCTGGGGCATCTACCACGCCCTGATTGCGATCGGACAGGGTGGGCAGGCCTCCTTGGACCATGTCGCGGGTCCGGTCGGGGAGTCGTTGGTGATGACCGCCTTCGGACTGGCCGTCGCAATACCGGCGGTGTTCGTCTACAACTGGTTTTCCCACCAGAAGAAGATCGCGCTGGAGCCGGTGCGCGATTTTTCCCAGCAGATGATCTATGCGGATCTGAGGTTGCACAATGGCCATTGATCTGGGCGCAGGCCACGAAGAGGGCTTTTCGGCCATCAACGCCACCCCGCTGGTGGACGTCATGCTGGTGCTGCTGATCGTCTTTCTCATTGCGATTCCGAGCATCGTCTCGTCCAAGGCCGTCAAGCTGCCTGCCTATGCCAGTCACGAGCACCACGCCCGTGGCACGCACATCCTGAGCATCGATGCCGAAGACCGGTTCTACCTCGACGACCTCGAAGTGGCTGCAGCGGGCCTGCCAGCGGCATTGAGCCACCTGCCGGCCCGGGACCAAGCCATCCTGGAGATCCATGCAGACCGCCGCGTGCCCCTGGACCGGGTCCGCAGCGCGATGGACTCGGCGCGGCAGGCCGGGGTGTCGCAGATCCTGTTCGCGCTGCAACCCGGAGGGGCATGAAGATGAAGACGATGATGGCCCG
>JAFAMV010000228.1 GCA_019233055.1 Curvibacter sp.
AGGAACATCTCCTGGTCCAGCGCGTTGTGGTGCGTCACGAACGGACGCGCGTTGGCGCCGCCCGGGATCGGGTGCAGCATCGGCGTCTCGACCTCGAGGAAGCCGTGCTCGACCATGTGGTTGCGGATCGAGGACACGGCCTTCGAGCGTGCCACGAAGCGCGCGCGGGCGGCTTCGTCGGTGATCAGGTCGACGTAGCGCTGGCGGTACTTCTGCTCCTGGTCGCTCATGCCGTGGAACTTGTCGGGCAGCGGGCGCAGGCTCTTGGTCAACAGGCGCAGCTCGGTGACCTTGATCGACAGCTCGCCGGTCTTGGTCTTGAACAGGGTGCCGACGGCGCCCACGATGTCGCCCAGATCCCAATGCTTGAACTGGGCATAGCGTTCCTCGCCCAGGGTGTCGCGGGTGACATAGAGCTGGATGCGGCCGCTGGCGTCGAGCACGGTGGCGAAGCTGGCCTTGCCCATGACACGCTTGAGCATCATGCGCCCGGCCACGCTGACGGTGATGGGCTGGGCCTCGAGGCCTTCGGCCTCCGAGTGGCCGTAGGCGGCATGCAGCGCCTCGGCATGGTGGCCCGGCTTGAAGTCGTTCGGAAAGGCCACGCCTTCGCCACGGGCCTGGGCTTCGCGCAGGGCCTTGAGCTTTTCCCGCCGTTCAGCGATCAGCTGGTTTTCGTCCTGGGCGGGTGTGGCGTGGGGTGCGGAGGAGGCTTGGTTTTCAGACATGGATGGAACTGGCGAACGGATCGGTGGATGGCTGCGACGCGGCCAAAACCCGTCATTTTAAGTTTTTGCGCGCCGGCCGGCCAAGATTTGTGTGCTCCAGGGCCGACTCGGTCAACTCCGAAGCCCTTGGACGAAGGGCAATCCCCGCCATAATTTGCAGGCCTGTCTTTGGGTGTCACGGGTCATGGGGCTGTCGCCAATGGTGCTTTATCAAATTGCTTCGTTCTTGCTGGATGTGGCGGCTGGACTGTTCGGCGGCGCCTGCCTGCTGCGCTGGTACATGCAGCTGCACCGGGTGCCTTTCGGCAATCCGATCGGTCGCCTGGTGTTCGCGCTGTCGGATTGGCTGGTGATGCCGCTGCGCCGCGTGGTGCCGGCGGCCGGGCGCTGGGACCTGTCGAGCCTGGTGGCCGCTTACCTCATTGAACTGGCCCAGTACCTGCTGCTGTGGGCATTGACCGGTTTCCAGGGCCTGTGGGTCTCGGTGGGACTGCTGGCGGTCTTTGGCGTGCTGCGCCTGTTGCTGACGGGCATGACCGGGCTTTTGATCGTCTATGCCCTCATGTCCTGGGTGCAGAACGGCAGTCCGATCTTCGATCTGCTGGATCGCCTCTGCGCCCCGGTGCTGCGGCCGTTCCGGCGTCTGATCCCCTTGGTGGGTGGGGTCGATCTGGCCCCGCTGGCGGCGCTGGTGGCCCTCAACATCGGCATCATGCTGTTGGGCAATCTGCAGACGGTGGTGCTCTACGGCCTTTGATGAGGCGAGGCGGGTGCTGGGCAGGCCGATTCCGGCCTCTGTGTGTGCACGGCCCCAGGCCCGCGCGGGGCCCGGCGGTGGCTCAGAGCACCGCGTCAGCGGGCTGCTTCTGCAGCATGGCCAGGGCACTGGCCACGGTCTTGCGCAGTTCGCGGCGGTCGCAGATGAAGTCGACGGCGCCTTTCTGCTGCAGGAATTCGGCCCGTTGGAAGCCTTCGGGCAGGGTCACGCGCACGGTGGATTCGATCACGCGCGGGCCGGCAAAGCCGATCAGGGCCTTGGGCTCGGCGATCACGATGTCGCCGACAAAGGCGAAGCCGGCACTGACGCCGCCCATGGTCGGATCGGTCAGCACGCTGATGTAGGGCAGGCCGCGCTTGGCCAGCCGCGTGAGGGCGGCATTGGTCTTGGCCATCTGCATCAGCGACAGCAGGCCTTCCTGCATGCGGGCGCCGCCGGTGGCGGTGAAGCACAGGAAGGGCACCTTCTGCTCGATGGCGGTCTCGACGCCGCGCACGAAGCGCTCGCCGACCACCGAGCCCATGCTGCCGCCCATGAAATCGAACTCGAAGCAGGCCGCCACCAGGCTGATGCTGTGGACCGCGCCGCCCATCACCACGAGCGCATCGGTTTCCCCGGTGTTCTCGAGGGCCTCCTTGAGGCGCTCGGGGTATTTGCGGCTGTCCTTGAACTTCAGGGCGTCCACCGGAATGACCTCCTGGCCGATCTCGTAGCGGCCCTCGGCATCCAGAAAGGCATTGAGGCGGGCGCGTGCGCCGATGCGGTGGTGGTGGCCGCAATTCGGGCAGACGTTCTGGTTGTGTTCCAGGTCGGTCTTGTACAGCACGTTCTCGCAGCTCGGGCATTTGATCCACAGCCCTTCAGGCACGCTGCGGCGCTCGCCCGGGTTGGTCTGTTGGATCTTGGCCGGTAGCAGTTTCTCAAGCCAGCTCATGGTGGACTCCTGATTGCTGGGCCTAGATCAGGCCGCAGATTGATTCAATGCCGAACGGACTTCAGCCAGGAAACGACCGCACTCGGCGATCGCCTCCGCTCGGGGCAGGTTTTCGATCAACTGGATGATCTTGGTGCCGATGACCACGGCATCGGCCACGCGCGAGACGGCCACCGCCGTCTGGGCATCGCGGATGCCGAAACCCACGCCGACCGGGATTTTGACATGCCGGCGGATGCGCGGGAGGGCGGCCTCGACCGAGGCGGTGTCCAGATGGCCGGCACCGGTGACGCCCTTGAGCGACACATAGTAGACATAGCCGCTGGCCAGTTCGGCCACCTGGGCCATGCGCTCTTCGGTGCTGGTCGGCGCCAGCAGGAAGATCAGGTCCAGGCCCGCTGCCTTCAGGCGCTGGGCGAAGTCGCGGCATTCTTCGGGCGGGTAGTCGACGACCAGCACGCCATCGACGCCGGCCGCCGCCGCGTCGCACACGAAGGCGTTGGCGCCATGGATCAGGTCGTAGCGCTCGACCGGGTTGGCATAGCCCATCAGCACCACCGGGGTGCGGTCGTCCCGTTCGCGGAAGGTCTTCACCATGGCCAGCACCTGGCCCATGCCGATGCCCAGCGTGAGGGCCTTTTCACCCGCACGCTGGATCACCGGGCCGTCGGCCATGGGGTCGGAGAAGGGCACGCCGAGCTCGATCACGTCGGCACCCGCCGCCACCATGGCGTGCATCAGATCGGGTGTGATGTCGGCCTGTGGGAAGCCGGCGGTGACGTAGGGGATCAAGGCCTTGTGGCCGCGCGCCTGCAGGGCGTCGAAGGTGGTCTGGATGCGGCTCATCGGGTCACCTCGATGCTCTGTTCTGCGCCCTTGACCGATTGGCCCTGGCAGCTGGGTCGACAGTAGAAGGAGGCCTGGCTGAGGTCGGCGACGGTGCCGATGTCCTTGTCGCCACGGCCGGACAGGTTGACCAGGATGGACTGGTCGGGGCGCATGGTCTTGGCCAGCTTGAGCGCGTAGGCGACGGCGTGGCTCGATTCGAGGGCCGGGATGATGCCCTCGGTGCGGCACAGGTAGTGGAAGGCCTCGAGCGCCTCACGGTCGGTGATGCCGACGTATTCGGCCCGGCCGATGTCCTTGAGGTAGGCGTGCTCGGGCCCGACGCCGGGGTAGTCGAGGCCGGCGCTGATGCTGTGGGTCTCGGTGATCTGGCCGTTGTCGTCCTGCAGCAGGTAGGTGCGGTTGCCATGCAGCACGCCGGGGCTGCCTTTTTGCAGCGAGGCCGAGTGCTTGCCGCTGTCCAGCCCCTCGCCGGCCGCCTCGACGCCGATCAGCCGGGTGTTCTCGTAGGGGATGTAGGGGTGGAAGATGCCCATGGCGTTGCTGCCGCCGCCGACACAGGCGACCACGGCGTCAGGCTGCTCGGCGGCCATGTGCAGGTGCTTGAACAGCGCCGGCATCTGGGTCAGGCATTCCTCGCCGATGACGCTCTGGAAGTCGCGCACCAGGGTTGGGTAGGGATGCGGGCCCGCCACTGTGCCGATGATGTAGAAGGTGTTCTCGACGTTGGTGACCCAGTCGCGCATGGCCTCGTTGAGCGCATCCTTGAGCGTGCGGCTGCCGG
>JAFAMV010000231.1 GCA_019233055.1 Curvibacter sp.
GGTCGAGCCGATCTTCAGGCCCTGCCCGCGCAGGGCCTGCACCACCGCCAGTGCGCCGGGGATCAACTGGGCGTGCTGCGTCACGCTGGCGGCGTTCATGGGGGTGAAGATCTCGTAGAGCCGGTCGCAGTCGGCGTCATCGAAGGGCTTTCCGTGCACGCGCAGCCATTCGGCGGCCACGCGCGGCGCATGGCCCAGGGCATGGATGTGGTCCCATTTGGCCAGGCCCATGGGCACGCGGGCTTCGGCGATGGTGATGGCCACGCCCTGGCGGGCGAACAGCTGGACGAAGGCGTCCATGGGGGCCAGGCTGCCGAAATCGAGGACCGTGCCGGCCCAGTCGAAGACGACGGCCTGCAACAGGGGTTGGGCGGGAGCTTGTGTGTTCATCAGGGTTCCTTGTCGATGTCACCAGTTGCCGAAGACTTCTTCGGCCAGGCCGAAGGCGGTGCTGGCCCCGGTGCCGCCGGTGACCGCCACCACCCGGGTCTGGGCATCGGGGGCATGCACCCGGCAGGGTTCGGTGGCCGAGGAGGGGTAGGTGCCGGTCCAGCGCTCGACCACGTCGGCCTGACCGATCTGCACCGCCTCGCGCAGGTGGCGCAGGATGAGCTGGTCGACCTCTTCCAGGGCGAAGGGCGGCAAGACCGGACCGTAGTGGTGCGAGTCGCCCACCACCAGCGAGCCGTCGGCGCTCTGCACCGCGATGAGGTGGATGCCGTGCTGCAGGCTGGCGGCCTCTTCGCGCTGCAGCTGCTCGCGCAGGGCCTGGGCCTCGGCCAGCTCTGAATAGCCCTCGTAGCGGATCAGGCTCAGATCGCCCATCACCGAGCCCTGCAGGCGCAGCCCGGGGGCGGGCCGCACGCGCAGCATCTGCAACTGGCACAGGCGCAGGGCATCGGCGTCCCACTGGGGGGCGAACAGGCCGCTGAGTTCGGCGTTGGTGCAGACCACCACGCGTTCGGCACGGTAGCTGGCGCGTGAACTCTCCACCACCGGCGCCTGCACCGACTGCACGGCTTCGCCGAAGCGGAACTCGACCCCCAGCGACTCGGCCAGCCAGCGGCTCAGCAGCGGGATGGCGGTGCGCGACTCAACGCGCAGCTCGTGCGGGCTGTAGAGCACCGATTGCAGGCCTTCGGTGCGCAGTGCGGGGTGGCGCTGCGCGGCCTCGGCCGGGCTCAGCAGTTCGCAGCGCTCGCCCATCTCGGTGCGCAGGAAGGCCTGCAGCACGGCGTGGGCGGCAGGACGTTGCGCGCGCAGCCACAGGCCCTGGTGCAGCACCTCGATGCCGGCCTGCGGGGCCAGCGCGGCCCAGACCTCCCGGCTGCGCCGGGCGCGGTTCCAGCTGGCACCGGCCTTCTGGCCGGTGACGGTGACGAAACCGAAGTTGCGGATCGAGGCGCCGATGCACATGGCGTCGCGTTCGAGCACGATCACCTTGAGGCCGCGCCGGGCGGCTTCATGGGCGTGGGCCAGGCCGACGATGCCGGCGCCGACCACGAGCAGGTCACAGGAATGGGTGTTCATGGGCTTCTTTCAGGGGATTCAGGAAGAAAAGTCTGGGCAAGGCTGCGCCCTGCCGGCCTCGCATCGGCCAGTCCGGATCGATGGCGCCGCCTGCGGTGTCGCGGCGTGCGTCAGGTGGTGTCGGGCGGTGCGGTGCCTCGGGCGGCGCGTCTCATGGGCGCCTCCAGCGTTGGGTGCGGCGGACCACCACGCGCTCGAAGGCCGCCAGCAGGCCGCGCCCCAGCGCGGCGCTGGCGAAGATCAGGGTCGCCATGGCGGCGGCCGGTGCGATGTCGCCGGCGTCATCCATGGCCAGCACCGCCAGCGAGGCCAGGGTGGTGGCCGGCGAGTAGATGAAGACCACGGCCGACACGGTGGTCATGGCACTCACGAAGAAGTAGCCCGCCACCTGCAGCATCGCCGGCAGGCAGACCGGCAGATGCACCTGCCACAGGGTGGTCCAGAAAGGCGCGCCCAGCGATTCGCCGACCAGCTCGTATTCGCGGTCGAGCTGGCGCAGCGCGGTGAGCTGGGTGAGGTGGGCCACCGAGAAATAGTGCGCCACGGTGCACAGGCTCATCAGCGTCAGGCTGCCGTACAGAGCTTGCAAGGGGTTCCAGGGCGCATTGAAGAACAGGATGTAGCCCAGGCCCAGGGCCAGGCCGGGCACGGCCATGGGCACCGAGGCGATCGCGTTGAGCAACTGGCGTGCGCCGCCGAAACGGCGTGGCTTCTCGACCAGGTAGGCGCTGAGGAAGCTCGCCACGCTGCCCAGCACCGCCGTGGCGACGGCCATGCGCAGCGAATGGCCGTAGCTGGCCCAGCCGCCGCCATCCATCATGTCGAAGTCGTAGTTCTTGAAGCTCAGGCTGAGGTTGTAGGGCCAGAAGGTCGCCAGCGAGGCGAAGACCGCCACCGCCAGCACCGACAGCAGGGCCAGCGCGACGAGGCTGCAATAGGCGAACAGCGCGCGGTCGAGCGTCGGGCAGGGCTGGGGCTGGAAGGGCACCGAGCGCAGCCCGAGGCTGGCGCTCTGGCGGGCGCGCAGATGGTGTTCGGCGGCGTAGGCCAGCACGGCGGGCACCAGCAGGATCATGGCCACCACCGCGCCCATGGGCAGGTTCTGCTGGCCGATGACCTGCTTGTAGATGTCGGTGGCCAGCACCTGGGTGTTGCCGCCGATGACCTTGGGCACCCCGAAGTCGGTGATCACCAGGACGAAGACCACGATCCACGAGATCATCAGCCCGTACCGGCTGGCCGGCAGGGTCACGCTGAAGAAGATGCGCCAGCGGCTGGCCCCCAGCGTGGTGGCGGCCTCGTGCAGGCGGCCGTCGCTGGTGGCCAGGGCGGTGCCGAGGATCAGCAGGGCGTGCGGGAAGGTCCACAGCACCGAGCCGACGACGATGCCGAAGGGGCCGTAGGCCGGCAGGCCCAGCAACAGGCCCTTGAGCAGGCCCTGGTTGCCGAACAGGTAGATCAGGCTGATGGCCATCAGCAGCGACGGCGCCAGCAGCGGGATCAGGGCCACGGCGCGGAAGAAGCGCGCGCCGCGCAGGCAGGTCTGGGAGATCGCGTAGGCATAGCCGTAGGCCAGCAGCACGCACAGGCTGGCACTGAGGGCCGACAGCCACAGGCTGTTGGACAGCGACAGCAGCACGTTCGGGCTGTGGGCGTAGGCGACGAAATGGGCCAGGCCCACAAACTCGCCCTCGCGGCCCCACAGGCTCATGCCCAGCAGGGCCAGCACCGGCAGGGCGATGAAGACGGCCAGCAGCAGCAGCATCAGGCCGGTGAGCCCGGCCAGTGCCGGGGCGTCGCGGCGGGTGCGGCGCGCCGCTTCTGGGGTGGTCGGGGACGGCAGGGCGATCATGGGTGTCGCCTCTCAGGCCTGGCGGCGGATCGATTCGGCCACCGGCAGGGCATGCAGGGCCTGGGCCGGCAGCTTGACCAGCACCTCGCCGTGCAGCCAGCCCGGCAGTGCGGCCTCGAAGCTGCTGGCCCACTGGGCCTCGAGCGTGCATTGCAGGCTGTCGCTGTGCAGGCGCACCAGGGTCATGGGGCCATGGAACTGGGTCTCGAGCACCCGGGCCACGACGGCGTTGGCAGGCATGGGCGAGCCGGCGCGCGGGGCGGGGCTGATCAGCATCGCTTCCGGGCGCACGCCCAGCAGCAGCGGGCTGCCGGTGCGGAAGGCCTCGGTCGGGCATTGCAGGCGGGCCCGGCCCACCTCCAGGGTGCCGGCCGCGACGACGCGGGCCGGCATCAGGTTCATGCGGCCGACGAAACCGGCCACGGCCTGGGTGGCCGGGTGGCCGTAGAGCTGTTGCGGCGTTCCCTGCTGTTCGACGCGGCCTTCGTGCATGAGCACGACGCGGTCGGCCATGGACAGGGCTTCGTCCTGGTCGTGGGTGACCATGACGGTGGTGATGCCCAGCTGTTGCTGCAGGCGCCGGATCTCGGTGCGCAGGCCGGTGCGGACCTGGGCGTCGAGTGCGCTCAGTGGTTCGTCGAGCAGCAGCAGCTCGGGTCTGGGGGCCAGCGCGCGGGCCAGGGCCACGCGCTGCTGCTGGCCGCCGGAGAGCTGGGCCGGGTATTTGTCGGCCTTGTCGGACAGGCCGACCAGCGCCAGCAGTTCGGCCACCCTTTCGGCCTGTTGCGGGCGCGACTGCCCGCGCAGGCCGAAGGCGACGTTCTGGGCGGCGCTGAGGTTGGGGAAGAGCGCGTAGCTCTGGAACACGACGCCGAAGCGGCGCTGTGCCGCAGGCTGGCGGGTGATGTCCTCGCCGCGCAGCAGCACGGTGCCGGTGTCGGGCGACTCGATGCCGCAGAGAATGCGCAGCAGCGTGGTCTTGCCGCAGCCCGAGGGTCCCAGCAGGCTGATGAATTCGCCCGCAGCCACCTCCAGGGCGATGCCGCGCAGCACCGGTTGGGCCCGGTAGCGCTTGGTGATGTGCTGCAGGGAGAGCATGCAGGGGGCTGGGCTCACGGCATCGTCTTTCAGGTCGTCGTGTCGTCGATGGCTTGCCGGCTTACTTCTTCTCGGCCTTGGCTTCGTAGCGGCGGCTCCATTCGGTCAGGATGCGGTCGCGGTTGGCGGCGGCCCAGGCAAAGTCGTTCTTGGCCAGCAGCTTCTCGAGGTCGGAGGGCACGAACTCCAGGCGCTCCTGCACCTGGGGCAGGGCCAGCACCGCGAAATTGGCGGCATACAGCTCATTGGCCTGGCGCGAGGCCGACCAGTCGGCCAGTGCATGCGCGGCCTCGACCTTCTTGGTGTTCTTCATCACGCCGGTGGCTTCCACGTCCCAGCCCAGGCCCTCCTTGGGGAAGATGATGTCGATCGGGGCACCGTCCTTCTTGGTCTTGTTGGCGCGGTATTCGAAGCTCAGGCCGACCGGGAACTCGCCGGCGCCGGCCTGGCGGCAGGGCTTGGAGCCGCTGTGGGTGTAGACGCCGATGTTCTGGTGCAGGGCATCCATGAACTCCCAGCCCTTCTGTTCGCCCATGAGCTGCAGCCAGGCCGACACCATCAGGAAGCCGGTGCCGCTGGAGGCCGGATGCGGCATGGTGATGGTGCCCTTGTATTCGGGCCGGGTCAGGTCGGCCCAGCTGGCCGGCTTGGGCAGGTGGCGCTTTTCGGCCTCGACGGTGTTGAAGCACACGGCCGAGGACCACAGGTCCATGCCGACCCAGGTCGGCACGGCGCGCGGGTCACGCATGTTGGCACGGATGGCGGCCAGGCCCTTGGGGGCGTAGGGCTGGAGCAGGTTCTCCTTGTCCAGCAGCATCAGCGAGGTGGCGGCCACGCCCCAGACCACGTCGGCCTGCGGGTTGGCCTTCTCGGCCAGCAGCCGGGCGGTGATGATGCCGGTGCTGTCGCGCACGAACTTCAGTTCGATCTCGGGATTGTCCTTTTCGAAGGCGGTCTTGTAGGCCTGGATCTGGTCGGCCTCGAGCGCGGTGTAGACCAGCAGCTCGGTCTTGGCCTGGGCCGCATTGCCCAGCAGCGAGGCGGCCAGCAGCGCGCTGCTGAGGCCCAGTCGGCGGGCCCATTGGGTGACGGTGTTGCGCATGGATGTGTCCTGTCGGGTTTGAATTCAGGGACCGGCCGGGCCGGAGTTGCGGGCCGCCGCGGGGCGCCGTGTCGGCGCTGCAGGTGGTGCCCTGAGCGACACTGTAGGCAGGGCATGTGAAATCGCCATGTCATGAAACTTCAATTTTCTGAAGGGCCCATTGGTTTTTTTGGGGGGCGCCGCGCGGCGCTGCAGAGGCTTCGATTTGTTTGTCACGCAACTGAAATCTTTCTTCGCGGTGGCGCGGCTGGGCAGCGTCACGCTGGCGGCCAAGCAGCTCGGCCTGAGCCAGCCCACGGTCACCAGCCAGATCCGGCATCTCGAGGACCACTACGGCGTGGAGCTGTTCCTGCGCCAGGGCGGGCGCCTGGTGCTCAGCGACGAGGGGGTGCGCCTGCTGCCCCAGGTGGACCTGCTGCTGCAGCAGGAGATCAACCTCGAATTCGCCCTGCGCCATTCGGGCGAGCTGCACCGGGGGCATCTGCGGCTCGGGGCGACCGCCCCCTACTATGTGCTGGACATCGTGCAGCGCTACCGCGAACGCTACCCCCTGGTCGACATCAGCCTCGCGGCAGGCAATTCGCGTCAGATGGTGGATGCCCTGCTGGGCTACCAGGTCGATCTGGCCACCTCGTCCCACCTGGAAAGCGATGCCCGCCTGCACCGCCTGACGCTGGGCACCGATCCGCTGGCCCTGATGGTGCATCGGCTGCATCCGCTGGCGGGATGCCGGGCGATCCGCCTGAGCGACCTCGGCCGCTGCGTGCTGATCCTGCGCGAGCGCGGCTCGACCACCCGCCAGCTCACCGAGGCCGCCCTGGCCGAGGCCGGTGTGTCGCCCAAGGGACAAATGGAGATCGCCAGCCGCGAAGCGATCCGCGAGGCGGTGCTGCGCCAGATGGGGGTGAGCGTGTTCGCCCGCCATGAGGCCACAGCCCACCCGGACCTCGTGGTGCTGCCCTTCAGCGACCCCGTGCCCAGCCTGGTCGAGTACCTGTACTGCCTGGGAGAGCGCCGGCAGTCGCGTCTGATCGGGGCTTTCCTGGCCCTTTGCGAGGCTGCCGGCTGACAGCCTGCCTCTTATACTGTCCTGCGCCCCGATTTCTTCGCTCACAGATGAGCGAAAATTTCTCCAAAGTCTCTACCGACACCGACCCACCAGGCCCGAACCGAACGCCGATGCGCAGATTCACGAACAGCCTTGTCACCCGCCTGGTCGCGATCGCGGTGGTCACCATCCTGCTGGGCCTGGGTGTGCGCCTGACCATGCTGCCCCAGATCCTGCGCGGCAGTCTGCAGCAGGTGGTGACGACCCAACTGAATTCGCTGGCCTCGTATGTGGCCAGCGACATCGACGGCAAGATCCGTTTCCGGCGCGATTTCCTGTCCCACATCGCCCGCGACATGCCCCCCGGCCTGCTGAACGACCCGCAGGCCCTGCAGGACTGGCTGGGGCGGCGCCAGAACCTGGTGCCGGTCTTCAATGACGGGCTGGTGATGATCCACCGCGACGGCAAAGGGGCGTTCGCCGATTTCCCACGCATCGAGGGACGACGCGAGCGTGATTTCTCCGACCGGGACTGGTTCATCGAAGTGCTGCATGGCAGCACCTTCGCCTTGGGGGCCCCGCAACTGAGCCATGCCGCGCGGGAGCCGGTCATCGTCATGGCCGTGCCGGTGTTCGACGAGGCGCGGCGTGTGGTCGCGGTGCTGGCCGGCAACCTGTCGCTGGAGGGGCCTGATTTCCTGGAACGCATCCAGAACAACCGCATCGGTAGGGAGGGTGGCTTTCTGCTGGTGTCACCCCGCGACAACCTGTTCGTGGCCTCTTCCGACCCCGAGATGCGCCTGAAACCACTGCCCCGCCCGGGACTCAATCGATTGCATGATCTGGCGATGCAGGGCTGGCGGGGCAGCGGCGTCACCGTGAACGCCTATGGTGTCGAGAATGTGGTGGCGATGGCCGACGTGCCCACGGCCCAATGGTTCGTGGTGGCACGCCTGCCCAGCGACGAAGCCTTCGCCCTGGTGGCCGAAACCCAGCGGGTGGCGGTGCGCAACAGCATCATCACCTCGGTGGTGGTGATCTTCCTGTTGCTGGTGATCCTGCTCTACCTGTTCCGGCCGATGCGCGAGACGGCCCACCGCATGCGGCGCATGGCCGACCGGCTCGAGCCTCTGGCGCCGCTGCCGGTGCGCCGCCACGACGAGGTGGGCGAGATGGTCGAGGGCTTCAACTACCTGGTGGAGAAGCTGCAGGAGAGCGAGCGCCATCTGGCGCATCTGGCCCACCACGATGCGCTCACCGGCCTGCCCAATCGACTCTCCTTGCTGGACCGCTTGCGCCAGGGCGTGGCATTGGCGCGTCGCCAGGGCCGGCAACTGGGCCTTTTCTTCATCGACCTCGATGGTTTCAAGCCGGTCAACGACCGCCATGGCCACGAGGCCGGCGACCGCCTGTTGCAGCAGGTGGCGCTGCGCCTGCTGGCCTCGGTGCGCGAGGCCGACACCGTGGCCCGCTTCGGCGGCGACGAGTTCGTGGTCTACCTCAGCGAGGTGCACAGCGGCGAGGCCGTGGCCCGGCTGGCCGAGAAGATCATGGCCCGGCTGGCCGAGCCCTATGTGCTGGGGGATCTGTCGGTGACGATCTCGGCCAGCGTGGGCGTGGCCATGTTTCCCCGCAGCGGTGAAGACGTGGACCAACTGCTGGCCAGCGCCGATGCCGCCATGTACGCGGCCAAGCGGGCCGGCGCCAACAGCGTGCGCTATGCCTGGGAATCTCAGGGGCCGGCGGAGGACATGGCTGCCTGAAGCGGCACCTGCCGGCGGTCCCGGTGGCCCCTGCCTCTATTGCGCCTCGCGCACCACCCGGCCATTGAGGGGCTGTGTCGGACGGGCATTGGCGGGGAACTGCCGTGTGAACAGGCGCAACTGGTCGGCGCTGAGTGTCACCGGGTTCTTCAGCACCAGCCAGAGCACGCCCTCC
>JAFAMV010000032.1 GCA_019233055.1 Curvibacter sp.
TCGACATGCTGCCGGGGGCTCAGGTGCTGGTCGCGGAACACCAGCACATGGTGGTCCAGGTGGGCCTGGTGGATGCGCCGGAAATCGGCCGCGTCCAGCGCCAGGCCCAGGTCGATCCCGACGACCTCGGCGCCCAGGGGCCCGTCGAAGGGGCGGATTTCAAACGACTGCGAAGCAGGCTGGGCGGATGCATGGGGGGCAGGGACGGCAGACATCGTTTCTCCGGGCAGGCGCGGGGTGCGCCAGCAAAACCGGCGACTGTGCCGCAAGGCCCGGGCTCTGGAAACAAAGTTTTCCGAGCAAGCTTGTGAGGGGAACGAGGGTGGGGCGGGTGGAGAAGGGCCTTGTGGTCAATGCCCTTGGTGGGCAGAGCAAGTGAAACCGGGCCGGGTTGCTGATGGTGCGTGCCCGCTTGGCTGTCTTTCAGTCCGCAAGCCGCGATCCTCAATCCATCTTCAATGAGCTCAAAGTGAAAGAACTCTCAACACGCTGTCCGCAGCAGTCTTGTGGGCAACTGCCACGGTTGAAACGCTCAGCGCACCTTGGGACCGAAGATCTTCAGAAACACGCCGTGCTTTGCTTCTTGCCAAGTCTTCGGAAGATCACCGTTGGCCTCAAGTGCCTCGTAAATCTCTCTGATCAACGGTGGATCGACAACCTTGGCCGAGCGAAGCTTGTCCAGAAGCTCATAGCCGTGCCATACGCGGATGCCAAAGTCTTTCGCCAAGGCATGCATGCCCAGGTCATCCGTTACGACGATCGCCGGCTTGACCTGACCCAGTGCTAACAGCCAGCAATCGGTTGAGCCTGGTGGCGATCGGCCCCCGGATGTGTAAGGCTCAGGATCTGCCAAAACCCACCCGTGCAACACGCTTTGCGCGGCCTGAATGTTGGCTTTTTCCGCATCGCTCAGGCGGATCTGTTTAGCCAGCCGTTCGCTCACAAACTCCTGCCCGTCGAACCATGGGTAGGTTGCGCGCAATCGTGGATTGCGATGGACCTCGTCCTCAACTGATTTGTGGATCGTGAGGACGTATCCCTTCTGCCCGAACTTCACGCCCACTGCCGGCCTGACACGCTTTACCAAGCGAAGGTAGGCGTTCGTGTCGAGCAGGACCAAAGTCAACGGCAAAGCTCTCCGTGAAGCGCCGCAGCGTCCTGCATTGGGATGTCCATGATCTGCTGAACATACCCTGCACCAGTGCCTTTGCTCTTGAGCATCCGCTGCAGCGCAGGGAAGAAGCCACTGCGAAACACGTTTTGGGCGGCAGCGACATAGGCTGCAGGCTCTGGCGGCATTGGCGCAAACAAGATTTCGCTGACGAGCTTGCCTCGCTGGCTGTTGCGAATCGCGTGGATATCAATGTCCTTGCAGCGCAACACAGGCAGGCCGTGAGCCTTGGCATAGTTGTTGATCTCGCGGAACACACTGAACAACGAAATGCTGTGCGCGCTAGCGTGCCGTTGCAGTTCGCGGATCTCGCCGGCTGGAGTGCTCTGCCGGGCAGCCTGGGGATACGCTGCCTCAGCCAGGGACTTGGGGAACAGCAGCGCGCCAGCCATGGCGTCGGCGAAATCCTCGCCGTCATCTGAGCCGGCCAAGTCGGGCGTGTAGACATGCGCCAACTCATGTGCCATCCAGAACTTGAAGTCCTCCAATCGAGTGTCTAGGTTCAAGAAGATGAACGTCACCTTCTGCTGCGGCAGCAGGATGTGCAATGCGTTCTTGTGGTTCTGCTTTTCGCCCCACATGACCGGGACGATGACTGCACCGTTGGCCTCAAATTCACCAATCAGGTGTTCATAAGATAGGACTGCCTGACCGCCCAATCCAATCCGGGTACGCACCTCCGCCGACACAGCTTGCAACGCTTCGTATTGGGTGGTCGGGGACGGAATCTGAACCCTCAAGGAGCGCAATTCCGGAAGGAACGGCACCAGTGGCTTGAGTAGCGAACCCATGGCGATTGCCTTGAGCACGTGCGAGTCTGTCGTCTTGGCGCCACCCTTCTTGCGGAACGCAATGACAGGTTGATCCTGTGATGAGTCAACAACGAGGTCGGCGAAGCTCAGTTGCAGGGTTGTGGCCAGCTTTAGCAACTTGTCAGGGCGGGGAAAGTCAACGCCCTTCATCCAGTTGGTGACGGCTTGCCCTGTCACCTCCAGCGTGGCGGCCAGATCCTTCTGTGTCCATCCGCGCGTCTGCAGCGCTTGCTTGAGTTTTTCGCTGTGGATAACTTTGTGCATAGCCAGTGGATTCTCGGCCATCCATCAGCGAAAATCAAGTTTGATCAAGTAATTTGTGGGCGTGCTGCTACACCTGAGCCTCTCCAGGCGGCGTTCCTAACCCATGACCAGTCCAAGAGTGTTGAAAACCAAAACAAATGGCCCGGTCTCCCGGGCCATTTCATCTTCTGCGACACAAGTCTTTCAGTAACTCGGCACGGATTTCATCTCTTGTGGCATCCGGCGCGACAACTCAAACATCAATATTCCCCGCCCGCAGCGCGTTCGTCTCGATGAAGTCGCGGCGCGGCTCCACCTCGTCACCCATGAGCATGGTGAAGACGCGGTCGGCCTCGATGGCGTCGTCGATCTGCACACGCAGCAGGCGGCGCACGTTGGGGTCCATGGTGGTTTCCCAGAGCTGCTCGGGGTTCATCTCGCCCAGGCCTTTGTAGCGCTGGCGGCTGGTGGTGCGTTCGGCTTCGGCGATCAGCCACTTCATGGCCTGCCGGAAGTCGCCCACCTTCTCTTCCTTCTGACGTTCGCCTTCGCCGCGCAGCGCCTTGGCGCCCTCGCCGAGCAGGCCCTTGAAGGTCTGGGCGGCTTCGGCCAGGGCCGCGTAGTCGGCGCCATGCACGAAGTCCTGCGTGAGCACGCTGGTCTTGATGTTGCCGTGGTGGCGGCGGCTGATGCGCAGCACCGGCTTGTCGGTGCGGGCGTCGAATTCGCCGGCCACTTCGGCCGGCACGCCGGTGGCGGTCAGTTCGCGCAGCCGGGCCTGCAGGGCCACGGCGCTGGCCTCGGCATCGGCCACGGTGTCCAGGTTCAGCTGCACGCCGTCGGCGATGGCGCGCAGCGCCTCGGCGTCCATGAAGCTGCTCAGGCGATCGATGACACTCTCGGCGATCTGGTGCTTGCGCGCCAGCTCGGCCAGGGTGTCGCCGCTCAGGGTCTGCGGGGCGCCGCCGCCGGTTTGGATGCTGGCGTCCTTGAGGGCGATGCGCAGCAGGAAGCCGTCGAGCGCCGGGCCGTCTTTCAGGTAGAGCTCTTCCTTGCCGGCCTTGACCTTGTAGAGCGGCGGCTGGGCGATGTAGATGTGGCCGCGCTCGACCAGCTCGGGCATCTGGCGGTAGAAGAAGGTCAGCAGCAGGGTGCGGATGTGGGCGCCGTCGACGTCGGCGTCGGTCATGATGATGATGCGGTGGTAGCGCAGCTTGGCCACATTGAAGTCGTCACCGCCGCCGGCCCCACCCGCCTTGCCGATGCCGGTGCCCAGGGCGGTGATCAGGGTCAGGATTTCATTGCTGGTCAGCAGCTTTTCGTAGCGCGCCTTCTCGACGTTGAGGATCTTGCCGCGCAGCGGCAGGATGGCCTGGAACTTGCGGTCGCGCCCTTGCTTGGCCGAGCCGCCGGCGGAGTCGCCCTCGACGATGTAGATCTCGCAGAGGGCCGGGTCCTTTTCCTGGCAGTCGGCCAGTTTGCCGGGCAGACCCATGCCGTCGAGCACGCCCTTGCGGCGGGTCATCTCACGGGCCTTGCGCGCGGCTTCGCGGGCGCGGGCGGCCTCGATGATCTTGCCGCAGATGATCTTGGCGTCGTTGGGGCGTTCCTGCAGGTAGTCGGTGAGCAGCTTGCTGACGATGTCCTCGACCGGGGCGCGCACTTCGCTGGAGACCAGCTTGTCCTTGGTCTGGCTGCTGAACTTGGGCTCGGGCACCTTGACGCTGAGCACGCAGCACAGGCCTTCGCGCATGTCGTCGCCGCTGACCTCGACCTTGGCCTTCTTGGCCAGCTCGTTCTCTTCGATGTACTTGTTGATGACGCGGGTCATGGCGGCGCGCAGGCCGGTGAGGTGGGTGCCGCCGTCACGTTGCGGGATGTTGTTGGTGAAGCACAGCACGCTTTCGTTGTAGCCGCTGTTCCACTGCATGGCCACCTCGACGCCGATCTGGGTGCCGGGGATGCCGCCATAGGTCTCGGCGGCGCGTTCGCCGTGGGCGTAGAAGATGTTGGGGTGCAGGACCTGCTTGCCCTTGTTGATGAACTCGACAAAGCCGCGCACGCCGCCGGCGCCCGAGAAGTCGTCTTCCTTGCCGCTGCGCTCGTCCTTGAGGCGGATGCGCACGCCGTTGTTCAGGAAGCTCAGCTCGCGCAGGCGCTTGGACAGGATCTCGTAATGGAAATCGTGGTTCTGCTGGAAGATGTCGGTGTCGAGCAGGAAGTGGACCTCGGTGCCGCGCTTCTCGGTGGCGCCGGTGACCTTCATCGGCGAGACCTCGAAGCCGTCGACCGTGTCGAGCAGGCGGTTCTGCACCACGCCCTTGGCGAAGTCGATGGTGTGCACCTTGCCTTCGCGGCGCACCGTCAGGCGCAGCCATTTGGACAGCGCGTTGACGCAGCTCACACCGACGCCGTGCAGACCGCCCGAGACCTTGTAGCTGTTCTGGTTGAACTTGCCGCCGGCATGCAGCTCGGTCAGCGCGATCTCGGCGGCACTGCGCTTGGGCTCGTGCTTGTCGTCCATCTTGACGCCGGTGGGGATGCCGCGGCCGTTGTCGGTGACGCTGATCGAGTTGTCGGTGTGGATGGTGACCACGATGTCGTCGCAATGGCCGGCCAGGGCCTCGTCGATCGAGTTGTCGACCACCTCGAACACCAGGTGGTGCAGGCCGGTGCCGTCGGAGGTGTCGCCGATGTACATGCCGGGCCGCTTGCGCACCGCTTCCAGGCCTTCGAGGATCTGGATCGCGCCTTCGCCATAGCCCTCCGAGGCGCCGGCCTGGTTGGGGTCGATCCGGGTCGACGGAGCTTCGGCGGGAGCCCCCTGGGAGGCGGCGTTGTCGGCGTCGGACTGCGGCTTGTTTTCTTCGGTCATGATCGGGTTTCTCAATCTCTTGATGGACCAAACCCGCGTTGAACCAGGAGTTCAACGCGGGTCGGGTTCAGGGTGTCGGCAGGATGCGCAAGACCTGTTCTTCGGTGTCTTCGTCGGCGGCTCAGATGCGCATCGGCATGACCACGTACTTGAAGCTCTCGTTGTCGGGGATGGTGATCAGCGCCGAGCTGTTGGAGTCGGACAGGTCGACCTTCACCATGTCCTGGTCCATGTTGGCCAGGGCGTCGATGAGGTAGGTGACGTTGAAGCCGATCTCGATGGTGTCGCCGCCGTAGTCGATGTCGAGCTCGTCCACGGCCTCTTCCTGCTCGGCATTGCTCGAGGCGATGCGCAGGGTGCCGGGTTCGATGTTCAGGCGCACGCCCTTGAACTTGTCGCTGGTCAGGATGGCGGTGCGCTGCAGGCTGGCCAGCAGGGTGCTGCGGCCCAGGGTGATGCTGTTGCGGTGGCCCTTGGGGATGACGCGGTTGTAGTCCGGGAACTTGCCCTCGACCAGCTTGGTGACGAACTCCATGCCGCCGAAGCTGAACTTCGCCTGGTTGTTGGCGAATTGCATCTCGATCATGGGCTGGTTCTCGCCCTCGCCATCGGCATCGCTGAGCAGGCGCTGCAGTTCCAGCACGGTCTTGCGCGGCAGGATGACCTCCTGCTTGGGCACCTCGACGTCCAGGGTGGCCGAGGCGAAGGCCAGGCGGTGGCCGTCGGTGGCGACCAGGTTCAGGGTCTGGCCCTCGGCCACGAACAGGATGCCGTTGAGGTAGTAGCGGATGTCGTGCACCGCCATGGCGAACGAGACCTGGCTGAGCAGGTTCTTCAGGACCTTCTGCGGCACCTTGAAGGCGGGGCCGAAGTTGGCGGCCTCCTGCACCAGCGGAAAGTCTTCGGCCGGCAGGGTCTGCAGCGTGAAGCGGCTCTTGCCGCCCTTGAGCACCAGCTTGTTCTGGCTGGATTCGAGGCTGACCGTCTGATCGCCCGGCATGGTGCGCAGGATGTCGATGAGCTTGCGGGCGCCCACCGTGGTGGTGAAGTTGCCGGCGTCGCCGTCGAGTTCGGCGGTGGTGCGGATCTGGATCTCCAGGTCGCTGGTGGTCAGTTGCAGCGCACTGCCAGTCTTGCGGATGAGCACGTTGGCCAGGATGGGCAGGGTGTGGCGGCGCTCCACGATGCCGGCAACCGATTGCAGAACCGCCAGGACTTTGTCTTGGGTGGCCTTCAGGACGATCATGTCAACCTCTTGTTCACGTTTTGGTCTTGTGTGTGCCCAGAGCGGGCCCGGCGCCGGTCGGCGGCGGCTGCCGGCCCCTTGCATTCCGGCAAACAGGCCATTTTCGCTGTTTTTCGCGGCGTTTTGACGGCAGGCGCGCGCGGCGATGGGCCGGGCCGGAAATTTGTCATTCCGGGGCTCGCGGCTCAGCCCTTGAGGGTCTGCTCCAGCACGTGCAGTTGCTGGTTGAGTTCGCTGAGCTGCTGGCGTTCGCCGGCGATCTTGCGCACCGCGTGCAGCACCGTGGTGTGGTCGCGCCCGCCGAACAGCTCGCCGATCTCGGGCAGGCTTTTCTGGGTCAGTTCCTTGGCCAGGTACATGGCGATCTGGCGCGGCCGGGCGATGCTGGCCGGGCGCTTCTTGCTGTACATGTCG
>JAFAMV010000075.1 GCA_019233055.1 Curvibacter sp.
GATCTGGAAGCACCGCAAATCGGTGGGCCACAAGCCGGCGACCTTCCATGAATCGGTGGCGGTCGAGGTGGCCTGGACCGTCGTGCCCTTCATCATCGTGATCATCATGGCCTTGCCGGCCACCAAGGTGCTGGTGGCCCAGAAGGACACGACCAACGCCGATCTGACGGTCAAGGTCACCGGTTACCAGTGGAAGTGGGGCTACGACTACGTGAAGGGCGAGGGTGAAGGCCTGTCCTACATCTCGACGCTCGATGCCTCGCAGCGCCAGATGTCCAACGAGGGGGCCAAGGGGGACATCCCGGCCGACTATCTGTTCAAGGTGGACTACCCGCTGGTGGTGCCCGTTGGCAAGAAGGTGCGCATCATCACCACCGCCAACGATGTGATCCATTCGTTCTCGGTGCCGGCCTTCGGCATCAAGCAAGATGCCATCCCCGGTTTTGTGCGCGACACCTGGTTCCGTGCCGAGAAGGTCGGCAATTACTACGGTCAGTGTTCCGAGCTGTGCGGCAAGGAACACGCCTACATGCCGATCACGGTCAAGGTCCTGTCCGCCGAAGATTACAGCCAGTGGGTCCAGGCCGAGCAGAAGAAGGTGGCGGCCAAGGCAGACGACCCGAACCGGGTGTGGACGCTGGACGACATCCTCAAGCGCGGCGAGAAGGTCTATGCCTCCAACTGTGCCGCCTGCCACCAGGCCAATGGCAAGGGCGGCGGCCCGGTCAAGCCGCTCGACGGCTCGCCCACGGTGCTCGATGCGGACCACAATCGCCAGATCAGCGTCCTGCTGCATGGCCAGAACAATGGTGCGATGCCCTCCTGGAAGGCCTTGTCAGACACCGAGATCGCAGCGGTCGTGACCTATACCAAGAACAATTGGTCCAACAAGACCGGACAGCTGGTGCAGCCTGCCGAGGTGCTGGCCCAGCGCGGCAAGTGATCGGACGACGCTCCAACAAGATACAGACAAGGAAGCTCCCATGAGTGCAGTTCTCCATCCTCACGACCATGCGCATGACGATCACGCCCATGGCCATGCCCCTCATGGCTGGCGCCGCTGGGTGTTCGCCACCAACCACAAGGACATCGGCACGCTGTACCTGCTGTTCAGCTTCACCATGCTGATGATCGGCGGCGTGCTGGCCTTGCTGATCCGTGCCGAGCTGTTCGAACCGGGGCTGCAGCTGGTCAACCCTGAGCTGTTCAACCAACTGACCACCATGCATGGTCTGATCATGGTGTTCGGCGCCATCATGCCGGCCTTCGTGGGCTTTGCGAACTGGATGCTGCCGCTGCAGATCGGCGCTTCCGACATGGCCTTCGCACGCATGAACAACTTCAGCTTCTGGCTGATGATCCCGGCGGCCTTGATGCTGGTCGGCTCGTTCTTCATGCCCGGTGGTGCACCGGCTGCTGGCTGGACCATGTACGCCCCGCTGACCTTGCAGATGGGGCCTTCGATGGACGCCGGCATTTTCGCCATGCACATCCTGGGCGCTTCCTCGATCATGGGGTCGATCAACATCATCGTGACGGTGCTCAACATGCGGGCGCCCGGCATGACCCTGATGAAGATGCCGATGTTCGCCTGGACCTGGTTGATCACCGCCTACCTGCTGATCGCCGTGATGCCGGTGCTGGCCGGCGCCATCACCATGACGCTCACCGACCGCCATTTCGGCACCAGCTTCTTCAACCCGGCCGGTGGCGGTGACCCGGTGATGTACCAGCACATCTTCTGGTTCTTCGGTCACCCCGAGGTCTACATCATGATCCTGCCGGCCTTCGGCATCATCAGCCAGATCGTGCCGGCCTTTGCCCGCAAGAAGCTGTTCGGCTATGCGTCGATGGTCTATGCGACCTCGTCGATCGCGATCCTGTCCTTCATCGTCTGGGCGCACCACATGTTCACCACCGGCATGCCGGTGACGGGCCAGTTGTTCTTCATGTACGCGACCATGCTGATCGCCGTGCCGACCGCCGTGAAGATCTTCAACTGGGTGGCCACCATGTGGCAGGGCTCGATGACCTTCGAGACCCCGATGCTGTTTGCCGTGGGCTTCATCTTCGTGTTCACCATGGGCGGTTTCACCGGCCTGATCCTGGCCATGGCGCCGATCGACATCCAGCTGCAGGACACCTATTACGTGGTGGCGCATTTCCACTATGTGCTGGTGGCCGGCTCCCTGTTCGCGATGTTTGCCGGCTTCTACTACTGGTCGCCGAAATGGACCGGCACCATGTACAGCGAGACCCGCGGCAAGATCCACTTCTGGTGGTCGCTGATCTCGTTCAACGTCACCTTCTTCCCGATGCACTTCCTGGGCCTGGCCGGCATGCCGCGTCGCTATGCCGACTACCCGATGCAGTTCGCCGATTTCAATGCGGTGGCATCGGTCGGCGCCTTCTTCTTCGGATTCGCCCAGGTCTACTTCTTCCTCTTCGTGGTGCTGCCGACCATGCGTGGCCAAGGTGAGAAGGCGCCGCAAAAGCCTTGGGAGGCCGCTGAAGGTCTGGAGTGGGAAGTCCCCTCGCCGGCACCTTTCCACACCTTCGAGAACCCGCCCAAGCTGGATGCCACGGCCACCCGGGTGATCGGCTGAGCCGGGTGAATGCCATGACCACACCGGACCAGAAGAAAAACAACCTGCGCCTGGCCTTGATCCTGGCGTCGGTGGCTGTTGCCTTCTTCGTGGGCTTCGTGGCCAAGATGGTCCTGCTGTCCCACCATTGATGCCCCGAGCCGGACGACCTTGCCATGGCCCTGCAGCCTGAAAATGCCCGGATGGTGAAGAAGCTGGTCGTGGTGGCGGCCGGCATGTTCGCCTTCGGCTATGCCCTGGTTCCCTTGTACCGGGCCATCTGCGAGGCGACGGGCATCAACATCCTGGCCCTGTCAGAGAACCAGGTGCCCGGCAACGGACCTGCGGGCCAACAGGTCCGCCCTGGCAACACCCAGGTCGATACCAGCCGCACCATCACGGTCGAGTTCGATGCCAACTCGCGCGGCCCCTGGGACTTCAAGCCGGCGCAGCGCTCGCTCGAGGTGCATCCCGGTGAGCTGACGACGATCATGTACGAGTTCCAGAATGTGCAGAACCGTCGCATGACCGCCCAGGCGATTCCCAGCTACGCACCACGCGAAGCCGCCTCGCATTTCAACAAGATCGAGTGTTTCTGCTTCAACCAGTACACCCTGGATCCGGGTGAGAAGAAGCAATGGCCGGTGGTCTTCGTGGTGGATCCCAAGCTGTCCAAGGACGTGAACACCATCACCCTGTCCTACACCTTCTTCGAAGTGGGTGGCAAGACGCCGCCGGCCCCCGCATCGAACACCGCCCTGGCGCCGAGCACCGCCACAGGCAAGGCAGGTGTCTGATGGCCGTCCCGGATCAAACTTCCGTGCGCAAGGGTTCGCTGCTGCGCACCATCCAGGCCGTGGCCTGGTCCTTCATCGGTATCCGCAAGAACAGCGCCTACCAGGAGGACGTCGCCAGGCTGAACATCGTGCACATCATTGCCGTGGCCATTGCCGCAGTCATCCTCCTGGTGCTGGGGCTGGTGGCCCTGGTGCATTGGGTGGTGCAGTAGGTCATTCACGGACCCGTCCCAAGAAATTCAAAGAGTGTCAGGAGCCAAAATGAGTTCGACAAGCCACGCTGGAACGCCCTATTACTTCGTGCCGCATGAGTCCCGCCATCCGGTGATGGCTGCCATCGGCCTGTTTTTCGTGATCCTGGGGGCTTCTCAGTGGATCAATGCCCAGGAGTGGGGGCAGTACCTGCTGTTCTTCGGCCTGCTGTGGCTTTTCGTCGTCCTGTTCCAGTGGTTCCGCGAAGCCATCTCGGAGAGCGAATCCGGGCTCTACGGACGCAAGATCGATCTGTCCTTCCGCTGGAGCATGAGCTGGTTCATCTTCTCGGAAGTGATGTTCTTCGGTGCCTTCTTCGCCGCGTTGTGGTGGGCCCGAGGCCACTCGGTGCCGGCGCTGGGCAGTCTCGACAACGCCCTGCTCTGGCCGGATTTCAAGGCCGTGTGGCCCAGCGCCGCACCGGGTGCCACGGCGTCGCCTGCAGGCACCATCGAACCCTTCCAGACCATGACCCCGTTCTGGTTGCCCACCATCAACACGGCCCTGTTGCTCAGTTCGGGTGTGACCCTGACCATCGCCCACCACGCGCTGCTGGCAGGGCATCGCAGCCGCACCATCGCCTTCATGTGGATGACGGTGCTGCTTGGCCTGGTCTTCCTGTTCGTCCAGGGCTATGAATACTCGCATGCCTACAGCGAACTGAACCTCAAGCTGACCTCGGGCATCTATGGTTCGACCTTCTTCATGCTGACCGGCTTCCACGGTTTCCACGTGTTCGTGGGCATGCTGATGTTGTTCTTCATCACCCTGCGCCTGCAGAAGGGCCATTTCACGGCCGAACGCCATTTCGGCTTCGAAGGGGCGGCCTGGTATTGGCACTTCGTGGACGTGGTCTGGTTGGGCCTGTACATCCTGGTCTACTGGCTCTGAGTACCACCCGGAATCAGACAGGCCGCCGGCCTGTGATGCAAAAAAGCGCCCGCAGGCGCTTTTTTGTTTTTCCTGCCGCAGCAGGCGGGCCTCGCAGCAGCTGGGTCTATTGACCGGCCGCAATGCCGGTCGGGTGGATCCAGCCCATCTTCCAGCTCAGCAGGACGCAGGCGAACAGCAAAATGGAAAAACCGACGCGAAAGGCCAGGGCTCGGGCCATGGATTTGGATGGCTGCGCTTCCTGGCCTGTCCGCCGGCCTCGCATCATGAAAAACAGGGCCGAGCCCAGACTCGCCAGAATGGCTGCAAATGCAAGGATGACGAGGTATTTCATGGAAGGGATTATCGGGTGAAGCCACCGACTCCACTGCGCTCATGGCGATTCGCGCTGATCACCCTGGCCTCGATCGCCGGGGTGCTGGCAGGGCTGTGTCTGGCACGTTGGCAACTGTCCCGGGCGGCCGACAAGGAAGCCCTGTACCAGGCCCGGCTGTCCCAGCAGCAACGCCCCGTGCTGACGCAGACCGACTGGCTGGCCCGCATGCGGCAGGGCACGGCGGCGGCGTCGCTGCACCGGCTCGTGCATCTGCAGGGGCATTGGCTTGGCGACGACACGGTGTATCTGGACAACCGCCAGATGAACGGCCGACCCGGGTTTTTCGTGCTGACGCCCCTGGTGCTGGAGACCGAAGGTGGACACGCCACGGTCCTGGTCCAGCGTGGCTGGGTGCCGCGCGATTTCGAGGACCGGCGGCGCCTGCCTCCGGTGGCGACGCCTGAAGGCGAGGTGAGCATGACGGCCCGTGTGGCTACGGAGCCAGCCCATCTGCTGGAGCTGGGGGCGGCCGCGCCAGAGCCGGGGTTTTCGCGCATCCGGCAGAATCTCGACTTGGCGCTCTACCGCCAGCAGACCGGTCTGGACCTGCTGCCGGGCTCCGTGGTCCAGGTGGATCCTGCTTCGGAAGGCCTGCTGCGGGACTGGTTCGAGCCCGGGGCTGACACGGCGAAGCATTATGGTTATGCCTTTCAATGGTTCGGCCTCAGCGGCCTGATCGCCTTTCTTTATGTCTGGTTCCAAATTGTCAGAAGAAAAACACACACGGCCGGCCGTTGAGCGGGACAGCCCTCTGGGCCTCACGGTGCATTCATTGCCACGCCCCGAGCAGCTAGGGGCCGACCCGGCCCAGCGGACCCGGGTGGGGCGGCTCAAGATGCTGCTGGTGCTGGCGGTCTGTGCCGCGCCGGTGCTGGCCTCCTATCTGACCTATTACGTCATCCGACCCGACATCCGCCACAGCTTCGGCGAACTGATCGAACCGCAGCGGGACCTGCCGTCGGCCGTGGGCCTGACGCTGGGCGGGCAGGAGGTCGCTCTGCCCTCGCTCAAAGGGCAATGGCTGCTGGTCAGCGTGGCAGGCGGTGCCTGCGATGCCGACTGCCAGCAGCGGCTCTATGAGCAACGTCAGTTGCGTGAGTCGCTGGGCAAGGACAAGGATCGGCTGGACTGGGTCTGGCTGATCTCCGATGAGGCCCCGGTGCCGCCGGCCCTGCTGCCTGCCTTGGGTCAGGCCACGGTGTTGCGCGTCAAGCCCGATGTCCTGACCTCCTGGCTGGCGCCGGCGTCGGGCCGACAGTTGCAGGAGCATCTGTACCTGGTCGATCCTCTGGGGCACTGGATGATGCGCTTCCCTCCGCAGCTGGACATGTCCGGCGCCGCCAAGGTCAAACGCGATCTGGAACGCCTGATGCGGGCCTCGGCCGCGTGGGATGAGCCGGGCCGATGACCCCCATGGACGCGCCTGCCCTCTACAACCTGTCGCCGCTGGCGGAGGTGCTGCTGACCGGCCTGCTGCTGGCCTGCGGCCCCCTGTTCTGGGTCTGGCTGCGCCATCGGCGCAGCTCGCCTGTGGGTCGCCGGCAGGCCCTGACGCTGGTGACCCTGTTCCTCACTTTCGATCTGGTGCTGTTCGGCGCCTTCACCCGCCTGACCGACTCGGGCCTGGGTTGCCCCGACTGGCCTGGATGCTATGGCCAGGCGAGCCCGATCGGGGCGCAGGTGCAGATCGCCGCCGCCCACCAGGACATGCCCACCGGGCCGGTGAGCCACGGCAAGGCCTGGGTCGAGATGGTGCACCGCTACCTGGCCACCGCGGTCGGGGGGCTCATCGTGGTCGGCCTGGTCTGGAGCGTGGCCCTGCGCTGGCGCCATGGGCTCAACCGCGCAGAGGCCGGCGACGGGGTGCTCTGGCCGGCATTGACCCTGGTCTGGGTCTGCCTGCAGGGGGCCTTCGGTGCACTGACGGTGACCATGAAACTGTTTCCCGCCATCGTCACCCTGCACCTGGCGGGCGGGGTGGTCCTGCTGCTGTTGCTGGGCTTGCAGGTCCAGCGCCAGTCCACAGCGCGGGGGGCCGTCGAGTTGCCGCGGGCCTGGCGTCGCTTGCTCTTGGCCGGTGCGCTGCTGCTGGCGCTGCAGATTCTGCTGGGCGGCTGGGTCAGCACCAATTACGCGGTGTTGGCCTGCAGCAGCTTTCCGACCTGCCAGGGCCAGTGGTGGCCCGACATGAACTTTGCCCAGGGCTTCGAACTCTGGCGACCCCTGGGCCTTCAGGCACAGGGGGAGCCCATCAGTTTTGCGGCCTTGACGGCCATCCACTACGTCCATCGGCTGGTGGCCGGAGCGGTGTTCCTGGTGCTGGGGTGCCTGGCCTGGCGCCTGTCCGCCGTGGAGCGCTTGCGTCGTCTGGCGGCCTGGCTGGCGGCCCTCCTGGGCCTGCAACTGCTCACCGGCCTCAGCAATGTGGTGCTGGGTTGGCCGCTCGTCGCGGCGCTCGCCCACACCGGCGGTGCCGCTGGCCTGGCCCTCGTCATGGGCTGCCTGGTGGCCGCCAGCCGGGCGTCGCCCGGGGGCTCCTCTTCCGTTTCTGTCAGTGCTTCGAGATTTTCCGCATGAGTGCCGAACCCAACGCTTCCTTCCAATCCCTGGTCCGGCAGTTCTATGTGCTCACCAAACCCCGCGTGGTGCAGCTCATCGTTTTCTGTGCCCTGATCGGCATGGTGCTGGCCGTCCCTGGCTGGCCGCATCTGCAAGATGTGTGGCTGGCCGCCCGGGCCTGTCTGGGCATCTGGCTGGTGGCCGGCGCGGCGGCGGCCTTTAACTGCCTGGTCGAGAAAGGCATCGACGCGAAGATGAAGCGCACCGCCTGGCGCCCCACGGCCAAAGGCGAGCTCAGCGACTGGCAGGCCCTCGGCTTTTCGATCCTGCTGTGCACGCTGGGCTCGGTCGTGTTGTACGTCTGGGTCAACCCCTTGACGATGTGGCTGACCTTTGCGACCTTTGTCGGCTACGCGGTGGTCTACACCGTCATCCTCAAGCCGCTGACGCCGCAGAACATCGTCATCGGCGGCGCTTCGGGCGCGATGCCGCCGGTGCTGGGCTGGGCTGCCATGACCGGACAGGTCGGGCCGGAAGCCCTCATCCTCTTTCTGATCATCTTTCTCTGGACGCCGCCGCACTTCTGGGCCCTGGCGCTGTACCGCGTCGAGGACTACCGCAAGTCGGGGCTGCCGATGCTGCCGGTCACCCATGGCAACGAATTCACCCGGCTGCAGGTGCTGCTCTACACTCTGGTGCTGTTCGCGGCCTGCCTGATGCCGTTTGCCTATGGCATGAGTTCCTGGTTCTACCTGGTGGCGGCGGTGGTCCTCAGCGCCGGCTTCATCGTCTATGCCTTCCGGCTCTGGCGTTCGTATTCGGACGCCCTGGCGCGGCGCACCTTCCGCTTTTCATTGATCCATCTGAGTCTGCTGTTCGCAGCGCTGCTGATCGACCACTACCTGCCCTGATCCCATGCACAAACGCAATACCCTTCGCTTTCTGGCCAGCGCCCTGGCGGCCACCCTGGCGGCGGCCATGATGGCCGCCTGCTCGCCGGCCAAGACCGAGTTCAAGTCGGTGGACATCACGGGTGCCGAATACGCGCGTGATTTCCAGTTGCACGACCAGAACGGGCAGATGCGCAGCATGGCCGATTTCAAGGGCAAGGTGGTCGTGATGTTCTTCGGCTACACCCAATGCCCGGATGTCTGCCCGACTTCGATGGGCGAACTGGCCGAGGTGAAGCGCCAACTGGGGGCCGACGGCCAGCGGCTGCAGGTCTTGTTCGTGAGCATCGATCCGGAACGCGACACGCCGGAGGTGCTCAAGGCCTATATGGGCAATTTCGACCCCAGCTTCCTGGCCCTGCGGGCCGACACGCCCGAGCAACTGGCCGCCATGGCCAAGGATTTCAAGGTCTATTACAAGAAGGTCGAAGGCAAGACGCCCACCAGCTACACCATGGACCATTCGGCCGGTAGCTATGTGTACGACCCGCAAGGCCATCTGCGCCTGTTCGCCCGCTATGGCGGCGGGCCGCAGGCCCTGCTGGGCGACATCCAGCAATTGCTGAAGTCGGGCGGCGGGGCCTGAGCTTCGGGCCGCCTGGCGCGACGGCCTCAGTCCGCGACGATGCCCTTGCGCGTGATGACCTCGGCCATCGCACCGTAGTCGGCCTTGACCCGGTTGGCCAGGCCTTCGGCGGAACTGCCGACCACTTGCCAGCCTTGCTGGAACAGCTTCTCACGCACCTCCGCCTGGCGCACGATGCCGCCGATCAGGCTTGAAAGCGTCTGCACGATCGCGGCAGGCATGCTGGGCGGTGCGGCGACCGCATCCCAGACCTCCAGGTTGAAATTTCGGATGCCGGCCTCCGCCAGGCTGGGCACCTCGGGCAACAGTGAGCTGCGCACCGCCGAGGTCACGGCGACGCCCCTCAGCTTGCCGGCGCGGATCTGTGACGCCACCAGACCCGGTGGCAGCAAGGCGAGCTGGATCTCGCCGCCCAGCATCGCGCTGATCACCTGCGGGTTGCCCGGGTAGGGGATGTGCACCGGCTCGAGGTGGGTCAGGCTCTTCAGCCATTCCATGCCGATATGGGCCACCGTGCCGATGCCGGGCGAGCCGTAGCTCCATTGGTTGCCCGCCTTGCGGGCCGTCGCCAGAAAGGATTCGAGCGTGCCGGCGTTCGTCTGCGGGAGCGCCGTCAGCACCAGGGGCGCCGTGGTGAGCAGGCTGACCGGGGCCAGATCCTTCAAGGGCGAGTAGCCGAGCTTGGGGTTGAGCAGCTTGGCGATGGTCATGTTGCCATTGATCATCAGGCCGATCGTGTGATCGTCCTGGGCCCGGGACACGTATTCGGCCGCGATGTTGCCGCTGGCGCCCACCCGGTTCTCGACGATCACCGGCTGGCCCAGGGCCTTGGACAGCGGATCGGCCAGGGTGCGCGCCACCAGGTCGGGTGAAGACCCGCCGGGGAAACCGACCACGAGACGCAGCGGCTTGCTCGGCCAGGGGCGGGGCGCCGAAGCGGCGGAGGAGATCGTCGGCGCCAGTGCGGCGCCCATGGCCATCAGGGTGGCGCGTCGGGAAACAGGGAGGGTCATCGGTCGGGCCTGCGGGGAATGGGACGGGGCCGGGGCAGTGTGCCTCAAACTGGCAGACCGTCCAAAGTAAAAAAGCCGGCAAGCCGGCTTTGGGGAAGGGAGCGGGGGGTCAGGCGTACTCGGCCAGGGCCTTCTTCATCTTCTTCATGGCGGCCACCTCGATCTGGCGGATCCGTTCGGCGCTCACCTTGTATTCGGCGGCCAGTTCATGCAGCGTCATGCCGCCGGAGCCGTCGTCGTTGACCTTGAGCCAGCGTTCTTCGACGATGCGCCGGCTGCGATCGTCCAGTCCGGCCAGGGCATTGGCGATCCCGTCGCTGGCCAGAAGATCCCGTTGCCGGGACTCGATCATGGCGGTGGGTTCATGCGAGGCGTCGGCCAGGTAGGCGATCGGGCCGAAGGCCTGTTCGCCGTCATCGCTGGGCGAAGGGTCGAGCAGCACATCGCCACCGGACAGGCGCGTCTCCATCTCCATGACCTCTTCGCGCTTCACGTTGAGCTGCTGGGCCACCACATCGATCTCGTGTTCGCTGAGCCGGTCGCGGTGGGTGGCGCCTTCTTCCATGGCGTCGGCCTTGAAGCCCTGCTTCATCGAGCGCAGGTTGAAGAACAGCTTGCGCTGGGCCTTGGTGGTGGCCACCTTGACCATGCGCCAGTTCTTCAGGATGTATTCATGGATCTCGGCCTTGATCCAATGCAGCGCATAGCTGACCAGACGGACGCCCTGGTCCGGATCGAAGCGTTTGACGGCCTTCATCAGGCCCACATTGCCTTCCTGGATCAGGTCGCCCTGGGGCAGTCCGTAGCCCAGGTACTGGCGCGAGACCGAGACCACCAGACGCAGATGCGAGAGCACCAGGCGACCGGCCGCTTCCACGTCGTTGTCATCGCGCAGTTGGTGGGCGTAGCGCTGCTCCTCGTCCAGCGTGAGCATGGGCAGGCGGTTGACGGCCGTGATGTAGGCGTCGAGGTTGCCCAGCGCGGGGACGGCGGCCCAGGGGTTGGCCGGGGTCAGGGCGGTGGCTCCAGTTTGAAGGTTCATACCAGAAATCCTTTCCATGCAGCAATGTTAGCACTCTCTGTGATCGAGTGCTAAAGGCAAAGTTCCAAGACCTTGCACGCGGCAGGCGCTCGGATTTCAGGTCTGCGCGAAGGGCCGGGACGGGCGGCAGGTCCTTGACCAGGTGCCCAGCGAGCCGGTCGGCGATGGGTGCTGGGAGTTGGGGGTGTTTGTCTGGAAATCCAGACATGTGGCGCCGCTGGTTTCTGTCTTTCAGGACAAAAACCTCGGTCAGGGCAGGGGGGATTCCATTTGCCTTTAAGAATCAAGGACTTGCAACTCAGGGTTTCCACTGTGACTGCTTGGTATGCGGCTTGCCTTCAATGGGAAGTTCCAGGCCCGCCCTTCCAGGCTCGGCCGAAGATTGACCGCATTTCCAGAACGGAGACCGACATGACCCATCCAGCCGCTGTCGCCAGACCGCATTCCCGTCGCTGCCCCGGGGTTTCCTGATCCGATGCACCTGCTGACGCTCCATTTCCGCACGGCCAAGCGGAGGGGCCCGGCATGCCGGCCTGCCACCGATTTCTCACTTCCTCCCTTGGATATCCAACAATGAACAACACAGACAAAACCGTTCCGTCGGCCCCGCAAGGCCGACGCAGTCCCTTCAAGTCGCTCTACGTCCAGGTCGTCTGTGCGGTGGTGATCGGGGTTCTGCTGGGGCATTTCTACCCGCAGACCGGGGCTGACATGAAACCGCTGGGGGACGCCTTCATCAAGCTCATCAAGATGATCATCGCGCCCATCATCTTCTGTACCGTGGTGATCGGCATCGCGGGCATGGAAGACATGAAGAAGGTGGGTCGCACCGGGGGCCTGGCCCTGCTCTATTTCGAGATCGTCAGCACCGTGTCGCTGATCGTCGGCCTGATCATCGTGAACGTGCTGCAGCCGGGCTCGTCCATGCATGTGGACCCCGCCACCATCGACACCAAGAGCATTGCGGCCTACACCGGGCCGGGCAAGATGCAGGGGACGATCGATTTCCTGATGAACATCATCCCGAATTCGGTGGTCGACGCCTTTGCCAAGGGCGAGATCCTGCAGGTGCTGCTGTTTGCCGTGCTGTTCGGGTTTGCGCTGCACAAGTTCGGCGGCCGGGGCACGCTGGTGTTCGATCTGATCGAAAAGACCTCCAAGGTGCTGTTCGACATCGTGGGCATCATCATGAAGCTCGCGCCCATCGGGGCATTCGGCGCCATGGCCTTCACGATCGGCAAATACGGCATCGGCTCCTTGTTCAGCCTGGGCAAGCTGATGGGCGCGTTCTACCTGACCTGCCTGATCTTCATCTTCGGCGTGCTCGGTCTGGTGGCCCGCTTCCATGGCTTCAGCATCTGGAAATTCGTCAAGTACATCCGTGAGGAATTGCTGATCGTGCTGGGCACCTCGTCGTCGGAATCGGTGCTGCCACGCATGATCGAAAAGATGGAAGTGCTGGGCGCGCGCAAGTCGGTGGTGGGACTGGTGATTCCCACCGGCTATTCCTTCAACCTCGACGGCACGTCGATCTACCTCACCATGGCGGCGATGTTCATCGCCCAGGCCACCGACACGCCGATGACCCTGGTGCAGCAGCTGACCCTGCTGGCGGTGCTGCTGCTCACCTCCAAGGGGGCCGCCGGGGTGACCGGCAGCGGCTTCATCGTGCTGGCCGCGACGCTGTCGGCCGTCGGCGGGGTGCCGGTGGCCGGGCTGGCCCTGATCCTGGGCATCGACCGTTTCATGTCGGAAGCCCGTGCGCTGACCAACCTGGTCGGCAATGGCGTGGCCACCCTGGTGGTGGCCAAGTGGACCGGTGATCTGGACATGGATCGCCTGCAGGCGGAGCTTGACGAACCCGGCTCCACCGTGGCCGAGGGCCAGGCACAGGCCGCCTGAATGGCCCCTGCGCCGGGGCGGCAGGCTCCGGCGCACTTCATTCTCATTCAATCAGCCCAGGAGCCATCATGAATGTCCGGGATGTCCGCATCGGCGTGCGCCTGTCATTGTCCTACCTGGTCCTCATCGTCTTGATGGGCGCCTTGCTGGCGGTCGGTCTGTTGCGGCTGCAGGCATTGTCCGCACAGTCCCGCACCATGATGGAACTGCCACTGGCCAAGGAGCGGCTGGTGTCCGACTGGTACCGCACCATCCACACCAGCGTGCGCCGCACCACGGCGGTGGTCAAGAGCAGCGACCCGGCCCTGGCCGCCTTCTTCGCCCCCGAGAACAAGACCTCGACCCAGGAGACGAACGAGCGGCAGAAGCGTTTCGAGTCCCTGATGGACAGCGCCGAGGAAAAGGCCGCCTTCGCCGGGCTGATGCAAAGCCGCCAAGCCTATATCAAGGCACGCGATGCGATCACCGCGGCCAAGGAGGCCGGCCATGTCGAGCAGGCCGATGGCCTGTTCACACAGGAATTCCAGCCGGCCGGAGCGCGCTACCTCGATGGCCTCGCGTCCCTGCTCGAACTGCAGCGGAACCGCATCAACGAGGCCGCCCGCGAGGTGGACGAGCATGTGCGCAACGGCCAGCGGCAGATGGCCGCGCTGGGCGTGGCGGCGCTGCTGGTGGCGGTGGTGCTGGCCTGGCGCATCACGCTGAGCATCACCCTGCCGTTGCGCAGCGCGGTGCAATTGGCCGAGCGCGTGGCCGCCGGCGATCTGGGGGGGCGCATCGAGACCGACCGGACCGACGAGGCCGGCCAGTTGCTCCAGGCCCTGGCGACGATGAACGAGCGCCTGAGCGAGGTCGTCTCCCGTGTCAGCCGCGGCGCAGAAGCCATCCGCCACGCCTCGGCGGAGATCGCCCATGGCAACCAGGACCTGTCCAGCCGGACCGAGTCGCAGGCCAGTGCCTTGCAGCAGACCGCCGCATCCATGGAGCAGATCACCGCCACGGTCCGGCAGAACGCCGAGAACGCCCAGCAGGCCCGGCAACTGGCCGATGCGACCTCGCAGCAGGCCCGCCAGGGTGGGCAGGTCGTGGGCCGCGTGGTGACCACCATGGGGGACATCCATGCCTCTTCCGGGCGCATCGTCGACATCATCGGGGTCATCGACGGCATTGCTTTCCAGACCAATATCCTGGCCTTGAACGCGGCCGTTGAGGCGGCCCGGGCCGGGGAGCAGGGCCGGGGGTTCGCGGTCGTGGCGGCCGAGGTCCGGCAGCTGGCCCAGCGCAGTGCGCAGGCGGCCAAGGAGATCAAGACCCTGATCACCGAATCGGTGCAGAAGGTCGATGGCGGAAACCGCCAGGTCGAGTCCGCAGGGGCCGCCATCCGCGATGTGGAGGCGGGTGTGCAGCGGGTGGCCGACCTCGTGGCCGAGATCTCGTCGGCCAGTCATGAGCAGACCTCGGGCATCGAGCAGGTCCATCAGGCAATCTCGCAGATGGACTCGGTGACCCAGCAGAATGCCGCCCTGGTGGAACAGGCTGCCGCCGCAACCGAGTCCCTGAAGGTCCAGGCCCATCAACTGAGCGAGGCCATCGCGGTGTTCCGTTTCGACGGTGTGATGCCCGAGACGCCGGCCAGGGCGCTGCCCCGGCTGGCGCGGGGCGGCTGAGGCCTGACGCCCGGAACAGGCTCTGACGGGGCCTGGGTGCAAGGGCCGCATGAGCGCCGGGCTGTGGGCCCGGCATGAGGAGACAAGCATGAATTCCTGTGGCAGATCTTTTGGCCGCGGCGCCTGGGTGCTGGCCTGGCTGACGATGGTCCTGTCGGGCCTGTTGCCGGTCCACGCGCAGATCGTGGTGGGGCAGACCTCGGGCTTCACCGGGCCGGTGGCCTCGGGTGTCAAGGAGAACACCGACGGGGCCCGGCTGCTGTTCGACGAGGTCAACCGTGCCGGCGGCATCGATGGCAAGAAGATCGAACTGGTCTCGCTCGACGACGAGTTCAAGCCCGAGCTGGCGCGTGCGAATGCCCTCAGGCTGATCACCGAGTACAAGGCGACGGCCCTGTTCCTGAACCGGGGCACGCCCCACACGGAGGCCCTGCTGCCCCTGCTCGAGAAGTACCAGATCCCGCTGGTGGGGCCGTCCTCGGGGGCGATGGTGCTGCACCAGCCGGTGCGGCCCTGGGTCTTCAACGTCCGTGCGCCCTACCAGAAGGAGACCGAGCTGGCCGTCCGCCATCTGGACAGCATCGGGGTTTCGCGCATCGGCCTGCTCTACACCGATGACTCCTTCGGCAACGACGCCGTCCAGGGCGCACAACGCGAAATGGGTCGGCTCCACATCGAGCCGATCTTCTCGGTGAAGTTCGCCAGGGAAGCGCCGCAGACCGCGCAACTGGTCGATGTCGTGCTGCGCCAACAGCCCCAGGCCGTGATCTTCATCGGGGCGGCGGCGACGGTGGCCGAAGGCATCCTGGCCCTGCGTGCCGGGGGATTCCGTGCCCAGGTGCTGACCCTGTCGAACAATGCCTCGGAGGGCTTCATCCGTTCGCTCGGCAACCAGTCTGCCGGGGTCATCGTGACCCAGGTCTTCCCGAACGAGAACTCGCTGTCGACACCCCTGGTGTCCGAGATGAGCCGCCTGGCGCGGGCCCATGGCCTGGCGCATGTCACACCCGCGATGGTGGAGGGCTATGCCGCCGCCAAGGTCCTGGTCGAAGGCTTGCGCCGGGCCGGCCCCAACCCGAACCGGGCCAGTCTGGTCAAGGCCCTGAACGGCTTGCAGAAATGGGATCTGGGTGGCCTGGATCTGCATTACGACCCCAGCGACCATGGCGGTCTGAGCTATGCTGAGCTGTCCATCATCAGTCCATCAGGGCAGTTCCGGCGTTGAGCCGGTGGCCGGGCCGGGCGACCCAGGAGCGGCCATGGCGGCCTGAAGCACAAACGGCATGAGTTATTGGATCTATCGTCGAGGCCTGATGGCCTTGGGCCTGGCCGGCACGGCACTGGCCCTGGTGGCCGGCATCTACAGCCTGACCGAACGCTACCAGCTGTCCGTGGTGGAGCGCAGCACGGCCCACCATCTGGAGATCTATTCGGCCAGCCTGCGCAACGAGTTGCGGCTCAATGAGAACCTGCCGCCGGTGGTGGCCCTGAACCAGGATGTGCGCTCGCTGCTGCGGCATCCGTCCGACCCGGCCCTGCAGGCGGCGGTCAACGGCTACCTGAAGACGGTCAGTCTGGAGACGGGCGTGGCGGCGGTCTATGTGATCGACGCCCAGGGCCTGACCCTGGCCTCCAGCAATTGGGACCAGCCGATCAGCTTCGTGCACCAGAACTATGCCTACCGTCCCTATTTCCAGGATGCGGTGCGCGGGGGCGTCGGGCGCTTCTACGGCATCGGTACCTCGAGCCGCGAGCCCGGCTATTACTACGCCCATGGGGTGCGGGAGGGCGACCGGATCTCAGGGGTGATCACGGTCAAGGTCAACCTCGAGGCCCTGGACCTCACCTGGCGCCAGCCCGGTGAAAAGGTCTTTGTGCTCGACGAACATGGCGTGGTGATCCTGTCGTCCGAGCCGGCCTGGAAGTTCCGCACCCTGGACGCCCTGGCGCCCGAGGTGCTGGCGGGGCTCAAGGCCTCGCGCCAGTATGCCGGGGTGTCCGAGCTGGCCCCCATCGGCTTCGATGAGAGAAAGGCGCTCGGCGGCGACAGTGCGCTGTGGAGCCGCAGCCGCCAGACGACGGCGGGGGCGGGGGCGGATCCGGGCGCCCGGGTCAGCTACCTTGCAGTGCGCCAGTCGGTCGCCGGCAGCCGCTGGCACCTCTATGTGCTGACCGACCTGTTCTACCCCCATCTGTTCGCTGTCGTGGGGGCAGCAGGTGTGGTGCTGGTGTTGGTGCTGGTCCTGGTGCTGCTGCTCTATTTCCTGCAGAAGCGGCGTTTCCTGCAGGACACCCTCGGGGTCAAGATCGCCCTGCTGCGCGCCAACGATGAACTCGAGCAGAAGGTGGCGCTGCGCACCCGCGACCTGACCGACTCGAACCACCGGCTCCAGGCCGAGGTGCAGGAGCGGCAGCGGGCCGAGGAGGCCCAGAAGGCGACCTTCAATGAACTGGTGCACGCGGCCAAGATGGCCGCGCTCGGGCAGATTTCGGCCGGCATCACCCATGAACTCAACCAGCCCTTGGCGGCACTGTGCACGCTCTCGGCCAACACCCGGGTGTTCTTCGAGCGGGGCGATGGCGAGATCGTGCTGTCCAACCTCGAGATGATTGCCCACCTGGGCGAGCACATGGGCAAGATCACCTCGCAGCTCAAGCGCTTTGCGCGCAAGTCGCTCAGCGAGTGCTACCCGGTGAGCCTGGCGCTGGCCATCCACAACGCGGTCTTCCTGTTGCAGCAGGTGGTCCGCGAGCAGCACATCGAACTGGTCCAGCACACCGAGCCGCCGTCCCTGCAGGCCTGGTGCGACATGAACCGGCTCGAGCAGGTCCTGATCAATCTGCTGAGCAATGCGGTCGATTCGGTCTGCCATCTGGAGGGTGCGCGCCGCATCGAGGTGCGGGCCTTCCAGGAGGACGACATGGTCGTCATCGAGGTGCATGACAATGGCGGCGGCATCTCGGAATCGGTGGCCG
>JAFAMV010000110.1 GCA_019233055.1 Curvibacter sp.
ACGAGACCTATTTCTTCCGCGAGCCCCGGCACTTCGAGATCCTGGCCCAATCCCTGAGCGGCCACCATGGCAGGCTGGCCCTGTGGAGCGCCGCCTCCTCGTTCGGCGACGAGGCGTTCAGCCTGGCCATGCTGCTGGCCGACCTGCAGCTGGCCGGCAGGATAGGCAGCGACTGGACGATCCTGGCCACCGACATCAGCCACCGCGTCCTGCTGTCTGCCCGCGAAGCCATCTACCCCCAGGACCGCCTGCGCCAGGTCAGCCCCGAGCAGCTCAAGCGCCACTGTCTTCGTGGCGAAGGCGAAAGCGAGGGGCTGGTGCAGATCAAGGAGTCACTGCGTCGGCGGGTGCAGTTCGGACAGCTCAATCTGACCCGGCCTTTCGAAGCACTGGGGCCTTTCCAGGCCGTGTTCCTGCGCAATGTGCTGATCTATTTCGATCCGGACACCAAGTCTTCCGTGGTGGACCGGGTGCTGGCGACCCTTGAACCCGGTGGGCTGTTCTTCGTGGGCACGGCCGAAGGCCGCATCCCCTGCAAGACCCTCTTGCAATCTGTGGCCCCCGGCGTCTTCCGCAAGCCTGTCTGACATGGAAACCACCCTGCCCTCCCCCATGGCCGGCAGCGGCATTGCCATGACAGCGCGCTTTCTGCACCCGGGCGACGTGGCCCTGGCCCTGCGCGGCGAGCGCCTGGAAACCCTGTTGGGGTCCTGCGTCGCGGTGCTGCTCAGCGACCCGCAGCACACCATCGGTGCCATGTGCCACATCGTGCATGCAGGCCGGCGCGAGCCGGCAGACCCCCGCGACACCAGCCATGCCGGTCCGGCCATGAAGGCGATGTTCGCCCTGTTGCGCAGCCACGGCTTCGCGCCGGAGATGTGTGAAGCCTGGATCCTCGGCGGCGGCAACATGTTTCCCGAGCAGGACCTGATCTACCCCGTCGGTCACGCCAACCTTGACTGGGTCTACCAATTCCTGCACCGCGAAGGGATCGAGGTGGTCGGCGAGGCCGTCGGGGGCAGCTGCTATCGGCGCATCGGCTGGACCATCGGAAGCGATGCCCCGGACATCACGGCCTGTGGCATCGACTCACAGGCCGCATCGGAGCTCGGCGGACATTGACCCACAGAAAGGCAACAAGGAATCCATGGCTGGTGTGAAGGTGTTTCTGGTGGATGACTCGGCCGTCATGCGGCAGACCATCGCTTTCCTGCTCAAGGACGTTCCCGGCATCGAATGGCTTGGCAGCGCCCCCAACCCGCTGATCGCCGTCCAGACGCTGCGCCGGCAGCGGCCCGACGTGCTGCTGCTGGACATCGAGATGCCCGGCATGGACGGCCTGACCTTTCTGCGCCAGATCATGAGCCAGGACCCCATCCCCACCGTGATCTGCTCCAGCCTCAGCACCGAGGGCAGCAGGGTGGCCCTGGACGCGCTGGCGGCCGGTGCCGTGGCCGTGGTGGCCAAACCTCGGCTGGGGCTGAAGCAGTTTCTCGAGGATTCGCGCCAGGAACTGATCCAGACCCTCAAGACCGCCGCCCGGGCCCGCCCCCGGCAACGGGCCCCGGACGCCGGCACCGCGGCCAGCCGATCGGCTCCCGCACCGGCCGGCCGGCCGGCCGGGCAGGTGGCGCCGCACACGCTGGCGGTGAACAAGCCCGTCGTCATCGGCAGTTCGACCGGCGGGACCCAGGCCCTTGAACTGGTGCTGACCGCCCTGCCCGCCGATGCGCCGGGCATCGCCATCACGCAACACATGCCCGAGAAGTTCACCGCGATGTACGCCGAGCGCCTCGACAAGAGTTGCGCCATGCAGGTCCGCGAAGCACGGGATGGCGACCGCCTGGAGCGCGGCCTGGTGCTCATCGCGCCCGGCGGTCGGCACCTGATGTTGCGCAAATCGGCCGGCCAGTATTTCGCCGTGGTGCAGGACGGTCCGCCGGTGAACCGCCACAAGCCGTCGGTGGACGTGCTCTTCCGCTCCGCCGCCGAATGTGCCGGAGCCGATGTGCTGGGCATCCTGCTCACCGGCATGGGCGATGACGGCGCCCGTGGCATGAAGCTGCTGCACGACGGCGGCGCCCGCACCATCGCTCAGGACGAGGCCAGTTGCGTGGTCTTCGGCATGCCCAAGGAGGCCATCAAGCTGGGTGCCGTGGACGACATCCTGCCGATCGATCAGGTGGCGCGGGCCATTCTGCAATTCGACGCCCGGGGCTGAGCCGGGACCGACAGTCTTCCAGAAAACAGAACCGGCTGCGGGCCAGGGCTCGCAGCCGGTCAGTGGGGCTGGACGGCCCCGTCAGCAGTCCAGGCTCTGGGGGCTCAGCGCAGCAACGCCTTCAGTGCGTTCTGGAGACGGCGCGCCTTGCCCGCATCGCTGGCCGAGGCGAGCACAGCCGCAGCGTCCTGCCCCCAGGTCTGTTGCGGCGAGGGGTCGTTGCGGCGGGTCAGCAACTGCAGCTGCAGGGCCCGCCGGGCGTCCAGGTGCTCGGCCGGGGTCGGCACCTCGGCCGCCATCTCCAAGCGCAGCAGGGCCGTGCTGGCGTCGCCTGTGGGCGCGCCGCTCAAGGCCTGGTTCCAGGCGCTGCGCACCGCCGGGGCGACCCGCCCGCCCAGCTCCTGGGTGCCGGGCAACTGCGCCGCGTCACGCTGTTCCCAGGCATTGAGCAACTGGGTCAGAGCTTCGCCATGAGCCTGGGCCGCCAGCTTGCGCAAGGCCTGCTGGGCATTGTCGAGCGCATCGCGCTGGGCGCGGAAGGCCGCATCCCCCAGGCGCGGGCCGCGCTCCTCGCGCGGTGCACGGTCGGCACGGTCACCCCGGTCGAAGCGGCCCCCGCCACGGTTGTCGTCGCGCGGGCCTCGGGCGCCGTCGCGGCGCTCACCGGGCCGGCCACCGGCCCGGCCTGCCGGGGCAGGTTCGGCCTTCTTCATGCCGGGGCGGTCATCACCGCGCACCGCCACCACCTTGCGCACCACCGCCGGCTTGGCAGCCGGTGCAGGCGCGGCTTCGGCCGCAGCCTCTTCGGCGACGGCAGCAGGCGCCGCTTCTGCGGCTTGCGCGGCGGGTGCTTCAGCAGCCCCCTCGGCCACGGCCGGTGCAGGCGCGGCGGCAGCGGCCGCCGCAGCAGCCTGGGCCTGGCCGCGCAGGGCCGCATCGAGGGCCGCCATGGCACTGCGGATCTTCTGCGCATCGCCACCGGCATTCGCGGCTTCCAACGCCTTCGCGGCGTCCAGCACGGTCTTGTCGCGCTCGCTCAGCGCCGCCGACGCCTTGTCGCGTTCGGCCGTCTTGCGGTTGAAAGCCTCGTCGATCGGCTTGCGGAAGGCATCCCAGAGCTTCTGCTCATGCTTGCGGTCCAGGGGCACGGTCTGTGCCTCGGCCTGCCAGCGCTGCTGCAGGGCCTTGACCGCATCCACACGCAGCATGGCGGCCGCGCCCAGGGCCTTGGCCTCTTCGATCATGTCGTGGCGCAGGGCCAGGCTGGCCTTCTGTGCGGCTTCCAGCGGGGCGGCGGCCGCAGCGATGGCCTCTTTCCACAGAGGCTGGATCTCGGCGAAGACCTTCTCGCCGAGGTGGCCGGCCTCGCGCCAGCGCTCGCTGAACTGGTGCAGGGCACGGTTGGCCACCTTCCAGTCGTGACCGGCGGCCTGCGCCGCAGCCCAGGCCTTGAGCTCTTCGATGAGGGCCAGGCGCTGGGCCTTGTGTTCGGCCGCATCGGTCTTGATCTTTTCGAGCCAGACTTCGACCACCTTGTGGGCTTCGTTGCAGGCCTCGTCGAAACGCTTCCAGAGCGCGTGGTTCGGTGCCCCCCCCTGGTCGGTCTGCTTCCACTGGTCGCGCAGGGCCCGCAGGGTCTCCTGCATCTTGCGCCCGCCCAGCGCCTGCCCTTCGGGACGGTTCAGCAAGGCCTCGGCACGGCCCACCAGGGCCTCGCGGACCTGGTCGGCGCTCCAGCGCTGCCAACCTTCCAGCTCGCCCGCCGCCACCAGGGCGGTGTGGACCTGGTGCTCCAAGGCGGCGTCGATGAGCTTTCCGTGGTCCTTGAGCACGGCCCGCAGGGCCGATGCGGCGCCTGCGCTCGCCTTGCCATGGCCTTCGGCGGTCTCTTTCTCGAGACGCTCCAAGGCCTGGCGCACGATGTTCGAGGCCTTGTTGCGCAGCTCGGGCGGCACGGCCGGCCGCGCGGTGCGGGCCGGCTTGGCCGGGGCAGCCTCGGCCGCCTCGACGGGCAGGCCACGGGCCAGCCGCAGCTCATCGGCCCAGACCGGGACGGTGGGCAACGGGGCGTTGGCATCCTCGGCGGCCGCCACCGCCTGGGCGATGGCCACCTGGAAGGCCTCCCAGACCACCAGCAGCTGCGCCTTGGACGCATCGAGCATCGGCGGGAAGCGGGCCTCGACACTGGCCCATGCGGCGTCTCCGGTCAGGCCCACGGCCTGGTCCTGCCAGGCCTGGACGTCGCCGCGCAGGCCATCCAGGACCGCCTGCGCATCGCGCCAGGGCTTGGTCGAGAGCACCTCGATGCGCTGCGCCAGCAGCACCGCCGCCTCACGCTGCACCTGGACCCGGTGCTGCAGGTCTTCGATGACCTTCACCCGGTCCGCCAGCTGGACCTTGAGCACGGACAACGGCTCGCGGCTCAGGGGCGCGCCAGCCTTCGCCGCATCACGTTGCCAGGCCAGCGCATCGGCGATGTTCAGCCGCGAGGCCCCCAGCAGGTCCTGGGCCTTGACGGCCCATTCGGCGGCGATCGCCTCCTGTCCCTTGGCCCGCTTGATCTCGTCGAGCCGCTCGCGCACGGCCCTGGCCGCGCCCTTGTCACGCACGCTGAGTTCCTTGAAAACCTCTTGCAACGCCGCTTCGGCGGGTTGAGTGGCCAGCCACTCACGGATGCGCGAAGACCGCTCACCCGAGGTGGCGGCGGAAAAGGCTCCGCCGGTCAGTCCATCGAGAGGATGGGCTTCTGGGGCTTTGACCGGGGCCGGACTCGCTTCAGGTGCATCAGACATTTTGTTGCGGGAAGAAAAACTGAACATTGTGTAAGTCGTAAAACACGGTCGGCACGACACGCCCACCGCCGCGACACAGACGTCTGTGTCGCAGGATCAAACCGCTATTTTCGCCCGATTTGGGCCAAGGCTTCCAAAACGGGAGCGGCGAAGGGATTTGAGGGGCTTTTTCAGGTCGGCAAACCAACATCAGCGGGCGTCCAGCTGCAGGGCGGCACCGGGCTGGCTTCTGGCATCGGCCCCCAGCAGTTTGGCCGCCCCGAGGAACAGCCGGTCCTCGGGCACGCCCTGCCCGGCCAGGTAGTCACGCACCGCCTCGCCGCGCTGGGTGGCCAGCGCCTGCAGCAACTCGTCGGACACCGGGATGCTGGCCAGCAGCAGCGTCTCCATCTCGCCGTCGGGCAGGTCCTTGGCCAGCCCCAGCAGGTTGCGCGGCTTCGGAATGTCCGTGCGCCGGTAGACCGCCTTGAGCAGGGCCGGACGCTCCTGCGCAAGCACCGGCGGTCTGGCCTCGGCCGGCTGGCCGGCCTTGGCCAGCTCCCGGCTTTTCTCGGCCTGCAGCATCTGCGTCAGACGCGCCTGGCGATAGCCGTCACGCTCGGTCTGCGGATCGACCACCCCTGCGACGGTCAGCTTGAGGGCTGGCCGGTCCTTCAGGGCCTGGGCCACAGGCCCCAGGATCTGACGGGCCGGGGTCTGCAGCTCGGCACTGCCGGCGGGAAACGGCACGCTGTCGGGCTGCGCCTCATGGCCGCCGAAGGCATGGGCGAGAAGGCTGAACGGCGCGGTGATCGCCTTGGCCACCAGGTTCAGCAACAATCGTCCGATGATGGGTGCGAGCCGGAAGTCGGGGTCGTTGAGCGAACCGCTGATGGGCAGGTCGACGTCGATGACACCGTGGCTGTCGGCCAGCAAGGCCACCGCCAGCTTCACCGGCAGATGGCTGGCCGAGCCTTCCACCGGCTCGCCGAAGCTCAGCTGATTGAGCACGATGTTGTTGCTGGCCTCGAGCTGGCCATTGGGCTGGACCTTGTAGGCGACATTGACGCTGAGCTTGCCGCGCTCGATGCCATAACCCGCGTACTTGGCCGCATAGGGCGACAGCGGTGGCAGGTCGATGTCATGCACCTTGCCCTGGATGTTCAGCGCGAGGGGATGCGCCAGCGGGTTGACCTGCCCAGTGACCTCCAGCGAGCCCGTGCCCTGCGCCCGGCCACGCAGTTCCAGATCGGCGAGCCGCGCCCCGCCCGGGCCGGAGCTGTCGGACGAAAACGCACTCAGGCGCCCAGTCAGGTCGGTCAGGTCGGCCGAGTAATTGGGGCGGATGAAGTGGTCCGAGAAAGACACATGCCCGTGGACCAGGCTGACGGGACCGAAACGGATCACCGGCGACGCCCCGGCCTGTGAGGCCGCCGCTGCGGCAGGTGCCTGCGCAGGCGCCCAGGCCGGTCCGCCTGCCGGGGCGGCAGACCTGAGCAGGCCCTGTAGATTGATGCGGCCGCTGTCGCTGATGACCACCCGGGCATAGAAGTCGCTGAGCGCGGTTTCCTGGACCGCCAACTGCAAGGGGGAGCCCGGGCGCAGCCCCAGGTCGATGCCCTGCAGCCCGAGGGCCTTCCAGCTCAACAGTTCATCGCTGATCGGCGGCCCCGCATCGGCCCCGATCTGGGCCAACACGCTGTTGACCCGGACATCCTCCAGGGCGGCATCGCCCTGCACCTGCACGCGCGGCCCTGCGGCCTCCTGGGCGTAGGCCACACGCCCCCGGAAACTGGCGTCGGCACGCAGCAGCTCGATGTTCAGGATATCGGCGAAATAGGGCTCCAGCGCCTGCAGCGGCAAGCGACTGGCCTCCAGACGACCGTCGGCGGCCAGGGGGGCCAGTGTCAACTGCCCCTTGTAGGCCAGGTGCCCGAGCCCGGCCTTGCCCGACCCGACCCGGGCTGCCCACTGAAGAGGGGCCGGCCGCGAGCTGAAGCCCTCGGCGCCATGGCCGACAGGGCCAAGCTGCAGGCCCACATCCCCCAGTTCGAGCGCCACCGGACGCCCGCCGGTGGCGGCATCGTGCCAGGACACCCCGCCCTTGCGCAGATCCAGATGCCCCAGCGAGACCTGCCATGCAGGCCCCTGCACGGCGCCTGCCGAGGCGGCTTCAGGAACCGCAGCGGGCGCCTGGGTCTGGCCCGACTGAAGCCAGGCCTCGTACATCCAATGGCCCTGCGCATCCCTGGCCACGCCGACCTGCGGCTGTTCCAGGCTGGCAGCGGCCACCGACACGCTGCGGTGCGCCAGATCGAGGTGCAGATCACCCAGACGGAGATGCTGCCATGACAGCAGGTTCTGCTGGGCCTGCCGCAAGGACAGGTCCTCCACGGTCAACTCGGGAATCTGCAGCACCAGTTCGGGCGCCCGCCACCCCAATCCGCCGACCAGCGAGAGTCGACCGGCCAGATCCGGCCTCAGCACCGACTTCAGATAGGGATTGGCCAGCGCCAGGGGCAGGCCTTGGAGCCGGACACTGACGGAGGCCGCCTGGTCGGTGCCTTTTCCTTCGAACTGCAACCGCCCTCCGGTCGAGGCCGCGCTCCCCGCTTCGGTCGGCAACAGGGTGGCGCCGCCCGAGAACTGCGCGGCCTGTTGCATCGGCCAGGTCAGACCGGTCGCCTTGAACCCCACATCGCCCAAGCGCACATGCGCCGCCCCTTCCGGGCGCTCATCCTGCCAGTCGACCCGCCCGCCCTGCACGGACAGCGCATCCACCCGGACCTGCCAGGGCGGCGCGGACGTGCCGGCGTCAGGTCTTGCCGGTGTCTGTGGCAGCGCCAGGCCCGTCAGGTGTCCATGCGCATCCCGGTGCAAGGCCAGGTCGGGCCCCTGCCAGTCCAGTGCCGCCAGATGCAGCGAGCGCTCCAGAGGCCGGAGGTCCGAGATGTCCAGGCTGAGCGAGGGAAACGCCAGGACCTGCGCCCCGCCCGAGCCTGCCAGGGTCACCTCGTGGGCCGTCACGCGACCCGACAGACTCAACACCGGCTGGGCCTGCTCCTGGAAGGAAAGCTTCAGATCGGCGTCGAGGACGGCGGCCCGCGGTCTGACCGGCAGATTGGCGGGCAGATAGGCCAGGTAGGGGGCCAGATCGAAGTGCTGGATCCGGAAGTCGGCCTCCGTCGCACGACTGGGCGCGAACGGGGTGGTACTGGCCTGGGTGTCGAAATGGCTGCCGTTGAGCACGAAGGCCAGCCGTGGCAGGACCTTGACCTCGCGGCGCGACTCCAGATTGCTGAGGAAGGGCAGGCTGAGACGGAGGTCCCGCAGCTCATGGCGGGCATGCACCGGCCCATCGTCGAAATCGATCGCCCCATCCGAAAGCACCAGGTTGTAGAGCGCGAAATGCCATGGCTTGTCGTCGGGCGACGAGGGTTGGGTGGCCAGCTCGATCAGGTCATCGACGTCGTAGTGACCGTCATCGAGGCGATGCACCGCCAACACCGGACGCTCGACGACCACGGCGTCGACCACCGGTGCCAGCCTGAACAGGGACTGCAGTTCAGCATCTATATAGAGACGCCCGATGCTCAGCTGGGGAGCATGCCCGTCACGGCTGGCCAGGGTGAGATCCTGGAGGGTCAGTTCCAGGCTCCAGGGTTTGAAATCCACATGCCCGACGGTGAGTTGGCGCCCCAGCGCCTGGCTCCCACGCAGCTCGAGTTCATGCTTGAGCAGGGGCGGCACCAGCAACCATGCCAGGGCCCACAGGGCCAGCAACGCCGCCAGCGCCATCGCGATGCGCCTCAAGCCGGGAATTCTTTTCAAATGTGCCAGATCCATGTCCGCCATTCTGCTCGGATGACCAGGGACGGTGCGCGGCAAATCTCACAAAACCCGCCGAGGGCAGCGGCCCCCATTCCCAAGAAACGAGAAAGCCCGGCAGATCGGCTGAACCGGTCTGCCGGGCTTGACGGCTGGCATCGGGCCCGCGCCGTCGGACATGCAATACGGGAGCGTCTCGTCCCGCATTGCAACGGAGGCAAGGGATTGCCTCCAGAGGGTGTCAGCGCAATTCGGGTCATCGCCATCCACGCATCAACAAATGGATGTGGTCCGTCACTGGCTGACGTCGCCTGAACCTTCAGGCCTGTTCAGCATAGAACAGTTTGGCACCGATTCAAGAAGGGATTTTCAATGGACTTCATGGCGCCGATTGGCGCTGACCCGACACCTGTCCATCCATCCAGCCCAGCCTTCTCATACACCATTTTTAATTCCAAATTCAATATAAGAACTCAATTCTTAAACCTTGACTTGTTATTTTGAATCCTCCTAGAATCCGCCCATTCCCTGATTCCTAGGGAACAACCCGAACCCGCTGCCGACCCCGGCTAAGTCAGTTCAACGCATTCCGGCCCGACACGGGCGCTGCTTGGACCTGATGGCGTACCAATCCAAACGAGGGAGAGTCTGAGCTTCGAGGACCGCAGATGCAGTCCGCGATCGCAGACCGGCCCCCGCGTAGAAAGGAAGAGCTATGACAGCGTTAGGTCAAATTGCCCGAGGCCTGCGAACATTCGCATCCGATGTCGCCGAAGGTTTTTTTGAGATCACGCACAACGGTTTCGCCCTCCTGGGCCTGATCGTTGCCTTCACCGTGATCACCCTGACTGCCCGCCCTGACCTCCGTCAGGCAGGCGAAGAACAATTGATGGGCTGGCTCCAGTCCCGCCAGGAGTCCGTGAGCGGACTGCAGACGGAAAAGGATGCCCGCGACCGTGCCACAGCCGCCAACCCCAAGGACCTGCCCAAGGCCCAGGCGGCGGTGGCCTACTGGTTGAGCCGCAAGTACCGCGTCGCCCCCGAGCCCGTCAGCGCGCTGGTGGCCGAGGCCTGGGACGTGGGCAGCCGCAACCGGCTCGACCCGACCCTGATCCTCGCGATCATGGCCATCGAGTCGAGCTTCAACCCCTTCGCCCAGAGCTCCGTCGGTGCCCAGGGGCTGATGCAGGTCATGACCCAGGTGCACAGCGACAAATACCAGGGCTTCGGCGGCCAGCTGGCGGCCTTCGATCCGGTGGCCAACCTGCGCGTCGGCGCCAAGGTGCTGCAGGACTGCATCGCCAAGGCCGGCACCATCGAAGGCGGCCTGCGCTTCTATGTCGGCGCGGCCAACATCGACGACGACGGCGGCTATGCCGCCAAGGTCCTGGCCGAGCACAGCCGCTTGCAGCAGGTGGCTGCCGGCCGCAACGTGCCCATCCTGAACCCGGCTGCACCGTCGCCCCCTGCCCTGTCGGCTCAGGCGCCATCCAAGGCCGCCCCGCCCTCGCCGGCGGGTGACAAGGTGGCCTTGCTGAACCAGTCCTGATCGTCA
>JAFAMV010000112.1 GCA_019233055.1 Curvibacter sp.
AGATCGGGAAGTCCTTGCGGAAGGGGTGGCCGATGAAGCCGTAGTCGGTCAGGATGCGGCGCAGGTCGTCATGGCCCTCAAAGACGATGCCATAGAGATCGAAGGCTTCGCGCTCATACCAGTTGGCCGAATTCCAGAGGCCGGCCACCGAAGCGACGAGCGGAAATTCGTCATCGGCACAGAACACCCGGACGCGCACGCGCTGGTTCAGGCTGACGGACAGCAGATGCGAGACGACCGCGTAACGCGCCCCGTCCCAGCGACCGTCGCCATAGGTCGAATAGTCGACCCCGCAAAGATCAAGCAATTGCTCGAAGCGGCAGGCCGGTGCATCGCGCAGCGTCTGCATGGCGGCCAGGTAGTCGGCCGCAGCCACTTCGATGGTGAGCTCGCCCAATGCGATCCGGGCGGACTTCAGTTTGTCGCCCAGGGCCGCTGTGACAGCGTCCTTCAGGGCTTCGGGGGTGATGGCAGTCAAGGTCATGGCAAAAAACGGCCTCAGGCCCGGGCGATCGTGTGGGTGCGGCGGATCTTCTGCTGCAGCTGGATGATGCCGTAGATCAAGGCCTCGGCCGTCGGCGGGCAACCCGGCACATAGACATCCACCGGAACGATGCGGTCGCAACCACGCACCACCGAATAGCTGTAGTGGTAGTAGCCGCCGCCATTGGCGCAGGAGCCCATCGAGAGCACCCAGCGGGGTTCGCTCATCTGGTCATAGACCTTGCGCAAGGCAGGCGCCATCTTGTTGCACAGGGTGCCGGCCACGATCATCAGATCGCTCTGACGCGGGCTGGCGCGGAACACCTCGGCGCCGAAACGACCGATGTCGTAGCGCGCCGCAGCCGCGTGCATCATCTCGACCGCGCAGCAGGCCAAGCCGAAGGTCATGGGCCACAGCGACCCGGTCTTGGCCCAGTTCACCACCGCGTCGTAGCTGGTGGTGACGAAGCCCTCTTTCATGACGCCTTCAATCATTGCATGGGTCCTTTTTGAATCCTGATCATTCCCAATCCAGGGCGCCTTTTTTCCATTCGTAGGCAAAGCCCACGACCAGGATCGCCAGGAAGACCACCACCGCCAGGAAACCGGTCATGCCGACCTCCTTCAGGGCGACTGCCCAGGGGAACAGGAAGGCGATCTCGAGGTCGAAAAGGATGAAGAGGATGGCCACGAGGTAGTAGCGCACATCGAACTTCATGCGCGCATCTTCAAACGCCTCGAAACCGCACTCGTAGGGGGAATTTTTGGCCGCATCGGGCCGGTTGGGGCCCAGCAGGTAGCCCAGCGCCTGAGGTAACACCCCGACACCAAGGCCCACCAGGATGAACAAGAGAACGGGAAGGTACTGATCGAGGTTCATCGGGAGGCTTTTTTGATCACCGCACCCCTCCCGGAAGGACCGGAAGGGGTTTGATTTGGTGCCGTCGGCGAGACTCGAACTCGCACAGCTTTCGCCACTACCCCCTCAAGATAGCGTGTCTACCAATTTCACCACGACGGCGGGATGTTGCTGCCTGGATGGCATGAGGACCAATCGGTTTTGGCTTTCCAGACAGACTTGGATTCTACCCGTAAAAACCCGCCCCCAGAAGCAATCCGGGGGCAGATTTTCGATTCACTTACTTGGTCGGGATCGCGGCCGCGCCCTTGGCCGGCTCAGCCGGCGTCGGCACAGGTGCAGCAGGCGCGGCGGCCGGTGCCGGTACGCTTTCAGCTGCGGGCGCATGGGTCACCGGCGTGTCCAGCACACTGCCCGACGAGACCGCACGGGTGTTGCCGAAATAGGCCAGCGCCAGGGTGCAGACAAAGAACACCACGGCCAGCACCGCCGTGGTGCGCGACAGGAAGTTGGCACTGCCGCTGGCACCGAACAGGCTGCCCGAGCCGCCGCTGCCGAAGGCGGCGCCCATGTCGGCTCCCTTGCCATGCTGGACCAGGACCAGGCCGATCATGCCGACCGCGGCGAGCATCTGCAGCGCCAGGATGAGGGTGGTGACGATATTCATAAAGACTCCAATGCAATGTTCAGTTCAGGTCGCCAGGGCGGACGCAGCCGCCACGATGGACAGGAAATCCGGCGCCTTCAGCGAGGCGCCGCCGATCAGCCCGCCGTCGATGTCGGTCTGCGCCAGCAGTTCTGCCGCGTTGGCGGCATTCATGCTGCCGCCGTAAAGAAGGTGGATGCGGTCTGCATGGGCGCTCGCCGCCTGCAGCTGGGCCCGCAGCACCGCATGGACCGCCTGCGCCTGTTGCGGCGTGGCGGTCTTGCCGGTCCCGATCGCCCAGACCGGCTCATAGGCCACCACGATCTCGCTGATGCAGTGGCCATTGAGGTGGATCACCGCCGCCAGCTGGCGCTTGACCACCTGCTCGGTCTGGCCGGCTTCGCGCTGCTCAAGGGTCTCGCCGACACAGACGATGGGCACCAGACCGGCGGCCAGCGCGCGCTGGGCCTTGCGGGCCACCACATCATCGGTCTCGCCATGGTATTGACGGCGCTCGGAATGCCCCACGATGACGTAACGCACGCCGAATTCACGCAGCATGGCGGCCGACACCTCACCAGTGTAGGCTCCGGCCTCATGGGCCGACAGGTCCTGGGCGCCGAGCTCGAGCCCCCCACGCAGCGCCGCCACCTGGGACAGATAGGGCGCCGGCACACAGACGGCCACATCGGCCCGGGCCGAATCCAGGCCGGCGTTCAGTGCCGTCAGCAGCGCCTCGTTGGCGGCCAGCCCGCCATTCATCTTCCAATTGCCGGCAATCAATTTCTTTTTCATGATTTCACCAGGTCAAGACAATCTTTCCGACATGCTGGCCGGACTCCATCAAGGCATGCGCCTGCGCCGCCTGCGCGGCCGGCAGGGTCGCATGGACCACCGGCTTCACGGCACGCGATGACAACAAGGGCCACACCTGCTCGCGCAGGGCTCGGGCGATCGCCGCCTTGAAGGCCACCGGGCGCGGCCTCAGGGTCGAACCCGTGATGCTGAGGCGACGACGCAGCACCTGGGCCGCATTGAATTCACTTCTTGTGCCGCCCTGCACCGCAATGATCACGATGCGACCATCATCCGCCAGGCAGTCGATCTCGCGCGCCACATACGGCCCCGCGACCATGTCCAGCACCACATCGACCCCACGCCCCTGCGTCAGTTCCTTGACCGCCTGGACGAAATCGGTGCTCTTGTAGTTGATGGCATGGTCGGCACCCAGGGACAGACAGGCCGCGCACTTGTCGTCGCTGCCCGCCGTGACGATCACCGTCGCCCCCCTGGCCTTCGCCAGCTGGATGGCGGTCACGCCGATGCCGCTGGTGCCGCCCTGGATCAACAGGGTCTCGCCGGCCTGCAGCCGCCCCCGATCGAAGACGTTGCTCCAGACGGTGAAGAAGGTCTCAGGCAGCGAAGCAGCCTCGACATCGCTCCAGCCCGCCGGCACCGGCAGGCACTGCCCCACCGGCGCGACGCACAGCTCGGCATAGCCGCCCCCCGCCACCAGGGCGCAGACGCGGTCGCCGACCGCCAGGCCGGCCGCCGCCATCGCGGCAGCATCCCCCGCCACCACCACGCCAGCCACTTCGAGCCCCGGGATGTCCGAGGCACCCGGCGGTACCGGGTAGTGGCCCAGGCGCTGCAGCACATCGGGACGGTTGACGCCACTGGCCGACACCCGGATCAGCAATTCGCCTTCACCGGGCACCGGATCGGCACGCAAACCCGGCTGGAGCACCTCGGGTGCGCCGTACGCCGTGATCTCAACGACTTTCATAAGACATTGACCTCCAGAGCCCCCGCCAGGCGGGGACACATCCACGTCAAGACGTTCTTATTGTTGCTGCTGTTGCTGGGCTTCGCCGTGGGCCGGTCGATCGCTCAGCGCCTTCATCGACAGCTTGACGCGACCCTTGTCGTCGGTCTCGAGCACCTTCACGCGCACGATCTGGCCTTCGCTGAGGAAGTCGGTGACCTTCTCGACACGCTGGTGGGCGATCTGGCTGATGTGCAGCAGGCCATCCTTGCCGGGCAGCAGGTTGACCAGGGCACCGAAGTCCAGGATCTTGGTCACGGGGCCTTCGTAGATCTTGCCGATCTCGACCTCGGCCGTGATCTGCTCGATGCGGCGCTTGGCCTCGTCGGCCTTGGCGCTGTCGGTGGCGGCGATGGTGATGGTGCCGTCTTCCTCGATGTTGATCTGGGTGCCGGTCTCTTCGGTCAGCGCGCGGATGGTGGCGCCGCCCTTGCCGATCACGTCGCGGATCTTCTCGGGGTTGATCTTCATGGTGAACAGCTTGGGCGCGAAATTCGACACCTCGGCCTTGGCCTCACCCAGGGCTTCCTGCATCTTGCCCAGGATGTGCAGACGCGCTTCCTTGGCCTGGGCCAATGCCACCTGCATGATTTCCTTGGTGATGCCCTGGATCTTGATGTCCATCTGCAGCGCGGTGATGCCGTTGGTGGTGCCGGCCACCTTGAAGTCCATGTCGCCCAGGTGGTCCTCATCGCCCAGGATGTCGGTCAGCACGGCGAAACGATTGCCTTCCTTGATCAGGCCCATGGCGATGCCGGCCACATGGGCCTTCATCGGCACGCCGGCATCCATCAGCGACAGGCAGCCGCCGCAGACCGACGCCATCGACGAGGAGCCGTTCGACTCGGTGATCTCCGACACCACGCGCATGGTGTAGGGGAACTCTTCCTTGCTCGGCAGCACGGCGACCAGGGCACGCTTGGCCAGGCGGCCGTGACCGATTTCGCGGCGCTTGGTGCTGCCCATGCGGCCGACTTCGCCGGTGGCGAAGGGAGGCATGTTGTAGTGCAGCATGAAGCGGTCTTCGTACTCGCCGGCCAGGGCGTCGATGCGCTGGGCATCGCGCTCGGTGCCGAGGGTCGCCACGACCAGGGCCTGGGTCTCACCCCGGGTGAACAGAGCCGAACCATGGGTGCGCGGCAGCACCGAGTTGCGGATCTCGATCGGACGCACGGTGCGGGTATCGCGACCGTCGATGCGGGCTTCGCCGGCCAGGATCTGGCCACGCACGATGCGGGCCTCGATCTCGAACAGCAGGCCTTCGACCTTGACGCTGTCGAATTCGACGCCTTCGGCCTTCAGGCCGGCCATCACGGCCGCGTAGGCCTCGCGGCAGGCCTGGGTGCGGGCCTGCTTGTTGCGGATCTGGTAGGCCGCGCGCAGCTTGTCTTCGGCCAGGGCATTGACCTTGGCGATCAGCGGTTCGTCCTTGGCCGGGGCTTCCCACTGCCAGACCGGCTTGCCGGCCTCGCGGACCAGTTCATGGATGGCGTTGATGGCGATGGCGCCCTGCTGGTGACCGAACACCACCGCACCCAGCATCACCTCCTCGGCCAGCTGGCTGGCTTCGGATTCGACCATCAGCACGGCCGCTTCGGTGCCTGCGACCACCAGGTCCATCTGGCTGTTCGCGCGCTGGGTCTGGCCCGGGTTGAGGACGTATTCGCCATTGATGTAGCCCACGCGCGCGGCGCCGATCGGGCCATTGAACGGGATGCCCGACACAGCCAGAGCGGCCGAGGTGGCGATCATGGCGGCGATGTCGGCATCGACCTCGGGGTTCAGCGAGACGGTGTGGATGACCACATGCACCTCGTTGAAGAAGCCTTCGGGGAACAGCGGACGGATCGGGCGGTCGATCAGGCGGCTGGTCAGGGTCTCGAGTTCGCTGGGCTTGGCTTCGCGCTTGAAGAAGCTGCCAGGGATCTTGCCGGCGGCATAGGCCTTCTCGATGTAGTCGACGGTCAGGGGGAAGAAGTCCTGCCCGGGCTTGGCGCTCTTGGAGGCCACCACGGTGGCCAGCACCACGGTGTCGTCGATGTTCACCAGCACGGCGCCACTGGCCTGACGGGCGACCTCACCGGTCTCCATGGTGACGGTGTGCTGACCCCATTGGAAGGTCTTGGTGACTTTGTTGAAAATGCTCATGTTCAGCTCCTGTTGAACCGCCGGCCCTTCGGGGATCCGGCTGGATGGCCGCCCTGCCCGGGCGGTCGGGGTCAGTGCCTGGAAACCCGGAACACGATGCCATTCCAGAAACACCCGATCGTCGGCCTGGAGCCCCCCGGATGTTTCTGGAATGACACAGCGCGCATCCCTGTTTTCAGCCCTGATGATGAAAAAACAAAAAACAAACGCCTGAGCTAGTGAACTAACTCAGGCGTCCTGCATTCGTGCGGCGGCTTACTTGCGCAGGCCCAGCTTGGCGATCAGCGCGGTGTAGCGGTCAGCGTCCTTGCTCTTCAGGTAGTCCAGCAGCTTGCGGCGGCGGCTCACCATGCGCAGCAGACCGCGACGGCCGTGGTGGTCCTTGGCGTGGGTCTTGAAGTGGGGGGTCAGCTCGTTGATGCGGGCGGTCAGGATGGCCACCTGGACTTCGGGACTGCCAGTGTCGTTGGCGCTGCGTGCGTTGGCCTTGACGACTTCGGCCTTGACGGTAGATGCGATCATTTCTTGATTCCTTTGGTGTTTGACTTGCGCTGGCCACCGGAAATTGCGGCCAGCGTGCTGCTCTGCGAAATGCAAAGCCTTGGGATTATACCCCGAGCCAGGAACGCAGGCGAGACACCCCCTCCTCGAGCCGCGCCGTGTCCCTGGAGGCGAAGCACCAGCGCAGCCATCCGTCGGCCTCCGGCCCGAAGGCGCTGCCGGGCGCCAGCCCCAGCCCCGCCTCGCGCACCAGGCGCTTGGCGACCTGCAGGGAGTCGGCGTGTCCGGCCAGTTGGAAGAAGGCGTACATCCCGCCCTTGGCCGAGGCCACGCGCACGCCCGGAACCGCCTGCAGCCGCGGCACCAGCACGTCGCGACAGGTTTTCAGGTGGGACACCACGCGGGGGGTGATGTCGGCCACACCGGTCAGGGCCGCCAGGCCGGCGCGCTGGGTGAACACCGACGCACAGGAGGTGTTGAATTCGATGAGCTTGCCCATGGCGTCGAGCATGGACGGCGGCATCACCAGCCAGCCCAGGCGCCAGCCGGTCATCAGAAAGCTCTTGGAAAAGCTGTGCACCACCACCAGCCGGTCTTCCGGCTCGGCCAGGTCCAGGAAACTGGGCGCACACTGCCGCGCGGTGGGCTCATAGAACAGCCGCTCGTACACCTCATCGGCGAGGATCCAGGTCCCCGTCTGGCGGCAACGCGCCAGAATGGCCTGCTGCTCGGCAGAGCTCAAAGTCCAGCCGGTCGGATTGTTGGGCGCATTGACAATCAGCAGCCGGGTGGCCGGCGTGATCGCCTCCAACAGGGCCGGCAGGTCCAACTGCCAGGCCCCCTCGTCGGGGCCAGACGTCACCGGCCGCAATGGCAGTGTCTTCACCACCCCGCCCATGATGGCCGGCTGGGCCAGCAGATTGGGCCACACCGGCGTGATGGCCAACACCTCGTCACCCGGCTCGACCAGGGCCTGCACCGCCAGCATCAGGGCATTGACCCCACCCGAGGTGATGGCGATGCGCTCCATGCCGATCGGGCGATGCAGCTGGCTGGTGTAGTCGGCCACCGCCTGACGCAGTTCGGGCAGGCCCAGGTTGTGCGCATAGAAGGTCTCGCCACGGGCGATCGAGGCCATCGCCGCCTGGCGCACCGGCTCGGGGGTCACCTCGTCGCTTTCGCCGAACCAGAAGGCCAGCACGTCGCTGCGCCCCATGCCGGCATTGGCCACTTCACGGATGCGGGATTCTTCGAGTTGGAGGATGGCCTGTCGCATGCAAAAGTCGTCCTGTGTACCGATCGCCAGGGCGAAGGGAATTGGTCAAAACGGGCATGTTAGCGGAGGTCTCTAGCATGCCCACCGCTCCTTCCGCAGCCCCTACACCATGACCGACCTTCTGCCGCCCGAATTCCCCACACGCAGATCCTTTCTGCGCACCGGCATCGCCTGCCTGCTGCCCGCCGCCGTCACCGCATCGGCCGCCAGCCAGAACGCAAACCCGCTCCCCGAGCCTTGCGCCCGAAGGGCCAAAAACAAAGCGACACCCAAAAAAGCCGCCCAGGGCGCGCGGGGCCGCCGCAGCCGGGTCACCGCCCCCCGCAACAACGAAGAGACCCGCGCCGAGCGCGACCGCCGCATGCTGCGCGAATGCCGCGGCAAACCCAACGCAGGCGCCTGCGAGGGCTACGCCAGCTGACGCTTCGGCCCGAGCCCCGTCACGCCCTCAAGGACGCTGCATGCGGCAGCTGCTGGCCATCTCCGCCTGCCCCGCCGGGATCTGGCGGATCACCTTGAAGCCATAACCGGAGCCTTCGACGTCGAAACGCACACCGGGCCGCCCCAGCCTGTCCATCAGGCCCACGGCCAGGGGTTGCTGGAATTGATGGTCCAGCGCCCGCATGCTGCCGGTCTGCCCTGCCAGGGTGACCGTGGCGGTCTCCAGGCGGCGGGCGACAGCCACCGCATCGACGGCACCCGCCTTCTCGATGGACTGGGCCAGGGCTTCGATCATCAGTTGCATGCGCAGATGGACATAGTCGTCCGCCGGTTTGGGGAAACGCTTGTGGAAGGCCTGGTAGAAGGCCTCGCTCTGCGCACCCGGCACATTGGGCAGCCAGTCGGCGACCGCCACCACCCGCCCCACACCGGCGTCACCGATCGCCGCCGGCGCCCCGAGCGCATTGCCGTAGAAAGTGTAGAAGCGCCCCTCATAGCCGATCTCGCGGGCCGCCTTGATCAACAGCGTGAGGTCGTTGCCCCAGTTGCCGGTGATCACGGCCTGCGCGCCACTGGCCTTGATCTTGACCGCATAGGGCGCGAAGTCCTTGACCCGGCCCATGGGATGCAACTCTTCACCGGCGATCTTCACCTCGGGCCGCTGCTCGGCCAGTTGGCGGCGCGCCTCCTTGAGCACCGATTGGCCGAAGCTGTAGTCCTGTCCGATGAGGTAGACGCTGCGCAGGGCCCGGTCCTCGCGGATCACCTCCATCAGGGCGGCCATGCGCATGTCGGCATGGGCATCGAAACGGAAATGCCAGAAGCTGCAACGCTCGTTGGTCAAGGCCGGGTCCACGGCGGCGTAGTTGAGGAACAGCACCCGCCGATCGGGCTCCCGCTCGTTGTGCTTGTTGATGGCCTCGAGCAGCACCGAGGCGGTGGCCGACGAATTGCCCTGCAGCACGAAGCGCGCGCCGTCGTCGATGGCCGAGCGCAGGGCCGACAGCGCCTCTTCATTCTGGCCCTTGCTGTCGTAGCGATCGACCTGCAGCAGCCGCGCACCACCCGGCAAACGGACGCCGCCGCGCGCGTTGACCCGCTCCACCGCCCAGACGATGTTGCGCCAGACCGCTTCGCCCGCATTGGCGAACGGGCCGCTCAGACCTTCGATCAGGGCCAGGCGGATCGGGCCCGAACCCGATGCCGGCTGGGCCCGCACCACCGCGGCGAGGCCGGCAGATAGCGACAGCACAGCCGATTTCAAGAGCGTTCGGCGCAGATATTCCATAAAGAAAATTCCTTGAAAAGACAGGCACGGATCACACCTTCTGTCCATGCAGCGCTCACTTCGAGCGCCGCGCAGTGTAAAGGAGTCCTTTCATGATCTTCGCCCCCGTGATCCGTCCCGCCGCCTTCCGCCCCAACCTGCGCGCCATGGACCGCAACCTCGAACGCTTCCTCCACCAGACCCTCTGGTCGCAACCCGATGCCGCCTGCCGGCCCGGCTCGAAGGTCGAGCAGGACGACAAGAGCTACACCCTGCAGTTGGACGTTCCGGGCCTCGGCCGCGACCAGTTGCAGGTGGACATCGACGCCCACACGGTGCGCATCGAAAGCAGCGCCGAGGCACCGCGCCGCTATCAAAGCGCCTTCGAACTGCCTCAGGAAATCGATGCCGCCCAGAGCAGTGCCCAGCTCGCAAACGGCGTGCTGACACTCAAGCTGGTCAAGAAGGTCGCCTCGCCACAGGCCACCCGACTGAACATCCAGTGAGCTGAAGCCGCTCGCCATGACAGGGGCCCCAGGGCCCCTTTTTCATGCCTGGAACAAAAAGACGCGAAAAAAAACCCCGCGGCCTCAGAGGGCGACGCGGGGTCTGAAGCCAGCCCAGGGCTGGCAAGGGAGGATGGTGGGAGATGGCGCCGCTCAGCCGGTCGACTCCACCTCGGTATTCGCAGCGGCGGAACCATCCGCCGCATCGGGCTCGCGCAACAGACGGCCCAGCAGCTCGGGCAGTTCGGTCACCAGATTGGGCTTGTAGATCAGCGGGATGTCCCGCAGCGCAAAGGCATAGGGGCGGCGCTGCTCCTCGTCGAGTGAGGTCACCACCACCAATTGGCTGCGGTTGAGCTCGGGATGGGCCCGCAGGCTGGTCAGCAGGGTGGCACCGTCGATGCCGGGCAGCAACAGATCCAGCAACAGCACATCGGGTTGCAACTGGCCGTACATGGCCAAACCGACAATGCCGTCGTCGGCCAGATGCAAGGCCACTTCCGGGAAGTGCTGCTGCATCATCAGAGCGACCAGATTCTGGTAGTGCGCCGAATCCTCGATGAAGAGGACGCGCCGCGGATTGGCCGGACTGCCCCGCTGCGCGCCGCGTCGCCCGGCCCGGCGGTTGGCCAGCCAGCGGTCCACGGAAACGCGCGAAATGCGTCGATGCCCACCCGGCGTCTTCCAGGCCTCCAGCTCACCCCGGTCCACCATCATCTGGACCGAGCGCACGGCCATGCCCAGTTCGCGCGCCACCTCGATGGTGGTGCAGTGCTCACCCGCAGGAGGCATGGAGGAGAAGGTGTTTTCGGTGCTCATGAATCAATTCTACCGAATTTGCCGATTAAATTGTCAAGAACAGCAAAGTGATATCCAAGTAAATTATTTTTACCTCTCCTGGCATCACCCTGCTCGGCTGGGACGAAGCGTAAACCCGGAGGCCTGCCCCTCCAATACCCATGGGAAGACCATGGGGAATTCAGGGCTCAGGCCGTTCGAGCGAGTCGAGCGGCCAACGCGGCCGGACGTCAAAACTGTAGAGGGTGCCGGCACTGGCGGGCCGCGCCTGCAGGCGCATGGCGGCGGCCATCGCGATCATGGCGCCGTTGTCGGTGCACAGGTGCAGCTCCGGGTAATGGACCCGGACCCGGGCCTGGCGGCAGGCCGCGTCCAACTGCGTCCGCAGCTGGCGGTTGGCCCCGACGCCGCCGGCCACCACCAGACGGCGCAGGCCGGTCTGCCGCAAGGCGGTCATCGACTTCTTCAACAGCACCTCGACGATGGCCGCCTGGGTGCTGGCCGCCAGATCGGCCTTGCGGTCCTCCAGCGCATCGCCCAGTTTGCGCGCCTGGGTCAGCACCGCCGTCTTGAGGCCGGCAAAGGAGAAGTCGAGGTCGCCGCTGTGCAGCAGCGGGCGCGGCAGCCTGAAGGCCTGCGGGTCGCCGTGTTCGGCCAGCCTGGACAACGCCGGTCCGCCCGGGTAGCCCAGGCCCATGAGCTTGGCCGACTTGTCGAACGCCTCGCCGGCCGCATCGTCGATGGTCTCGCCGAGGATCTGGTAGCACCCCACCCCATCCACCCGCATCAGTTGGGTGTGCCCACCGGACACCAGCAAGGCCACGAACGGGAATTCAGGCGGGTCGGCGCTCAGGAAGGGCGACAGCAGATGGCCCTCGAGGTGATGCACCCCGATCACCGGCCGGTCCAGCGCGGCGGCCAGCGCGCAGGCCACGCCGGAACCGACGAGCAGGGCGCCGGCCAGGCCCGGGCCGCGCGTGTAGGCCACCACATCGATCTCCTCCAGACGCCGACCGGCCTCGGCCAGGACCTGGCGGGTCAGGGGCAGCACACGCCGGATGTGGTCCCGGCTGGCCAGTTCGGGCACCACGCCGCCATAGGCCTGGTGCATCTCGATCTGGCTGTGCAAGGCATGGGCTTCCAGCCGGGGGACGCCAACGGCTTCGGCCCGGACCAGGGCCACCCCGGTCTCGTCACAGGAGGATTCGATGCCCAGGATCAAGCCTGGGAAAGCGGTGGCAGGGGTGTCGGTCGGCATGGGGTGCCAAGTGTAGGGCAGCCTTGCCGGGCCCTGCGGCAGACAGGTCTTGTCTGCCACCAGGGCCCACTTCTTGCACAATGCCCGGCCATGACAGAGGCATTGAGAATCGTCGTGATCGCGCCAGAACCCGTCGGCCTGCACCAGGCCGAGGACTTCGCGCAGGCCCAGGCCGAGCGGTTGCGCAGCCTGCGCACCGGCCTGGTCGAGGGCGGTTTCAACCTGGTCGCGACCCTGCCCGCCGACGTGTTTCTCAGTGAGCGGCTGGCCCAGCTGCAGCCCGACCTGATCATCGTCGACGCCGAAAGCGAAGCCCGCGACGCGCTGGAGCACGTGGTCATGGCGACCCGGGATGAACGCCGCCCCATCGTGCTGTTCACCGACGACGACGACACCACCCATGTCAGGGACGCGGTGGCGGCCGGCGTCAGCGCCTACATCGTGGCCGGGCTGTCGACCCAGCGCATCCGCCCCATCCTGGAGGTGGCCCTGGCGCGCTTCCAGCACGAGCAGAACCTGCGCCACCAACTGGCCGAGGCGCGCGACCAGTTGAGCCAGCGCAAGGTCATCGATCGGGCCAAGGGCCTGCTCATGAAACGCCAGAACCTCAGCGAAGCCGAGGCCTATGACAAGCTACGCAAGACCGCCATGGACAAGGGTCTGAAACTGGTCGAAGTGGCCCAGCGCATCCTGGACATCGCCGACCTGCTCAATTGACGCCTGGATTTGGTGCAGTGCGCCAATCCGGTGCCTGCGCGCCCGTGACCCGACGTGCGTGCCTTGCTTCATCAAACTCCGCACCAGCCCTTGACGATCAGCTACATCATCAATAGCAACCTCATGCCGAGAGACATGGCACAGCGCTTGCGTTGACCTGGGCCTGGCCAACGGCGGCCAGAACCGGCCCTCCTGGCTTGCGCCAGGGCGGCCACTGGACAAAGGCGTCCCCACCCCGTTTCGCGGCCCGTGCCGCCTGGCGGGCGTGAGGACGCCTTTCTGTTTTTCAGCCCTGACCATGGAGAAGCCCGTGTCCCCGTCCCCAGCCCCGGGTCCCGCCACCGGGATGCCGCCCACCGGCCCCCTGCCCGCTCCAGCCCCCGCCCCGGCGCGCCTGGAACTGCCCGAGGTCCGCATCGGCTTCCTGCCCCTGAGCGACTGCGCCAGCCTCATCATGGCGGCCGAGCTGGGCCTGGACCGCCGCCATGGCGTGCAGATCGTGCCCAGCCGCATCGCCAGCTGGGCCGGCATCCGCGACCGCCTGCTGGCCGGTCAGATCGATCTGGCCCACGCCCTCTACGGCCTGGTCTATGGCGTCCACCTGGGTCTGGGTTCGGCACAACGGGACATGGCGGTGCTCATGACCCTGAACCGCAATGGCCAGGCGATCACGCTCTCGCGCGCCCTGGCCGGGCAGGGCGCGGTCGACGGCCCGGGACTGGCCGCCCTGCTCAGGCGCTCGCCCGGCCTGTCGCCCACCCTGGCCCAGACCTTCCCGACCGGCACCCATGCCCTGTGGCTCAACTACTGGCTGGCGGCCTCGGGCATCCACCCCCTGCGCGATGCGCGGGTGATCACGGTGTCGCCTTCGCAGATGGTGGCAGGGCTGCAGGCGGGCACCATGGACGGGTTCTGCGCCGGCGAACCCTGGCATCAACTGGCCCTGGACCAGGGGGTGGGCATCACTGCCTGCACCAGCCAGGCGATCTGGCCGGACCACCCCGAGAAGGTCTTGGCAGGCACGGCCGATTTCGTCCGCCGCCAGCCCCAGGTCGCGCAGGCGGTGATCCGGGCCACGCTGGAGGCCGCCCGCTGGATCGAGGCCAGCGACGACAACCGGCGGCACACCGCGCGCATCCTCGCCGACAAGGCCTATGTGGGCCTGCCCGAGGCGGTGCTGGCGCCGCGCCTGCTGGGCCGCTATGAGGACGGCCTGGGCCGGCAGTGGCAGGACCCGCAGGGCCTGCGCTTCTTCGGCGACGGGGCGCTCAACTTCCCCTACCTGTCCGACGGCATGTGGTTCCTGACCCAGTTCAAACGCTGGGGCTGGCTGAGCCGCCACCCGGACTACCTGGCCCTGGCCACCCAGGTCCAGCAGACCGCGCTGTACCTGGACGCGGCCGCCGGCCTGGACCTGGCCCCGCCCGACAGCCTCTGCCGCCGCAGCACCCTGATCGACGGCAGGGTCTGGGACGGCAACGCCCCGGCCGCCTATGCCGACAGCTTCGATCTGCACGGATGACCCCTTTCCTTCACTTCACCCACCGCGAGGCCTCACCATGTTCAACTTCCGCGAGTTCCTGAGATCCGGGCACGCCCCCACGCTGTGGTCGGCGTTTCTCTATTTCGGCTTCTCCTTCGCCATCTGGTCCATCAACGGCAGCATGGCGCCTTTCATCACGGAAAGCCTGCACCTGAGCCCGACCCAGAAGGGGCTGATGCTGTCGATCCCGATCTTCGCCGGCGCCTTCATGCGCTTCCCGCTCGGCCTGCTGGCCCAGTACATCGGCCGCAAGAAGGCCACCCTGGTCGAGATGGCCGGCATCGCCATCGCCATGGCCTACGGCTACTTCTTCGTCCAGACCTTTGATGATCTGCTGGCCATGGGCGTGCTGCTCGGGGTGGCGGGCGCCAGCTTCGGCGTCGCCATGTCGCTGGGCTCGGGCTCCTTCCCGCCGCGCTACAAGGGGCTGGCGATGGGCATCGTCGGCGCCGGCAATGTCGGCACCGCGGTGGCCGCCCTGCTCGCCCCGCTGCTGGCCCAGCGCTACGGCTGGCAGGCGGTGTACGGCCTGGCCTCGCTGAGCGTGGCCGCCCCGGCGCTGGTGATGGTGGTCTTCGCCCAGGAGCCGCCCGACCTGGCTGCCCATTCGACCCTGCGCGAGCACCTGGGCTGCCTGTTCGAAAAGGACGGCTGGGCCTTCAGCCTGATCTACGCAGTGACCTTCGGCGGCTTCGTGGGCCTGGCCGCCTTCCTGCCCAGCTACTTCTATGAGCAGTTCGGCGTGAGCAAGGTGCAGGCCGGTCAACTGACGATGCTGGCGGCCTTTCTCGGTGCCGCGCTGCGCGTGATGGGCGGCTGGCTGTCCGACCTCTGGGGCGGGGTGAACACCCTCACCGGCGTGCTGGTCCTGGTGGCCCTGACCCTGGTGGGCTGCGCCTTCGCCCAGGGGTCGCTGACCCTGACCGTGCTGCTGTTCCTGCTGTGCTTTTCCGCCCTGGGCGCCGGCAACGGCGCCCTGTTCCAACTGGTGCCGCTGCGCTGGCCGCTGACCACGGCGGTCGCCGGCTCCATGATCGGCGAACTGGGTGCCCTGGGCGGCGGCTTCATCCCCAATGGCATGGGCCTGGCCAAGCAATACGCCGGCAGCTACACCCTGGGTTTCCTGGGCTTCGCCGCCTGCGCCGTGCTGGTGCTGGCCCTGCTGCGTCGCATGCAGATCCGCTGGACCCGCACCTGGGCCGAAAAAGGCGGCAGGGCCCGTCCCGCGGCGGCACCGGCACCGGCCCAGACGCAGGCCCGGCAGCGCCCCCTGGCGGGCTGAGCCTTTGTCCCTGCCGCTCAGCGCGGCAGGAACAGCAGCCAGTACAGCAGGAGCAGGTTGACCAGCAGGCTGAATGCCGCCAGCAGGCGCCAGAACAGCACGGGATCACGGCTCAGCAGCGGGCTGGCGACGCCAGGGCCCATCGGGCGCATGGACCCCCGCTCCAGGGCCAGCACCAGTTCCTCGGCGGTCTCGAACCGTGCCGGGGCCTGGCGTGCCACCGCCTTCAGGGCCAGTTGGTCCAGCCACACCGGCACCTCGGGGTTGTGCCGGCTCGGCGGCAGAGGGTCCCGGTAGTAGCGCCCCAGTTGGTAGGGCAGCACCTCGCCATAGGGCAGACGGCCCCGGCTCAGCAACTGGTAGAGGGTCACCCCGAGGGCGAACAGATCGCTCTGGGCGTCGGGCAGGCGGCCGCCCTCGCCGGCAGCACCGCCCCGCTCATAGCCGGGCCATTGTTCCGGGTTCATGTAGCTGGGGGTCCCCGCATGCAGCTGCCGCGTGGCCGCAGGTTCGCGGCCGCTGAGTGCCACCCCGAGGTCCAGCAGACGCAGCACACCGTCCTCGTCCAGGTGCAGGTTGTCGGGCTTGACGTCGCGGTGCACCACCCCCTGCCGGTGCAGCAGCCCCAGGGTGCGGGCCGCCTGCAGCGCCAGTTCGACCGCCTGCCCCGCACCAAAAGCCTGCTGGCGCGCCAGCCGCTGCCCCAGGGTCTCGCCGCGGTGCCATTCATAGAGCAGGTAGAAGCAATCGCTGCGCGGCCCCATGGCATGCGTGCCCGCCGGCGGCCAATCGACCAGCCGCGCCAGATGCTCGGCCGCCCGCCCGCCCTGCATGCGCCGGGCCACCCAGGCTTCATGGGCCAGGGTGGCGCGTTCCTCGTGGTCATGGGCCCGCTGGGGATGCAGGGTCTTGAGCGCATACAGGCGCTGGCTGGCCGGATCCCGCACCTGGTAGAGGCGGAACACCCCGCTGTCGGCCACCAGGGCGGTCACCACCAGGCCATCGACCCCGTCGCCGACCTTGAGCAGGGGCAACACGCCCTGCGCGGCCGCACGCCGGGCGTCATCCTGCAGCAGGGCCTCCTGGGCGCCCAGCACCCGCACCACCAGGGCGCTGACATTGTCCTGGCTACCATGGCGCAGCGCGGACTCGACCAGCGCCTCGCTCAGGGCCTGGGCGCCCAGACCCCGGGCCAGCAGCTCGCGCCATTCACGGCTGGGCAGCACCCCATGCACCCCGTCGGACACCAGCACGAAGAGGTCGCCGCTGTGCAGGTCGCCCTGGCTGTAATCGACCAGGATGCGGTCGTCCAGCCCCATGGCCCGGGTCAGCTGGTGGCTGAGGTCGCGGTGGCCCACCGCATGGTCCGTGGTCAGTTGCAGGCGTTCGCCATCACGCACCAGATAGGCGCGCGTATCCCCGACATGGGCCACGGTGTACGACTGGCCGCACAAAACCAGGGCGGTCAGGGTGCTCAGGCCCAGGCGTGGTGCCTGGCGGCGGTTCATGGCCGCCAGCCAGCTGTTCTGGGCCGCGATGACCCGGTCCAGCGCCACCGTGGTCTCCCAGGTGTCGGGGGTGCCGAAATAGTCGTGCAGCAGGGTGTTGACGCTGGTCTGGGCCGCATCGCGCCCCAGGCCGCCCTGGCTCACCCCATCGGCAATGGCCGCCACCACGCCGCGCGAGCGGTCCGCGCCCTGCCCTTGCAGCAGACCCGCGAAATCCTCGTTGCTGCCCTTGCGGCCGGCCTGGGAGACGAAGCCGAAATCAAGATCGAAACTCATGCACCAGCTCCAAGCACCATCCATGCCCAGGCTGGTGCAATCGGGATTGGAAAGCGCCACCCGACGGCCGCCGTCCGACCATGCCGACCCAGCCTGGTGCGCACCGGCGCGAAATGCCTGGCACGCCGATTGCATATCCGTAGGCAACGGCCAACGCTGGCCGCCGCTTCGAGCACTGCAACGGCGCACCGCAAGAAGCCCAGGACAAAGGCGTCCCCACCCGGATTCTCGAACACCGAGAGCCCCGCGTGAGGACGCCTTTTTTGTTTTTCCGACGCGCTGATCGACAGCGCAGGCATTGGAGTGGTGGCCATGAAAAAACTCAGGCTGGTGATGGTGGGCAATGGCATGGCGGGAGTCCGCACGGTCGAGGAACTGCTGAAGATCGCGCCCGATCTGTACGACATCACGATCTTCGGCGCAGAGCCGCATCCCAATTACAACCGCATCCTGTTGTCGCCGGTGCTGGCCGGCGAGCAGACGCTGGACGAGATCGTGCTCAACCCCTTCGACTGGTACCGCGACCACGGCATCACGCTGCACACGGGCAAGAAGGTGACCCAGGTGGACCGGGTGCGCCGCATCGTGCGCGCCGAGGACGGCACCGAAGCCCCCTACGACCGGCTGCTGCTGTGCACCGGCTCCAAGCCCTTCATCCTGCCGGTGCCGGGCAAGGACCTGCAGGGGGTGATCGCCTACCGCGACATCAGCGACACCAACACCATGATCGAGACCGCCGCCACGCATCGGCACGCGGTGGTCATCGGCGGCGGCCTGCTGGGGCTGGAGGCCGCCAACGGCCTGATGCGCCGGGGCATGAGCGTCACCGTGGTCCATGTGGCGCCCTGGCTGATGGAGCGCCAGCTCGACGATGCGGCCGGCCGGCTGCTGCAGAAGTCGCTCGAGGAGCGCGGACTGAAGTTCCTCATCGGCGCCCAGACCCAGGAGCTGCTCGGCGACGAGGCCGGCCGCGTGCGCGCCATCCGCTTCAAGGACGGCACCGAGGTGCCTGCCGATCTGGTGGTGATGGCGGTCGGCATCCGCCCGAACACCGAGCTGGCCGAATCCATGGGCCTGCATGTGAACCGCGGCATCGTGGTCAACGACACGCTGCAGACCGTCACCGACGCGCGCATCTGGTCGGTCGGCGAATGTGCCGCCCACCGCGGCACGGCCTACGGCCTGGTGGCGCCGCTGTTCGAGCAGGCCAAGGTGGCGGCCAACCACCTGGCCGAATACGGCATCGGCCGCTACCAGGGCTCGCTGACCTCGACCAAGCTCAAGGTCACCGGCATCGACCTGTTCTCGGCCGGCCAGTTCATGGGCGGCGAGGGCACCGAGGAGATCGTCATGAGCGACCCCTATGCCGGGGTCTACAAGAAGCTGGTGATCCAGGACGACAAGCTCATCGGCGCCTGCCTCTACGGCGACACCGTCGATGGCGCCTGGTACTTCAAGCTGCTGCGCGAGGGCCGCAGCATCGCCGACATCCGCGACAAGCTCATGTTCGGTGAATCGAACATCGGCGACACCGGCCACGAAGGCCACAACAAGGCCGCCGCCATGCCCGACAACGCCGAAGTCTGCGGCTGCAACGGCGTGACCAAGGGCACCATCTGCAAGGCCATCCAGGAAAAAGGCCTGTTCACCCTCGACGAGGTGCGCAAGCACACCAAGGCCAGCGCCAGCTGCGGCTCGTGCACCGGCCTGGTCGAGCAGATCCTGATGTTCACCGCCGGCGGCGACTACTCGGCCACGCCGAAGACGCGGGCCCTGTGCGGCTGCACCGAGCACGGCCATCAGGCGGTGCGCGACACCATCCGCGCCAACCACCTGGTGACGATGGACCAGGTCTTGCGCTTCATGGACTGGAAGACCCCCAACGGCTGCGCCAGCTGCCGGCCCGCCGTCAACTACTACCTGATCAGCACCTGGCCCAAGGAAGCGCGCGACGACCCGCAGAGCCGCTTCATCAACGAACGCAGCCATGCCAACATCCAGAAGGATGGGACCTACAGCGTCATCCCGCGCATGTGGGGCGGCGAGACCACGGCCGACGAACTGCGCCGCATCGCCGACGCGGTGGACAAGTACCAGATCCCCACCGTCAAGGTCACCGGCGGCCAGCGCATCGACCTGCTCGGGGTGAAGAAGGAAGACCTGGTGAACGTCTGGAAGGACATCGGCATGCCCAGCGGCCATGCCTACGCCAAGGCGCTGCGCACCGTGAAGACCTGCGTGGGCAGCGAATGGTGCCGCATGGGCACCCAGGACAGCACCCAGATGGGCAAGGACCTGGAGCGCGCGATGTGGCGCATGTACGCCCCGCACAAGGTCAAGTTCGCGGTCTCCGGTTGCCCGCGCAACTGCGCCGAAGCCGGCATCAAGGACGTCGGCATCATCGGCGTGGACAGCGGCTGGGAGATGTACATCGCCGGCAACGGCGGCATCAAGACCGAGGTCGCCCACTTCTTCACCAAGCTCAAGACCGCTGCCGAGGTGCTCGAATACACCGGCGCCTTCATGCAGCTCTACCGCGAGGAAGGCTGGTACCTCGAACGCACCGTGCATTACGTGGGCCGGGTCGGGCTGGACCATGTGAAGAAGAAGATCCTCGACGACGCCGCCGGCCGCAAGGCCCTGTGGGAACGCCTGCAGTTCGCGCTCGACGGCGAGCCCGACCCCTGGTTCGAGTTCGACAAAGCCGAAGTCGACACCCGCCAGTTCACCGCCCTCAAGGCCTGAGCCGCCCCGCGCCATGCTCACCCCGGGCTTGCAACGTCGCCATCTGCTGGGCCTGGCCGCCTGCTGGGCCGGCACGGCCTCGGCACAGACCGATCTGGCCGACGCCATCAACATGGCTGGCCGCCAGCGCATGCTGTCCCAGCGCATGGTCAAGGCCTGGCTGGCACAGGCCTGCCGGACCCCCACCCCCACGGCGGTCCAGGTGCTCAGCCAGTCCATGGCGCTTTTCGAGCGCCAGCGCGAACAACTCGCTGCCTACGCCCCCGGGGCCACGCTGCGGGCCACCTTCGCGGCCATGGACGCGGCCTGGCAGGACTTGCGCGAGGTGCTGGGCAGCCCGCCGCAGGCAGGCCGGGCGGTCGCCCTGCTGCAGGCCGACAACCGGGTGCTGGCCCTGGCACAGCAAGGCACGGCCCTGCTTGAGGCCACCTCGAACCGGCCGGCCGGCCCCCTGGTCAATCAGGCCGGCCGCCAGCGCATGCTCTCGCAGCGCATGGCCAAGTACTACTTCGCCACGGTCCTGCGCGTGGAGCCGGAGGCGGCCGCAGCAGAGATGGCCCATGCCCGCACCGAGTTCCTGCAGGCCCAGGATGCGCTGCGCAGGGCCCCCGACAGCACGGGCCCGATCGCCGAGGAACTGGCCCTGGCCGATGGCCAGTGGGTGTTCTTCGAGTCCGCCTTGAAGAACGCCACGACGGCCACCCCGGGCAGCAGGGCGCTGGCCGAGGTGTTCGTGACCAGTGAGAACCTGCTTTCGGTGATGGATCGCGTCACCGGGCTGTATGCGGCCCTGAGGGCCTGAATGGAGAAAACATGAGTGACTGGAAACTGATCTGCCGCGTCGACGACATCCCGCTGCTCGGCGCGCGCCGCGTGAGCCGTGCCAACGGCCTGGAAGTGTCGCTGTTCCGCACCGGCCAGGACGAAGTCTTCGCCCTGCTCGACCGCTGCCCCCACAAGGGCGGCCCGCTGTCGCAGGGCATCGTCTTCGGCCGCAGCGTGGCCTGCCCGCTGCACAACTGGACCATCGGCCTGGCCGACGGCCAGGCCCAGGCCCCCGACGTCGGCTGCACCCCGCGCTTCCAGGTCCGCGTCGAGGACGGCCAGGTCTACCTCGATGCCGACGAACTGCAGAACCACGCGACCGAGCTCACCCGGCCCGTGGCCGGCCCCACCAGTCGCAAGGGCTGCAACGCAGCCGCCTGCTGATGGACGCCGGCGCCGCCTCCTTCGGGCCTGTGGCCGAGACCCGCTCCACCTGCCCCTATTGCGGGGTCGGGTGCGGCGTGATCATCGAGTCGCGTGACGGGGCCATCACCGGCGTGCGCGGCGACCCGGCCCACCCGGCCAACTTCGGCCGCCTGTGCACCAAGGGCTCGACCCTGCACCTGACCGCCAGCGCCGAGATCGGCCGCCAGACCCGCCTGCTGCAACCCCTGCGGCGCCTGCAGCGCGGCGGCCCCACCGAGCCCCTGGGCTGGGACGCGGCCCTGGACCAGGCCGCCGCCCGCCTGGGCGACATCGCGGCCGCCCACGGCCCCGACGCACTGGGCTTCTACCTGTCGGGGCAGTTGCTGACCGAGGACTACTACGTCTTCAACAAACTGGCCAAGGGCCTGCTCGGCACCAACAACCTCGACACCAATTCGCGCCTGTGCATGAGCAGCGCGGTGGCAGGCTACAAGGCCAGCCTGGGCGCCGACGCCCCCCCCGGCTGCTACGAGGACATCGACCACACCGACTGCCTGTTCATCACCGGCAGCAACACCGCCTGGGCCCACCCGATCGTCTTCCGCCGCATCGAGGACGCCCGGCGCGCCCGCCCCGGCCTGAAGATCATCGTGGTCGATCCGCGCCGCACCGACACCGCCGAACTGGCCGACCTGCACCTGGCCATCCAGCCCGGCACCGACGTGATGCTCTGCCACGGCATGCTGCACCTGATGCTGTGGGAAGGCTGGACCCGGCCCGGCTACATTGCGGCCCACACCACCGGCTTCGAAGACCTCAAGACCCTGGTGCGCGACTGCACGCCGAGCCGGGTGGCCCAGGTCTGCGGCATCGCCGAGGCCGATCTGGTCGAGGCCGCGCGCCTGTTCGCCACCTCGCCCGCCACCCTGAGCCTGTATTGCCAGGGCCTGAACCAGTCGAGCAGCGGCACCGCCAAGAACAGCGCCCTGATCAACCTGCACCTGGCCACCGGCCAGATCGGCCGCCCCGGCGCGGCCCCGCTGTCGCTCACCGGCCAACCCAACGCCATGGGCGGACGCGAGGTCGGCGGTCTGGCGAATCTGCTGAGCGCCCATCGCGACATGGCCAACCCGGCGCACCGCGCCGAGGTGGCCGCCCTATGGGGCGTGGCCGAGGTGCCCGCCACGCCAGGCAAGAGCGCGGTGGAGATGTTCGAGGCGGCCGCCGACGGGCAGATCAAGGCGCTCTGGATCGCCTGCACCAACCCGGCCCAGTCGCTGCCCGACCAGGCCACGGTGCGCCGGGCCCTGCAGCGCGCCGAATTCGTGGTGGTGCAGGAGGCCTTCGCCACCACCGCCACCTGCGCCTTCGCCGACCTGCTGCTGCCCGCCAGCACCTGGGGCGAGAAGACCGGCACGGTCACCAACAGCGAACGCCGCATCAGCCGGGTGCGCGCCGCCCTGCCGCCGGCCGGCGAGGCACGCCACGACTGGGCCATCGGTGTGGCACTGGGCCGGCGCCTGGAGGCCCGGCTGCGCCCGGGCCGCCCCAGCCTGTTCCCCTATTCCACCGACGACGCCCTGGCCGGCACCGAGGCCATCTGGTGCGAGCACCGCGACAGCACCCGGGGCCGCGACCTGGACATCGGCGGCCTCAGCTACGGACTGCTCGACCGCCAGGGGCCCCAGCAATGGCCTTTTACCGAGGCCACCGGGGCCGGACTCGCCCGCCTCTATGCCGATGGCGTGTTCCCCACCCCGGACGGACGGGCCCGCTTCGTGGCCACGCCCTACCAGGGTCTGGCCGAGGAGCGCGATGCGCGCTACCCGATCTCGCTGACCACCGGCCGCCTGCGCGATCAATGGCACGGCATGAGCCGCACCGGCACCGTCGGACGGCTGTTCGGCCATGTGCCCGAGCCCAGCGTGCAGATGCCGGCCCAGGACATGGCGCGGCGCGGCCTGCAGGACGGCGAACTGGTCCAGGTCAGCTCCCGGCGCGGCGCCATCGTGCTGCCGCTCGAGGCCAGCGACACCCTGGGGGCCGGCCAGGCCTTCATCGCCATGCACTGGGGCGAGGAGTTCCTGAGCGGCTGCTCGGCCACCGGCGAAGCCCTGGCCGGCGTGAACACGCTGATGCCCTCGGCGTTCTGCCCCGGCTCCAAGCAGCCCGAGCTCAAGCACGCGGCGGTGAAGGTCAGCGCCATGGCCCTGCCCTGGTCGCTGGTGGCGATGGCCTGGATGCCGGCGGGCACGGCGCTTTCGGCGCGCGAGACGCTCAAGCCCCTGATGCGCCTGTTTCCCTACAGCAGCTGCGTCCCCTTCGGCAGCAGCCAGCCTCTGGAGGCCGGCGCCCCCGAGCGGACCGGCGTGCTGTTCCGCGCCGCCGCCCATGAACCCCCGGCAGAGTCGCTGCTGCTGCAGATCGAGGCGGCACTGGGCCTCGACAACGAGGAAGCGCTCCACTACAGCGACCCGCGCCAGGGCCAGCGCCGCACCGTGCGGGTGCAGGCCGTGGGCGCGGACAGCCGCTTGAGCGGGCTGCTGCTGGGCGGCGACGTCCGGGCCCAGAGCTGGCTGCGCACCCTGCTGCTCGACGACCTGCCGGTGCAGGCCTTTGGGCGCCAGTTGCTGCAGGCCGGCCCGACCGCGCCGCTGGCCCTGGTGCCGCGTGGCAAGACGCTGTGCAACTGCGTGGGCGTCGGCGAGCAGGCCATCCAGGCCGAGCTGGGCCGTTGCCAGGGCAGCGAGGCCGAGCGCCTGACGCAACTGCAGGACCGCCTGCAATGCGGCACCCGTTGCGGCTCCTGCGTGCCCGAGCTCAAACGCCTGGTGCGGCTGATCCAGCCGGGCTCGGCGCCATTGACCATATAGCCACAAGTAGATAAGCATCGCCGACAATCCGCGACTCCCCCAAGAACAGCGCCAGACGGCCAAGCACCCCATGGGCATCAGTGCATACATCAAGGAAATCGGCCGCGGCAAGGACGGCGCCCGGGCGCTGTCGCGCGAGCAGGCCTGCGACCTGCTCGGCCAGGTGCTCGACGGCCAGGTCAGCGACCTGGAGATCGGGGCCTTCTGCCTGGCCATGCGCATCAAGGGGGAGACCCCGGCGGAGATGGCCGGCTTCCTCGACGCGCTGCATGTCCGGCTGCAGAAACTGCCTCACGCCCCGGGCCTGCCGGTGGTGGTCCTGCCGAGCTACAACGGCGCCCGCAAGCTGCCGGTCCTGACGCCGCTGCTGGCCCTGCTGCTGGCGCGGCGCGGCGGCCGGGTGCTGGTGCACGGCACGCCGACCGAGGACCGGCGCGTCGCAGCGTCGTCGGTGCTGGAGGCCCTGGGAATCCCTACATCGGCCCCTCTGAAGGCCCTGCAGGCAGGCGAAGTGGCCTTCGCGCCCACCGAAACGCTGCTGCCGGGCCTCAAGCGACTGCTCGATGTGCGCCGTGTGGTCGGCCTGCGCAACCCGGCCCACAGCCTGGTCAAGCTGATGAGCCCCTGCGCGGGCCCGAGTGTGCTGGTGAGCAGCTACACCCACCCCGAATATGCGCTGTCGATGGCGGCCACCCTGGCCCTGACAGGCCAGACCGCCCTGCTGCTGCGCGGCACCGAGGGCGAGGTCGTGGCCGACGCCCGCCGCACCCCCGAGATGACGGCCTATCTGGGCGGGCAGGCGCGCACGGCGCAGACCGCCCAGGCCGGCCCCCTGCAGGCCCTGCCCGGGCTGCCGCAGGACATCAGCGCCGAATCGACGGCCCGCTACATCCGACAGGTGATGGCGGGCGAACTTCCCGTGCCTGGCCCGATCGCATGCCAGGTGGACCACATCCTTCAGCTCGCGGAGCAAGCCCGATGAACACACCGCACACCCCACGCTCGTTCCATGGCGGCGACTGCACCCTGGTCGGCGCCGGCCCCGGCGACCCCGAACTCCTGACCCTCAAGGCCGTCAAGGCCATCCAGGCGGCCAGCGTGCTGCTGGTGGATGACCTGGTCAGCGACGCCATCGTCGCCCTGGCCTCGCCCGCCGCGCGCGTGATCCACGTCGGCAAGCGGGGCGGCTGCAAGTCCACACCCCAGTCCTTCATCGAACGGCTGATGATCACCGCAGTCCAGGAAGGCGAACGCGTGGTGCGGCTCAAGGGTGGCGACCCCTTCATCTTCGGGCGCGGCGGCGAAGAGGTCGAACACCTGCGCGAAGCCGGCATCGAGGTGCGCGTCATCAACGGCATCACCTCGGGCCTGGCCGCCGTCACCTCGCTGGGCGTGCCCCTGACCCACCGCGAACACGCCCACGGCGTGGTCTTCGTCACCGGCCACGCCAAACCCGGCGACCAGGGCCCCGACTGGCGCGCGCTGGCGGCCACCGCGCAGCGGGCCCGGCTGACCCTGGTGATCTACATGGGGATCAGCGACGCGGGCCACATCCAGCAGGAGCTGCTCAGCGGCCTGCCGGCCGACACCCCGGTCGCCATCGTCCAGCACGCCACCCTGCCCCAGCAGCGCCATGCGGTGGGCACACTCGGCGAACTCGCCGCCACCCTGCAGCGCGAGGGGCTGGCCAGCCCTTCGGTGATCGTCGTCGGCGACGTGTTGCAGGGCCTGCTGGCCGCCAGCACCAGCCCCTCGCTGACACGCACCGGCACGGCCTGAGCCCTCCGCCCACGGCACAATCCTGGCTTTGCGGGCTGTGCCCGGGCTGTTGCGGGGATGTGTCGCGTGAATTTCGATGTGGTGATCGTGGGTGCCGGTGCCGCCGGCCTGTTCTGTGCCGGCCTGGCGGGGCAATTGGGTCTGAAGGTGCTGGTGCTCGACCATGCCGACAAGGTGGCCGAGAAGATCCGCATCTCCGGCGGCGGGCGCTGCAACTTCACCAACCGCGACGCCACCCCCGCCCAGTTCCTGAGCGCCAACCCGCATTTCTGCCGCAGCGCCCTGAGCCGCTACACGCCGCAGGATTTCATCGCCCTGGTGCAGCGCCACGGCATCGGCTTCCACGAAAAGCACAAGGGTCAGTTGTTCTGCGACCGCTCGGCCGACGACCTGATCGAGATGCTGCTGCGCGAATGCGACGCCGGCGGCGTGACGCGCTGGCCCTCCTGCCGGGTGGCGGGCATCCGCCACCATGACCAGGCGCAGCGGCGCTACGAGATCGATTGCAGCCAGGGCGTGGTCCAGGCGCACAGCCTGGTGATCGCCACCGGCGGCCTGTCCATCCCGCAGATCGGGGCCAGCGACTTCGGCTACCGGGTGGCCCGCCAGTTCGACCTGAGCCTGGTCGAACAACGCCCGGGCCTGGTGCCCCTGACCTTCGACGGCGCCGCCTGGCAGCCCTACGCCCAACTGGCCGGCCTGGCCCTGCCGGTGGCCATGGAGACCGGCACCAAGAAGAGCCGCATGGTCTTCCTCGAAGACCTGCTGTTCACCCACCGCGGCCTGTCCGGGCCGGCGGTGCTGCAGATATCGAGCTACTGGCAGCCCGGCACGCCGATCCGCATCAACCTGTCGCCCGAGCGCGACTGGACGGCCGAACTGAACCGGGCCAAGGCCAGCTCGCGCAAGCTCCTGGCCAATGAGCTGGCCCAGCAACTGCCGGCCCGCCTGGCCGAGGCCTGGGTGCAGCAGGACGCCCTGCTGCAACGGCCGGCCAATGAAGTGCCCGATCGCGCCCTGGCCCAGCTGGCCCAGCGCCTGTCGCAGTGGGAGCTGACCCCCACCGGCACCGAGGGCTACCGCAAGGCCGAAGTCACGCTGGGCGGGGTGGACACCCGCGACCTGTCGCAACAGACCCTGGAATCGCGCCAGCCCGGCCTGTATTTCATCGGCGAGGTGGTCGATGTGACCGGCTGGCTCGGCGGCTACAACTTCCAGTGGGCCTGGGCCAGCGCCTACGCCTGCGCCCAGGGCCTGGCGGCGGCAGCCGGCAAGGCCTGAGAGCCCGGTCAAAGTCTCCCACGGGTCGTGCGAGACATTGAACAGGCTCTGAGACGCCCAAAAAAAACGGCCGCCAGGTGTGTCCCTGGCGGCCCGTCAAAAGTCTGACCGGAGCCAGACAGCAGCTCACCCCCGCGAGCGCTTTGGGCGGACCCCGCGGCGGTGTCGCCCGGGGTCCATGGGTGTGACTTTGGCACGGGGCCACCGGGCCGTGAACGAATCAGCTCGCATATGGATATTCAGGGATCTGCGCGAATGAGCCCGGCTTTTTGAACCCTGCCGCCCCCAGACTTGCCGACGGCCTCTTGTGACGGTGATCCAAAAGGCTATAATCTCAGGCTTTGCTGGCAAATACCCCGCCGGCCGATCCATCTACATCATGGCGGGGAACCCCGCCTGTGGGCCCGATCTTCCCCAGGCACCAATTGGATAAATGACGAATGACCACCATCCGTGTTAAAGAAAACGAGCCTTTTGACGTCGCCCTGCGCCGTTTCAAGCGCACCATCGAAAAGCTGGGCCTGCTGACCGACCTGCGCGCCCGCGAGTTCTACGAAAAGCCGACCGCCGAGCGCAAGCGCAAGAAGGCCGCTGCCGTGAAGCGTCACTACAAGCGCGTGCGCAGCATGCAGCTGCCCAAGAAGCTGTACTGATGACAGTCGGCCCGCGACCACCCCGTGGTCCGATGAACCCGCGCTCGGGACGCCTGGCGCGGGTTTTTTGTTTTCCGCCCCCTTCCATCTCAACGGAGTTGCACCATGACCCTCAAGGAACAGATCAGCGAAGACATGAAGGCCGCCATGCGGGCCAAGGACAGCGAGCGCCTGGGCACCATCCGCCTGCTGCAGGCCGCCATCAAGCAAAAGGAAGTCGATGAACGCATCGTGCCGGATGACGTGGTGATCGTCGCCATCGTCGACAAGCTCATCAAGCAGCGCAAGGACTCGATCGCCGCCTTCGAACAGGCCGGCCGCCAGGACCTGGCCGACAAGGAAAGCGCCGAGATGAAGGTGCTGCAGGGCTACCTGCCGGCGCGCCTGAGCGCCGACGAAGTGGCCGCCGAGGTCCGTGCCATCGTGGCAGAACTGGGCGCCAGCGGCCCCGGCGACATGGGCAAGGTCATGGCGGCGGTCAAGACCCGGCTGGCCGGCAAGGCCGACATGGGCCAGGTGTCGGCCGCCGTCAAGGCCGCCCTGGCGGGCTGAGCGCACCGAAGACCGTGGCCTTGTTTGTGATTTTTTGTTTCAATTCCGCCTTGTACGTGCGCGATCCGGCCGCCTGAGACGTTGAGCAGGCATCGCGCCGCGGAGTCGCCCCATGCCTGCCACCTCTTTGCTCTCCATTTCCCGCCCCCTTGTGGGCGGACTGCTGCTGGCCTGCAGCCTGTGGCTGCCAGGCCACGCCGCCCTGGCCCAGGAACCCCCGGGCCGCGTGGGCCAGTTGACCTGGATCGAAGGGACGGTGCAGACCTCGCTGGCCGGCGACGCCGCCTGGCAGGCGGCTGAACTCAACCGCCCGCTGAGCACCCAGGATCGGCTGTCACCCAGCCCCGGAGCCCGCTTCGAGCTCAGCATCGGCAACGCCACCTGGCGCATGGAAGGCCCGGGGGAGCTCGACATCTCCAGCCTCAGCGACCCGATGGCCCAGATGCAGCTGCAGCGGGGCCATCTGAGCTTCAGGGTGGACAGCCTCGCGCCCGGCGAACGCATCGAGGTGGACACCCCCAACCTCGCGGTGGTGGCCCAGCAGCCGGGCCTGTACCGCCTGGACGTGGACCCCGAACTGGGCACCACCCGGGTGAGCGTGGCGCAGGGCTCGCTGCTGGCCTATGGCGAGAACGGCAGCGCCCTGAGCCTCCCGGCCCGGCTCAGCTGGACCTTTGCCGGGCGCCTGCTCGGACAGGCCGCTCCCAGCACGGCCCTGGGGCAGGACAACTTCGATGCCTGGGTGGCCGGTCGCAACCAGGCCCAGGACCAGTCCCTGGCCGCCCGCTACCTGCCGCGCGAGGTGATCGGCTACCAGCAGCTCGACGGCTGGGGCGACTGGCAGAGCGACAACACCTGGGGCACGATCTGGTATCCCCAGGTCAGCGTGGTCGACTGGGCCCCCTACCGCTATGGTCAATGGGTCTGGATGGACCCCTGGGGCTGGACCTGGGTCGACGACGCCCCCTGGGGCTTTGCCCCCTTCCATTACGGCCGCTGGGTCCAGGTGGGCGGCCGCTGGGGCTGGGTGCCCGGCAGCCTGGGGCCGCGCCCCGCCTATGCGCCGGCCCTGGTCGGCTTCATCGGCAACCCGGTGCCCGGCCGGCCGCGCCTGTCGCTCAAGCCCGGTGTGCCCTGGGTGCCGCTGGCGCCTGGCGAACGCTGGCAGCCCGGCTACAACCTCAGCCCGCGCTACCTGAACCAGGTGAACCAGCCGGTCCACCCGGCCCCGGCCGGCCTGCAGCCGCCCGCCAATGGCTACATCAACCAACAGCGCCCCCAGGCCATCACCTCCACACCCAACCACAATCCAGGCCGAAACTGGACCCCCGGCGAGATGCCGCCCCGCCCCGGCCAGACCCCGACCGCGCCCACCACCCCGCCGCCGGGCAACACCGGCACCCTGCGTCCACCACCTCGCATCGTGTTGCACGGCGATGAGGGGGCCGAGGAGAGGGAAAGGCTGCAACGCGCCCAGGCGCAGCAGCAGCAGCAGCAACAACAACTGCAGCAACAGCGGGTCGAACAGGAACGTCAGTTGCGGGAACAACAGTCCCGGGAACAACAAGCTCGAGAACAACAAGCTCGAGAACAACAAGCCCGGGAGCAGCAAGCTCGGGAGCAGCAAATCAGGGAACAGCAGATGCGTCAGCAACCCGCCTTCCAACGCCCGCAGGGCGCGGGTGCCGAATCCAACGGCGACGGACGCCAGTCACGCGATGGGCGGGCCCGCGAGGGCGAAACCAATGCGCCGCGCCAGTTGCGGCCGGTGGCGCCGGAGCCCCGGCCCAACACACAATGAGGCCAATGAGGCCAATGAGGCCGGCGAGGCCGCACAGGGTGCCGCCCCGCCCGGTCGCGCCGCTCAGCTGCCCGCGACCTTCATGCGGTTGATGAGGATGGAGCCCACCGTCTTGGCGCCGTAGTTGTAGGCATCGGCCCCCACCGCCTGGATGCCCTTGAACATGTCCTTGAGGTTGCCGGCGATGGTGATCTCATGCACCGGGAACGCAATGCGGCCGTTCTCCACCCAGAAGCCGCTGGCCCCGCGCGAATAGTCGCCGGTGACGTAGTTCACGCCCTGCCCCATCAACTCGGTCACGAACAGGCCGGTGCCCAGCTTGCGCAGCATCGCCTCCAGGTCGTCGCCGGCCCGGGTCAGCCGCGAGCGCAGGCTGAGGTTGTGCGAGCCGCCCGAGTTGCCCGTGGTCTTCATGCCGAGCTTGCGCGCCGAATAGCTGGTCAGGAAATAACCCTCGACCCGGCCCGCCTCGACGACCTGCCGGGCGCGGCAACGCACGCCTTCGTCATCGAAGGGCGAACTGCCCTTGCCGCGCGGCACGAAGGGGTCTTCGGCGATGTCGATGTGCTTGGGAAAGACCTGCTTGCCCAGCGAGTCCAAGAGGAAGCTGCTCTTGCGGTAGAGCGCGCCGCCGCTGACGGCCTGCACGAAGCTGCCCAGCAAGCCTGCCGCCAGCGGAGATTCGAACAACACGGGGCATTGGGTGGTGGCGATCTTGCGTGCGCCCAGGCGGCTCAGCGCCCGCTCTGCGGCATAGCGCCCGACGGCCTGGGCGCTGGCGAGTTCACCGGCACAGCGCATCGAGCTGTACCAGGCATCGCGCTGCATGTCGCCCTTGCGGCCCGGCAGCGACGCGATCGGGGCCACCGAGAAGCTGTGGCGCGAGCTGGCATAGCCGCCCCGGAAGCCATGGGTGTGGGCACTGAAGAAATGCGATTGCTGGGCCGACACGCCGGCGCCCTCGCTGTTGGTGATGCGCCGGCTGGTGGCCAGGGCGGCCGCCTCGCAGGTCCGGGCCAGTTCGGCCGCCTCTTCGCTGCTCAGCGCCCAGGGATGGAAGAGATCGAGATCGGCGCGGGCCTCGGTGGCGTCCACCACATCGGCCTCATCGGGCAGGCCGGCCACCGGGTCCTCGGCGGTGAAGCGGGCGATGTCATAGGCCGCCTGCACGGTCTGCAGGATGGCGGCCTCGGAAAAATCGGAGGTACTGGCATTGCCGCGCCGGTGCCCGAGGTAGACCGTCACGCCCAGCGATTTGTCGCGGTTGCGCTCGACGTTCTCGAGCTCGCCCTTGCGCACGCTGACACTCAGGCCGCAGCCTTCGGAGGCTTCGGCGCCGGCGTCGGAGGCGCCCAGTTTCCTGGCGTGGGCCAGGGCCCGGTCGACCAGTTGTTCGAAGGTGTCGCGGCTGTAGGCGAAGCCGCTGTCGGCAGGGGTCTGGGGATTCTTCATAGCGACGGCTATGATACTTGCCGCCCGGGCCCCCCGCGGCCCGCCTCCCGGATACCCCCCACCATGTCACGCAAACCCAAAAAAGGCTACTACGTCCGCGGTCAGTTCATTGCCGAAGGCAGCGAACTCGATCTGCAGCTCAAGGCCGAGCTCAAGGGCACCGATGAAGCCAGCAAGACCGACCTGAAACGCGAAAGCACCGCCCTGCAAAAGCTCGGCGAAGACCTGCTGACCCTGCGCAGCGATCTGCTGGAGCGCTTGATGCTGTCGGACAAGCTCGTCGATGCGCTCGCCGAGACGCACCGCATCACCAACTTCGAAGGCCGGCGGCGCCAGCTCCAGTACCTCGGCAAGCTCATGCGCAAGCTCGACGACGAGACCGTCGACGCCATCAAGGCCGCGCTCGAGGTGCAGCGCAAGGGGTCGGCGGCCGACACCGCCGCCCTGCACCTGGCCGAGCAATGGCGCGAGCGCCTGGTCGCCGACGACAATGCCCTCGAAGCCTGGCTGGCCGAGCACCCCGACACCGACATACAGCAACTCCGGGCCCTGGTGCGCCAGGCACGCAAGGATGCGCCGGCCGCCGACCGGGCCTCGGTCTCGCAGGGGCTGGCACCCCGCAAGGGCCGCGCCTACCGCGAACTGTTCCAGATGCTGCGCCACCAGCTCGACCCCGAGAGCGCCGACACACCGGAGCCCGAAGAGGACGACCATGAGTGAGGTTCAGCACAGCGCCGCCGAGCCGGTGCGCATCGGCATCGTCTCGATCAGCGACCGGGCCTCCAGCGGCGTCTATGAGGACAAGGGCCTGCCCGCCCTGCGCGACTGGCTGCAACGTGCCCTGCACAACCCGATCGAATTCGTGCCCCGGCTGATTCCCGACGAGCCCGCCGTCATCCGTGCCACCCTCATGGCCCTGGTGGATGTCGAGCATTGCGCCCTGGTCCTCACCACGGGCGGCACCGGCCCCGCACTGCGCGATGTGACGCCCGAGGCCACGCTGGCCGTCGGCCACCGCGAAATGCCCGGCTTCGGCGAGCAGATGCGCCAGATCAGCCTGCGCTTCGTGCCCACGGCCATCCTGTCGCGCCAGGTGGCGGTGATCCGGGAGCAGTGCCTGATCATCAACCTGCCCGGTCAGCCCCGGGCGATCCAGGAGACGCTGGAAGGCCTCCGGGGCAGCGACGGCAGCCCGTCGGTGCCCGGGATCTTTGCCGCCGTGCCCTACTGCATCGATCTGATCGGCGGCCCCTACCTCGAGACCCGTGACGAGGTCTGCCAGGCCTTCAGGCCCAAGACCGCGCAACGACCGACTCGCCAGGCCTGAACTTCAGAAGAAGCTCACTTGCCGACGAGGTCGTTGAGACGGCCGGCCTCGAAGCATTCCTGCTTCAGGGCGTCGCCGGGCACGCAGTCGCCACGCGACTGTTGCGAGGACAGCTTCTCGATCGCCTGCCACAGCAGCGCGATCTGGTGCTCCTGCGAGGACGCAGTGCCGATCAGGCCCTTGAGCGCCTGCCCCACCGGGTCGTCGTCCAGGGTCACGCCATAGGCGCTGAACTTGCGGCGCTCCTGCGAGGCATCGGCGCTCTCCCCGGCCTTGGACGGGATGATGCGCGCCGGAATGCCCACCGCCGTGGCGCCGGCAGGCACCGGCTTGATGACCACCGCGTTGCTGCCGATCTTCGCGCCGTCGCCGACCGTGAAGCCGCCCAGCACCTTGGCGCCGGCGCTCACCACCACGTCCCGCCCCAGGGTGGGGTGGCGCTTGGCCCCCTTGTAGAGCGATGTCCCGCCCAGGGTCACCCCCTGGTAGATGGTGCAGCCGTCGCCGATCTCGGCGGTCTCGCCGACCACCACGCCCATGGCGTGGTCGAAGAACACCCGCTGGCCCAATTTGGCGCCCGGGTGGATCTCGATGCCGGTCAGCCAGCGCGCCACATGCGAGATGAAGCGCCCCAGCCACTTGAAGCCATGCGTCCAGCACCAATGCGCCGGCCGGTGCAGCACCACGGCGTGCAGGCCGGGGTAACAGGTGATCACCTCCCAGGTGCTGCGCGCGGCAGGATCTCGGTCGAGGATGCACTGGATGTCGGATCGCAAGCGGGAGAACATGTCTTTTGGAAATGTTTTTATGGCCTGACAGTCTAAGGCGTGGCGCGGCCGGCGGTTTCGAGCATGGCCTTGGCGACACCTCTGAGGATGTGGATTTCCTCCTGGCTGAGGGCCGAGCGATTGAAAAGCTGGTTGAGCCGCGGCATCAGCTTCTTGGGCGCGGCCGGGTCCAGGAAGCCGATGCCGGTCAGCGCCTGCTCCCAATGCGCCAGCATGCCGGCGATCTGACGCGCATCGGCCAGGCGGGCCGGCGCCGTGGCCGACTGCACCGTAAAGCCACCCAGCGCCTGGCGCCAGTCGTAGGCGATCACCTGCAGCGCCGAGCCCAGGTTCAGCGAGCCGAAACCGGGGTTGGTGGGGATGCTCAGGCAGGTGTGGCAGCGGTAGACGTCGTCGTTTTGCATGCCGAAGCGTTCCGAACCGAAGAGGAAGGCCACCCCCTCCTGCGTGCTCTGGGCCAGTTCGGCGAAATGCTCGCGCGGCGCCCGCACCGGGGGCCCGAAATCACGCGGCGTCATCGCGGTGGCGCACAGATGGGTCATGCCGTCCAGGGCCTCGTCCAGGCTGTCCACGATGCGGGCCTTCTCGAGCACATCGAGCGCGCCGCTGGCCCGCTGGATGGTCTCCTCGCGCCGCAGCACGTTGGGCCAGCGCGGCGCCACCAGCACCAGGTCGTCGAAACCCATGACTTTCATGGCACGGGCAGCCGCGCCGACATTGCCGGCATGGCTGGTCTGGATCAGGATGAAGCGGGTTTTCATGACAGGGTGAAGTCAGGGCTATGGCGGAAAAACGGCGCGAGCAGGTAAAATCCGCCTATTGTCGCCTGCCGCATCGCCGGACAGGCCCTTCCCGTCGCAGGCATGCCCCTGCCGCATGCTGCGGAAACCCACGCTCTTCCTCACAATCCATGTCATCCAACCTGCACCCCATGCTCAATGTGGCCATCAAGGCCGCGCGCGCCGCTGGCGCCCTCATCAACCGTGCCGCCCTCGATGTCGAGTCGGTCCGGATCTCGCAAAAGCAGGTGAATGACTTTGTGACGGAAGTCGACCAGGCGTCCGAGAACGCCATCATCGAAACGCTGCTGACCGCCTACCCCGGCCATGGCATCCTGGCCGAGGAATCGGGCCGCGCCCACGGCGCCAAGGACTCCGAATTCGTCTGGATCATCGATCCGCTCGACGGCACCACCAATTTCATCCATGGCTTCCCGGTCTACTGCGTGAGCATCGCCCTGGCGGTGCGCGGCAAGGTCGAGCAGGCCGTGATCTACGACCCGAGCCGCAACGACCTCTTCACCGCCACCAAGGGCCGCGGCGCCTACCTCAACGAACGCCGCATCCGCGTGAGCAAGCGCACCCAGCTGCACGAGTCGCTGATCTCCACCGGCTTTCCGTTCCGCCCGGGCGACAACTTCAAGAACTACCTGGCGATGATGGCCGACATCATGCCGCGCACCGCCGGCCTGCGCCGCCCTGGCGCCGCCGCCCTGGATCTGGCCTACGTGGCCGCAGGCTTCTGTGACGGCTTCTTCGAGACCGGCCTGTCGCCCTGGGACATCGCCGCCGGCGCCCTGCTGGTGACCGAGGCCGGCGGCCTGGTGGGCAACTTCACCGGCGAAGCCGATTTCCTGGAGCAGAAGGAATGCCTGGCCGGCAACCCGCGCATCTACGGCCAGCTCGTCACCCTGCTCGGCAAATACAGCAAGTTCGCCACCGCCGGCGAAAAGGCCGCGGTGCGTCAGGCCACGGCCGATGACTCCGCTGCCGAAGCCAGCACTGAAACCGATGTGGGGCAGCAGGCCGCCGAGGCCGAAGCAGCCACCGACAAGCCGCTGGGCGACGCCCCCTTCTGAACCCGCAGCCCGCCCCGGCACACCGGGGTGGGTAGGCCTCAATCGTCGGCGTAGCGCACGGCGATCGCCCTGAAGTCGTCGGCGATGGCGATGAAGGCGTCGACGATGTCGGGGTCGAAATGCTGGCCACGGCCCTGGACCACGATCTGGCAGGCCTGTTCATGGCTGAAGGCCGGCTTGTAGACGCGGCGGCTGATCAGGGCGTCGTAGACATCGGCCACCGCCATCAGCCGCGCCGACACCGGGATGGCGTCGCCGGCCAGGCCCTCGGGATAGCCTGTGCCGTCCCATTTCTCCTGGTGGCTGTAGGCGATCTCCTTCGAGAAGGTCAGGAACTTGACCTTCATGCCCAGGCGCCGCTCGGCCTCCTCGATGGCATCGCGGCCGATGCGCGGGTGGCGCTTCATGACCTCGAACTCCTCCACCGTCAGCTTGCCCGGCTTGAGCAGGATGCTGTCGGGAATGCCGACCTTGCCGATGTCATGCAGCGGCGCCGACTTGTAGAGCAGCTCGATGTTGCGCTCGGTCAGCACCGCCTCGAAGCGGGGATGGCCCTTGAGCTGTTCGGCCAGGGCTTTCACATAGAGCTGGGTACGGCGGATGTGGTTGCCGGTCTCACTGTCGCGGGTCTCGGCCAGCGAGGCCATGACCATGATGGTGACGTCCTGGATGGCCTGGACCTCCAGGGTGCGCAGCAGCACCTCCTGCTGCAGGTAGTCGCTCTTGCTGCGCAGGAAGTCGGCCGTGGCCTTGAGGGCCAGGTGGGTCTGCACCCGGGCCAGCAGGATCGGCGGGCTGATCGGCTTGCTGATGTAGTCGACCGCGCCGAGTGACAGGCCCAACTCCTCATCCTCGACCTCCGCGCGGGCCGTCAGGAAGATGACCGGGATGTCGCGGGTGCGCGGGTTCGACTTGAGGCGGCGGCAGACCTCGTGGCCGTCGACGTCGGGCATCATCACATCGAGCAGGATCAGGTCCGGCGCCGGGTCCTGGGCCGCGATGCGCAAGGCCTTGTCGCCATGGTTGGCCACCTTCACCCGGTAATGGTCCTTGAGCAGGGAGCTCATCAGGCTGAGGTTGTCGGCGGTGTCATCGACCACCAGCACGGTGGCGATCGGTTTGTCGATCAGGGCGAGCCTGTCGGGGGCGGGAGGGGCCAGATCCATCGGACATCTTCCATGCTGAAGGGCCTGCAGCGCTGCTCAGGCCGACACATCCATCGAGGGATCCGCCGATTCCAGCAGGTCCAGGGCTTGCTCGAACTCAAAGGCAAGAACCCGTTTTTCCAACACCTGGTAGGCCGCTCCCAAAGCGTCTTTCAGCATAGCCGCATTTTCGCGAAGCACGTCAAGCGCTGCGGAATCGTTGTCTTCAAGCAACGCCGCCAACCGTGACAGGGCCTCCGCATGGGCGCGCGGCCCCTCGAGCGGCAGCGCCTCGGAAGCCGCCTGCCCGGCCAGCCAATCCTCCAGGTCGGACAACAGCAGCTTCAGCGTGGCCAGCGGCGCCACGCTGAGCAGGGCCAGGCGCTGCCCGCCCTGACGGGCGCCGATGGCGGCCTCGAGCTCGGCACACTCCTGCTGCAGGGCCATGGCCCCGAGGTTGCCTGCCAGGCCCTTGAGTGTGTGGGCCAGGCGCTCGGCCGTGGGGGTGTCGCCGCGGGCCAGGGCCTTCGGCAGGGTCTGCAGCACCTCCCGCTGACCTTGCACGAAACGCTCCAGCAGCGAGCGGTAGAGCGGGCGCTTGCCCATCATCCGGCGCAGGCCCGCCGCCACGTCGAGGCCGGCGATCTCGCTGGGCAGGCTGACCCATTGCGTGGCCCGGCCGATTGACACCACCGGCCCGCCCGCCCCTGCCGTCGGCTTGATCCAGCGCGCCAGTGTGGCCCAGAGCTCGTCGGGGTCCACCGGCTTGGCCACGTGGTCGTTCATGCCGGCGGCCAGGCAGCGCTCGCGGTCCTGGGATGTGGCATTGGCCGTCATGGCCACCACCGGCAGATGGCGGGTGTCCGGCTGGCTGCGCAGGATCCGGGTCGCCTCCAGCCCGTCCATGACGGGCATCTGCATGTCCATCAGGACCAGGTCGAACCGGTGCTGGCGCAACTTGTCCAGCGCCTCGCGCCCATTGCCGGCCAGCTCGACCACAAAGCCGGCATCGGTCAGCAGTTCTGCGGCCACCTGCTGGTTGAGGTCGTTGTCCTCGACCACGAGCAGGCGGGCGCCCTGCAGCGGGGCCAGCAGGTCCTGCGCCGTGTCGACGGCGGGCGGCGACTGGGGCGCCATGGGCTGGCCCATCAGGCGCATCAGGGCATCGAACAACTGCGACGGCCCCAGCGGCTTGACCAGCACCTCGCCGATGCCCAGCCTGCGGGCCCGCTCCAGCAGGTCTTCCCGTCCGTAGCCGGTGGCCATCAGCATCAGGGGACGCACGCCGAGCTCGAGTTCGCCGGTGCGCCGCGCCAGCTCCAGGCCGTCCATGCCGGGCATCTGCCAGTCCAGCACCATGAGCTCGAAGGGACGCCCCTGCGATGCGGCCTGGGCGAGCAGATCGAGCGCCTCGGCGCCCGAATGCACCACGCCGACCTCGAAGCTCATGCCCTGCAGCATGTCCGCCAGCACCTGGGCCGCATGGGCGTTGTCGTCCACCACCAGCGCCCGGCGGCCGCGCAGGTCGGGCGCCGGCAACAGGCTGCGGGGCTGGGCCGGGCCGGGCTCCAGCACCGCGGTGAACCAGAAGGTCGAGCCCTGGCCCGGCACGCTGAGCACACCGACCTCGCCGCCCATGAGTTCGGCCAGGTTCTTGCAGATGGCCAGGCCCAGGCCGGTGCCGCCGTAGCGGCGCGTGGTCGAGGCGTCGGCCTGCTCGAAGCTCTGGAACAGGCGGGCCTGCTGGGCCGGGCTGAGGCCGATGCCGGTGTCGCGCACCTCGAAGCGCAGGCGCAGCGGAGCGGCCGCGCCGGGGTCGCGCCGCACCACGATCTCGACCTCGCCCTGCTCGGTGAACTTGATGGCGTTGTTGAGGTAGTTGATCAGCACCTGCCCCAGGCGCAAGGGGTCGCCGACCAGGTTCGCCGGCACATCGGAGGCCACGTCGCAGATCAGTTCCAGCCCTTTTTCGGTCGCCTTGTGGACCACCACATCGGCCACGCGCTCCAGCACCTTGTCGAGCTCGAAGGGAACCCGCTCGAGGACCAGGCGCCCGGCCTCGATCTTGGAGACGTCCAGGATGTCGTTGATCACCCCCAGCAGGTGCTGGGCCGCGAGCTGGATCCGCCCCAGATAGCCGCGCTGCTGTGCATTGAGCTCGGTGCGCAGCGCCAGATGGGCCATGCCGATGATGGCGTTCATCGGCGTGCGGATCTCGTGGCTCATGTTGGCCAGGAAATGGCTCTTGGTGCGGGTGGCCTCCTCGGCCAGATCGCGGGCGCGGCGCAGCTCGTGCTGCGCACGCTTCTGGTCGGTGATGTCGACCAGAGTGCCGATCAGCCCACCGGGACTGCCGTCGGGGCGGCGGAAACCGTGGATCCAGTAGAGCACCTCATGCATGGCCTGATCGGCGTAGCGCAGGCCCATCTCCTGGTGCCAGGCACTGCCCTCGCTGATCACCCGCTGCGATTCGGCATCGAAGATCTGCTGCTGGGCGCCGCCGAGGTAGTCGAGTTCGGTCACCGTCTTGCCGATCAGTTGCGCCCGCTGCACCCCGAAGGCGTGTTCGTAGGCCTTGTTGAAACCCAGGTAGCGCCCATCCGCCCCCTTGTAGAACAGCGGCACCGGCACGGTGTCGATGAGCACCTCCTGGAACAGCAGCTGTTCGGCCACACGCTGCTCCAGCAGTTTCTGGTCATGGATGTCGACATTCACCCCCACCACCCGCACGGCCTGCCCCTGCGCGTCGCGGAAGATGCGTGCGGCGCTGAGCAGCCAGCGCACCTCGCCATCGGGGCGCACGATGCGCCAGGAGTCGCGGTAATGGGCCGCCGATGAATCGACGGTGGCCTGGAAGTGCTCCCGGGCGCGTCCGGAATCCTCGGGGTGGAGGAAACGCGACCAGGTGCCCTTGGCGATGCTGAAGCGCGCCGGCTCGACCCCGTAAATGCGGGCCAGCTGGCGGGTCCAGGCCGTCTGGCTGCCCACCAGGTCGATGTCGTAGATGCCGATGTGGCCGGCGTCCTGGGCGATCTCGAGGCGTTCATGGGCCTGGCGCAGCTCGCGCTCGGCGCGCTGCGCCTCGGACAGGTCTTCGATGACCCAGATCGAGGCCTTTTCATGGCCCTCCATGCGCACGCCGCGCCCGGAGATGCGCACCTCGAGCGGGCTGCCGTCGGCACGGTACAGGGTCCAGTCGAGGCGCACCGTGTCCTGCTGGCTGAGCTTGTGCCGCACCTGCAGCAGGAATTCGTTGTATTGCTCCGCCGAACCGAACAGCCGCCCGGCGGGCTGCCCTTTCAGGACCTCGGCAGGCTGGTTCATCAGCCGTGCGAAGGCCGGATTGAATTCGGCCAGCTTGCCGTCGCTGGCCATGATGATGGGCGGCGCGTTGTCGAAGATGGCCTTCTGCTGGTCCAGCACCGCATGCAGGCGCCGTTCGCGCCGGGCCGTCTCGTCCTGCTCGCGCATGCGCTCGGTGATGTCCTCGTGCAGGCCGACGAAGCCGATGCGCCGGCCGTCGTCGTCGAACACCGGCGACAGCGAGGCCTGGTCATGGAAGATCGAACCGTCGCGCCGCTGGTTGATGAAATGCCCGGACCACGGTCTGCCGGCCAGCAGCGTCGACCACATGTCGTGGTAGGTCTCCAGCGGTGTGAGGCCGCTGGCCAGCAGCGACGGCTTGCGGCCCAGGACCTCGGCCAGCGAGTACCCGGTGTTGCGCTGGTACTGGGGATTGGCCCACATGATGCGCCCTTGCAGATCGGTGATCAGCACCGCCAGCGGGCTGACCTCGAGCGCGGTGCCGAGGATGTGGAAACGGGCCCGGGTCGCCCGCGTGCGCGCACGCTGCTGCAACAGACTGGCCGTCATGCCCCCGAGCAGCAACAGCAGGACGAACACCCCGCCGCGCACCAGCAGGTGTTCGGTCGACGAGGCCAGTCCATCCGTCCCGCTCAGGGTCAGCAGCAGCCAGGGCCCGGCCGGATCGTTCCAGTCGAGCGTGCGCTGCACCAGCAGATGGCTGAAGCCCGAGAAGTTCACATGGTCGCTCTTCAGGTCGAAGGGCAGGGCCTGGGCCACCCCGTTGACGAACTGCAGGCCGAATTGCTGATGGCTGGGCAGATCGAGGATGCGCTCCTGCTTCAGGGGGCCGGCCACGGCAAACACCCATTCGGGGCGGGTGGCGGCAAAAGCCACTCCCTGGGGGGTCAGCAGGAGCGTGTCGCGCCCCAGGCTGGCGAGGGCCTCGTCGACGGGATGGAAGGGCAGCCGCATCACCACCGCACCGATCACCGGACTGCTCCGGCTGCTGCCCTCGTAGAGCGGCGCAGCCATGTAAAGCCAGCGCTCCGCAGAATCCAGGGCAATGCCGGCATAGGCGCTCACCACCCCTTTGCGGGCCTGGTCCACGAAAGGCCTGCGCGACATGTCCAGGCCCATGCGGGCGCTGTTGTCGCTGAGCACCACGCGCCCCGTCGCGTCGAGCACCTCGATGCCCTCGAGCGCGAAACGCTGGCGGGGCGCCTGCAGCCGCTCCAGCGCTGCGGCCGGGTGGAAATGGCGCCCGCCCCGGACCGCCGCCTTCAACTCGGGCTCGTTGAGGCCCAGCATCACCAGGGCACCCACGGCTTCGCCCTTGAGCGTCAGCGACTGGAGCGAATCGGCCAGCCGGTCCAACGAGGTCTTCAGGGTGGTCTTCTCGCCGTCGAGGTGCCAGGTCAACAGGGCCTGGTCGGCGCCCCAGGCGCCCAGGACCGCCAGCACCAGCACCCACAAGGCGGCACGCCACCGCTGGGTGCGCAGACCAGGAAACTCATGCCACCAGGGCGAACTGCCACGGGATGCGTGTCGGGCCGGACTCATGGCTCACCCTGGACGGCCGACAGGGCGGCCGGTCTTCGCCCCGGCGCACCGGCGCTGAGGCGGAATTCGAAACAAGCGAGACAACACCTGAAGCCTCCTGTGCATGCGGCCTCCATGCTAAGCCAAAGCCAGAGTCCGCCTGACGCCACAGGCAAGTGCCAACGCACCGGCCACGCCAACCGGCCCGGTGCCACGGCCGCTCCGGTGTTCAGGACAACCGCCAGCAGCCATGCGCCTCCCCGGGATGCGTGGCGTCGAGCGTCGTGCGGTGCAGCGACAGCGACAAGCGCCAGCCGCCGGCCGCTTCGGGTGCCAGCCCGCACTCCAGCCAACCCGCACCGCCGAAGGCCTGGGTGTCGATGGCGACCGTGCCGGACCCCTCCTCCAGTGCCAGGGTTTCATGCCGCAGCACCTCGGCAGGCACTTCGTCGGCGAACCGCATCGGCGCGTACAGGGGCGGACAGGCCAGCGCCCAGGCGCGCAGTCCGGTGACCGCGAAATCCAGCGTCGACCAGGCCGCACACCCCCCATCGCCCCCCACCATGACCAGGTTCTCGACCTTGTGGCGAACCAGCAGGCCCAGCAGGCGCCGACGCTCCTGCGGACACCCCTGCCAGCCGTCGATGTCGCGCGGGGCGGGCACGCCCTGCCCCGCCTGCAGGCCCGGCGCAGGCAGGGCCCCCATCAGCAGGAACTTGGGCCGGGCCCCCACCCTGGTCTGGCTGGCAAGCAGCCACTGTTCGAGCGCCACCCATTGATCGGGCGACAGCATCGCCGGTTCGGGTGCCAGGCGCCGATGGAGCCGGGTGTTCAGGCGGTAGCAAGGATGGCCGGCCCATTCGAAGGCCTGGTCAGGGGCCGGCTCGGCGCCCTGCGCAGCGGCGGGGTCGGGCGGGCTCCCCGGCCCATGCGATTGCTGGAAGACCTGGAAGCAGGCCCAGGCGTTCTCATACAACAACTGCTGCGTCGGCCCGGCGGCCAGCCAGTCGCGGCTCCAGCCCCCGGCGATCTCGTGGGCCCCCATGCCCATCAGCAGCGGCAACTGGCGCGACACGGCGCGCCAGCCCGGCGAGCCGAAAGCATCACGGTACGGCGGCACGAAGCGCTGGATGGGCGACAGGCTGTCGATCAGGCCGGCGCTCGGATCGGCCGTCATCTGGTCCCCAAGCATCCAGACGGCCTGGGCCGGCGCCTGCTGCTGACGCCGGGCCAGCGCCTGCAGGCCGGTATCGCGCCAGTCCAGTTCCAGCGGTGTCAGGCCGGGGTAGCGGCCCGCCACCAGAAAACAGCGCAGGCCCTGCCCGGGAGACGCCCGGTGGGCCTGCCAGACGGCGGGCCGGATGCGCAGCCAGGCTTCGCGCAGCGAGCGCAGGCTGCGCTGCCGTCGGGACAGCGTGTGGGGCTGGGCGCCCAGGGCGCAGGCCCGGGCCTGCGCCAACAGCAGGGCCAGAGGGTGCAGCAGGTCACGGGCCTGGGCCAGGTCCAACGGCCATGCCAGGGCCTGCAGGGCATCGCCCTCCTGCGCCGTGGCGGACAGGTCCGGCAAGGGACAAGGCGGTGCCGGCGGGACATCGACGCCCCGGCCGGCGGCCCGCGCAGCCTCATGGACATCCCAGCACGACGGTGTGCGCCCTTTCGAGCGCCGGGCCTCCTGGACGCTGAGGGGCACGCCCCAGGCCTCAGGCCATGGACCGGCGGCCTGCGCACCACCCGCCACCGGCACCGGCACCGACAGGCCGTCGCTGTACCGATGCAGGCTGACGGCCAGCACATTGGCCGTGCCCTCGAGGTCCGCCGGCCAGCGCAGGTCGGCCAGCGCGTAGCAAAGGCCCAGCGTGAGCGGTGCGTGCCAGTGAGTTCGCAGGTCCTGCCGGCGCAGGGGCCAGCATTGCACCACGCAATGGCGGCCCACGTGCAGCACGGTCATGGCTGCCACAGGCTCGTCGGTCTGGCTGCAGTCCACCTCGAGCCAGACCCGCTGGACGATGTCCGCGCCTTCGCGACGCACCCAGCCCGCCAGCGGACCGGTCAGGGGAAGGCGCGCGCGCAGGCGGTCCTGCCTGGGCCGGGGCTGGGCAGGCGCCTGGAAGGCCTCATCGAAGAACGACAGCACGCTGGGGAAGATGTCACGGGGCGCGTTCTTGCCGATGGTGCAATCGAAGTGGGCATAGCCGGGCAGCAGCAGGAAGCGGTCGTGGCCCTGCTCGCGCCGGGCACGACCGAAGGCACGGGTCAGGCGGCGACGGCTCTCGGCCAGGGATTCGGCATCGAACAGCACGTTCTCCTGTCCGTGCATGAGCATCACCGGCATGTCGAGGTAGCGCTGCAGGTGTTCCTGGGTGGTGTAGACATCCTGGCCGTCGGCATTGACCAGGTGCTCCCCCGACACGCACAGCGCCCCCTGCATGAAGACCCCGAGGTTGGTGCGCCCGAAGTACCGGTCCAGCTTCTCGTGGGTGACCTCGTGCAGTTGATCGTGCCGGAACAGGCGGCTGAGCAGGCCGGCCATGCGCTTGCAGGTGGTCGAATCGGCCTGCGCATGCAACAGGTCATGCTCATGCGGACAGCGCTCGGCGGGCTCGTAGTCGAAGCTGGCGAAGACCTGGTCGAAGGCCGCGTGCAGAGGATCGGCCTGCACCGTGCCGGCCGAGAACTGCAGATAGTCCAGGCCCAGACCGGACACCAGGGCCGTGGCCACCTGGAGCCGCATCTGCGAAGTGACCGAGCCGACGACGAAAGGCAGGAACTGCGAGAACAGCACCCCGGCGAGCTTGGAAGCCCCGTCCTCATGCACCAGCCGGCCGCCGAGCAGCGACATGGCCAGCGAGGCCGATCCGACGCAGTGCGAGAACATGAACACCCGGCTGCCGCCGCCCTGGTGGCCGCTTTCCCGGTCGAGCGTGGCCAGCACATGGTCCACCGCCGCCGGGATTTCGCCGGCCGCGATGTCGTCCATGCTGCAAAAGCGCGCCGAGGCCCGCAGGAAGGGGCTGACGCGGTACTCGAACAGCCACACGTCCCAGCCCTGCTCGTACAGCAGCGTCGCCAGGTTTTCAGAACCCAGTTCCTCGGCCACGAACGGCAGGGTGTTCTGGGCGAAGCCATTCATCATGAGGATGGCCCGATACCGCCGGCCCCCTTCGGCCGCCAGCACCCGGACCTGGGGCTGGCGGTAGCGCACCAGACCGACCCGGATCATCTCGCCCGGCCCCTCGGCGGCCGGCGACGCGGCGCGCAGGGGAACGTCCAGGCGCACCGCCGCCTCGGGCACCACCTCCGGACCGTGGGCCGGCTTCAGGCTCGGGTAGCGCTGCCGGCTCAGCTCGAAGACCCCATCGTCGGGCCCGACGGCCCAGTCCTGCGCCGGCAGCCCGGGACGGTAGTCGGGTTGGCGGAATTCCTGTGACCGGTCCAGCAGCAGGTAGCGCGCCATCAGGGCGGGGTAGGAGGCGAAGGCCGCCAGGGACTGCATCAGGTCGCCGCCGGGTTTCAGTTGGGGCACCACGCGCCGGATCATCTCCGGCAGGTCCATGGCCAGCCGACCTTCGGCCAGCGGACGGTCCGGATCGGCACCGTACAGGCACACATCGAGCTGCGTGAGTTGCTCCCAGACGCTACGCCGCCCCAGGGGCGGCCACCCTCCCTGGCGATACCGCTCCCAGAGCCAGCGCCCCAGCTCCCCCCAGCGGGCCGAGGGGTCCATGAACTTGCGCCCCTGCAACTGCAGCTCACCAGCGCCGGTGTCGAGCTGCAGCCGGTAGGTGAAGCCACGTGTCGCCGACCCACGCCAGGCCGCCTGGATCGCGGCCCAGGCCAGGGTGCCCCAACCGGCCGCCTCGGGCGATGGCGCCGGGGCCCGCCGGCGCCGGGCCATCTGGGGCCCCCAGTTGTCGACCAGGTAGCTCAGGAAGACCCGCAGGCTGCGCTCCAGACGCACCGGCCAGGCGACCCGGCTCGGGTTGAACACCTCGACCGAACCGCCACGGACCGGCCACACCAGCGAGGGCTGTCCAGGCCGGTCAATGACCAGGCGCGAGCGGGTGAACTGGCTGTCGTCGAGTTCGGGCAGGCCGTTGCCCGGAAACACCGGCGTGCTGTGCGCCGGATCGCCCCAGAGCCGGCCCCAGTCGCGCACATCCATCTGCAGGAACAGCGCAGTCGGCAGGTTCGCCGGGCGGGCGGCCTGCGGTTGCGGCAGCCCGGGCAGCCCCTGCAGCGCCCCGGGACGCCAGCTCAGCGGTCCACGCAGCACCTCGTTGAGAGAGGTGCCGTAGAGGGGCGGCTGCGGCAGGCGCAGCGCCGGCCGCTCCTGGGGTGCCGGCGGCAGCCCGGGCGCGGCCTGGCCGGCCAGGGCCCCTGCCGAAAGGTCGGCCAGGGCGCAGGCCCGTTCGGCCAGGGCGGTGATGGTCAGCAGGGGGTTGACGCCCAGCGAGGTCGGGACGACCGAGCCATCCATCACCCAGAGCCCCTCATGCACCCCGCCGTCGCGCCGGAAGACCTGGCAACGGTCATTGACCACGCCGGCCTCGGGCCGGTCGGCCATGCGGCAGCCCCCCAGCGGGTGCACCGTGATCCAGCCCGGCGCCTGCGCCGGGCCGCCGAGCAGGCGGGCCACCGCATCCGGCAGCACGCCCGAGGCCGGATTGGGCAGGAACAGCCCGCCGAGCCGGGCCACGGCGGCCAGTCGACGACGGTGCAGCCCGGGCGCCAGATCGCCCGCCGTCGGAGACCAACGCCAGGCCAGGCGCTCGCTGGCGCAGCCCAGGCTGGCGCTGCCACCCGAGCCGTCATGCCCCATGCCCAGCATGACCAGGCTGCGCCGGTCGGCCGCCTCGCCCGCCACCAGGGCATCGGCCGCCCCCCTGGAGCGCCGGCCGAAGGTGGTCAGCTGCGGCAGGACGCCCAGCGTGGTGAGCAACTCGGCCACCAGCGGCTTGAGCAGGCCGGGGATGCCGCCGTCCTCGGTGACGGTGCTGCGATGCACATCGCCGGCATGGTCGAAATGGATGACACCGGTGATGGTGGGTCCAGGCGGCTCCTGCGCCCCGGGTCCGGGCGCCCGGGTCTCGTCGAGGCCGAAGCCGTCGACCACCTGAGGCAGGTCGTAGGCAACCGACAAGTCATCGCCATTGGCTGACAGGCCGTCGCCCAGGGGCCCGGTGTGCAGATCCAGGCCCAGCAGCTGCGAACGCAACAGGATTTCCGGGCTGCCCAGGGCGCCGCAGGCCAGCACCACCTGCGCACAGCGCAGACGCTGCACATGGCGCTGTGCGGCCAGCGCCGGATCCTGCGCGGCCACCTCGGCCCAGAGCCCTCGCTCCAGCGTGCGCACGACATGCACCACCCAGGGGTGCCCGGGATGCTGCGGGTCGGGCTCATGGCCGACCCACAGGCCGGTGACCCCGGTGAACAGGCGCGCCCCGCCGGCACGGGCCCGGGCCAGGTAGCTTTTGTCCAGGCTCAGCTTGGCGTGGTGCTTGCAGCCCGAGGCACAGTTGCCACAGCCGATGCAGGCCTGCCGGCGCACCCCGTCCTGCGGCGGGTCGGCGCGGAACTCCATCACCAGGGGCACGTCCTCGACATGCACACGGACGTCGGATTCGCCTGCGGCGGCCGCGGCCCGGGCCAGGCGGTCGAGCAGATGGCGCCGCCGCGTCTGCTGGGGCACACAGGCCGGCGAGTCCTGCTGCCGGGCGCCGTCCTGGACGCCAAGTCCGTCACGGGCGCGCTCATAGAAGGCATCCAGGGCATGGACGTCGCGCAGGACCTCGGGCCAGGCCCCCTGAGCGAACACCCGGGCATCGGGGCGCAGGGCGACCGCCGCGTTGATCAGACTGCCACCGCCCAGGCCGTTGCCCACCATGGCGGCCGCCCCCTGGCCGAGCCGGAAGTCGAACAGGGCATCCTCGTGCCCCGAGGCCTTGACCCGGCCGTGGTCCGCCACCTCGGCCCGGACGAAGCCGGCCGCCTGGCTGAAGTCGGACGGGAAATCGCCGGCCTGGTACTCCTTGCCCCGCTCCAGCAGCCAGACCGACCGGCGGGCTTCGGTGAAGCGTTGTGCGGCCACCGCCGCGCCATAACCCGAACCGAGCACCAGGCAGTCGGGCCAGGCCTGCTCACCCCGCCCGGCCTGTGCCACCAGGGCAAAAAGCGGTTCCGCCGCCTCGGACAACCAGTTCATGTGTGATCTCCTCGATCAGCGGCCCCGACCGGTTCGGCCTCTGCGGCCGGCCGTGGCGGGACAAAGGGAATGTGGGCGGCCACCCAGGCAGCCAACTGAGCGGCCGGCATCGGGCGTGCCGCAAACCAGCCTTGGGCCTGGTCGCAGTGCAGGGCCTGCAACATGGCCCATTCCTGCGCCGTCTCGGCGCCTTCGGCCACCACCACCAGGCCCAGCCGATGGCCCATGGCGATGATCGATTCGAGCAGCGACTGGGCATCCGGGCTGCGCTGCACCTCGCGCACGAAGGCCCGATCGACCTTCAGCTCCGAGACCGGCATCTTCTGCAGATAGGACAGCGAGGAATAGCCGGTGCCGAAATCGTCGATCGACAGACTGAAGCCGGCCCCGCGCAACTCGTGCATCACCGCCAGGGCCGTCTGCGCGTCGCGCATGGCCGCGCTTTCGGTGATCTCCAAGCAGAGATCGGCCGGATCGGCCCCCAGCCGCTCGGCCAGGGCGCGCACCGAGGCCGAGAACAGCGGGTCGGACATGTCGTGGGTGGACAGGTTGACCGAGATCTTCAGCGGCTGCCCCGCCGCGCGCCACTGCACCGTGGCCTCCAGCGCCTGGCCCAGCATCCAGTGGGTGAGCTCGGTGATGCGCCCGGTCTTCTCGGCAAAGGGCACGAATTCGGACGGCGGCACCATGCCACGCTCCGGGTGCTGCCAGCGCACCAGGGCCTCGGCACCGCTGAGCGTCCCGTCGGACAGACGGATCTTGGGCTGCAGGAACATCCGCAGCTCGTTGTGCGTCACCGCGCGCTTGAGCTGGGACAGCAGCCCCAGGTCGGCCATGCGGTTAACCTCCATCGAGGCCTGGTAGCTGAGCCAGGGCCGGTGCAGCGCACGGGCCGTCTCCAGGGCCACCTCGGCATCGCGGATCAACTCGGCCATGGACTGTCCGCCGCCATGCAGCGAACTGCCCGCCACCACCGACAGGTCCACGCTCTGCCCCCTGACCTCGGCCGCCGCCACAAAGGCCTGCTGCAGACCCTGCTGCAGTTGGACGGCCGGCACCGGCGTCTGGAACAGCAGCGCGAACTGGTCGGCATGCATGCGGGCCAGTTGGAACGGGGCGAAACGCCCCGCCAGCGAGGCCAGGCGACGTGCCGCCTCGCAGAGCAGCTGATCGCCCAGCTCGGTGCCCAGCACCTCGTTGATCGCATGGAAGCGCTCGATGTTGACCACCAGGACCTGAGGCGAGGCACCCCCGTCCACCCATTGCTGCCCCTGGCTGCGCAGCCCTTCGCGGTTGAGCCAGCCGGTCAGGCTGTCGTACATGAGCAGGCGCGACGACTCGCGCAAGGCCCGCAGGGTGCGGTCCGCCAGGCCATAGCAGAACACCGCCGGCAGGACCAGGGTGCGCAGCAGGTCGAAATCCGATCCGATCGCCAGTTCGATGGGCACCGGCTGACGCAGCACCACCGCATAGAAAAGGAACACCAGCCAATAGACCGTGATCGGCACCATGCCCACCAGCAGCACGCCGCTGGCCCGCTCGCCGGCACGCCAGCCGTTCCAGTTTCCCGCCAGGCCGACCACGAAGTGCAAGGGCAGCAGCACATAGACGACCGGATTGACCCATTGCGGCGCCAGCCATTCGAGCGGTATCAGGGCCATGAAGGCCCAGCAGATCAGGACCGCCGCCACCGCCATGCGCGGGCTGTGCAGGCGGAAGCGGCCGAAACGCAGGTACAGCCATGCCGACAGCCCCGAGACCGCAAACTGCAGCAAGGCGGCATTCAGCCACAGCGGCGCCAGCGGCGGCCAGACGAAACCCAGGCCGCTCTTGGCCAGGTGCGTCATGGCCTGGACCGTGGCATAGAGGGCGTAGATGCCGTAGTCGGGATCGCGCAGCGCGAACAGGAAGAACAGCGCCAGGAAGGAGGTGGTGACCAGAAAGGCCACTGCGGCCATGTTGATCAGATCGGCCTGGCCGTCCGCCAGATCCAGCCGCGCCGGGTCGACCAGCGCGATGCGCACATGGCGATCGATGGCCGGGATGTCGAGGCTGCCCGCCACCGGGGCGAGCCGGGCATACAAGGGCCAGGTCACCGCCTCGCCCAGCACGAAGGCCGCCTTGCGCCCGGTGACCCAAGCGTGGTCCTGGACACCGAGTCGGGATGCCGACCCGAGCGGCCGCCCCTGGGCATCGAAGACGCCGATGTCCACCCGCTGCATGTGCAGATCGCCGAACACCAGCCAGGACGGCGCAAGCGGTGTCGCCTCGGCGGTCGCCCGTCCCAGGCGCACCCAACAGACCTCATTGCGCCGCTGCACCGGTACCCCGTCGCCGTCTGCCCGCCGCCAGGCATCGGCGGCCAGGGCGCCCAGGGACTGTGACGGCGGACCGCATTGGTAGTCCAGGGCCAGCAAAGGCGGCTGCGCGCCGGCCACCCGCCCCCAAAGGCAGGTCAGAAACACGACCAGCAGTCCCACGCGGCGCCAGATCACTCACCCTCTCCCTGTGCTGGGATATCCAGCCCATGGTAGCGCCAGGTGTTAACAAATGTTCTATTGGAGACAAAAAGACACAGGAATCCTTTGCTCTCCAGACTGCGGGCCCGAGGGGTCTGGCCCCCTCGGGGGTTCTCAGTGCAAGTTGACGGCCTCGCCGATCGCCACCTCAAAACCCACCTCGGTTTCGCCGTGGGCCGAGTTCGCGAACACAGTACCGCCATGCATGGACGCCACCGCCTTCACGATGGCCAGGCCGAGGCCGTGGCTTTCGCCGCTGTTGGCCCGCGAGGGCTCGACCCGGTAGAAACGGTCGAACAGGTGGGGCAGGTGTTCAGGCGGGATGTCGGCACCGGCATTGACGATGGCGACCGCCGCCCGCCCCGGGGCCTGGGTGATGCGCACGCCGATGCGGCCGCCGTGCGTTGAATGCTGCAGGGCGTTGTGCAGCAGGTTGGTGAGGGCCCGTCGGAACAGGGCCTTCTGGATCGGGGCCAGGGCGTCGCCTTCGACCTGCACCCGGATGGCGGCCTCATCGAGCAGCAGGTCCATGAATTCGAGGGTCACGGCCACCTCGGCGGCGATCGAGGCCTGCACGCAGCCGCTGGCGCGGGCGCCCTGCTCGGCCCGCGCCAGGAACAGCATGTCGGCGACGATGGAGCGCAGGCGCTCCAGCTCTTCGAGGTTGGACTGCAGCACCTCGCGCAGCGCGTCGCCGTCGCGCTCGCGCGACAGCGCCACCTGGGTCTGGCCGATCAGATTGGCCAGCGGGGTGCGCAGCTCATGGGCCACGTTGTCGTTGAAGGTCTCCAACTGGCGGTAGGCCGCATCGAGCCGGTCCAGGGCCGCATTCAACGAGCCCCCCAGGTCGGCCAGTTCGGCCGGCAGCGCGGGCAGCGCCAGGCGTTGCGAGGGCTGGCCGGGCGCGATCCGGTGGGCCTCTTCGGACATGCGCTGCACCGGCAGCAGGCCCAGGCGGGCCACCCAGTAGCCGGCCAGGGACACCACCAGCGTGCCCAGCAGGGTCAGCACCACCAGGGCGAGCTCGAAGCTGCGCAGGGTGTGGGCGAAAGGCGTGTGGTCCATGCCCACGATGAGCCGGACTTCGCGGCGCACCGGGGTGGGTGGCAGGTCCACCGCCAGCAAGCGCATGCGCCGCCCGTCCACCGTCCAGTCGAAGAGGCCGCTGCGCCCCCGGCTGGCCGCCACCACCTCGGGCAGGTCCTGCCCATAGCGGAAGCCGGGGTCGGCACTGTCCATCCAATAGCGGTTGCGACCGTCGGCCGGGGTCAGGGCTTCGATCTTGTTCAATGCCCGCTGCGCCAGATCCTGCGCGCGGCTGTGCTGCAGCATGTAGCTCATGTCGTTCATGCGGCCCTGGATCTGCTCCATCTGGTGGCGGTCCAGTTCCCGCACCAGCACCCAGTGCAGGGTCAGGTCGAGCAGTTTTAAAAAGAATAAGGCGACCACCGAGAACAGCGTCGCCAGCCGGGCCGCGATGGACAGGCGCAACTCAGGCCTCCGCGCCGCGGTCTTCGAGCACGTAGCCCATGCCGCGGATGGTGTGCAGCAGGTTGCGGTCGAAAGGGGCATCGATCTTGGCGCGCAAGCGCTTGATGGCGACCTCGACCACATTGGTGTTGCTGTCGAAGTTCATGTCCCAGACCAGCTCGGCGATCGCGGTCTTGGACAGGATGTCGCCCTGGCGCCGCGCCAGCACCATCAGCAGCGAAAACTCCTTGGCGGTGAGATCGATGCGCTGGCCCTGGCGCATCACCTTGCGCGCGATCAGGTCGACCTGCAGATCACCCACCCGCAGCAGCGAGGGCTCCTGCAGGCGCCCGCGCCGGTTCAGGGCCTGGACCCGGGCCAGCAGCTCCATGAACGAGAAGGGTTTGACCAGGTAGTCGTCGGCACCGTCGCGCAGGCCGCGCACGCGGTCTTCCATGCTGTCGCGGGCGGTCAGCATCAGCACCGGCGTGCTCTTCACCGCCCGCAGCGCCTTCAGCAGCGCAAAGCCGTCGAGGCCGGGCAGCATCACGTCGAGCACGATCACGTCGAAGTCGTGGTGCAGGGCCAGGTGCTGGCCGTCGATGCCGTCGGCGGCCAGGGCCACGCTGTAGCCCTGCTCGCTCAGGCCCTGGCGGAGGTAGTCCGCCGTCTTGGGCTCGTCCTCGACGACCAGGATCCTCATGCGCCGCTCGAGGCCGAAGCCTTCTGGAGACGGCGTGCCGCGCGGGCCTCCTTGCGCCGGACATACCAGTGGTGCGCCCGGTCCAGGTAGAGGTAGACCACCGGCGTGCTGAACAGGGTCAGCAGCTGCGACAGGATGAGCCCGCCGACCATCGAATAGCCCAACGGGCGCCGCAGCTCAGAGCCCGCGCCATGGCCCAGCATCAGCGGCAAGCCGCCCAGCAAGGCGCACATGGTGGTCATCATGATGGGGCGGAATCGTTTCAGGCAGGCTTCGTAGATGGCGTCACGCGGCGACATGCCCTGGTCGCGCTCGGCATGCAGGGCGAAGTCGATCATCATGATGCCATTTTTCTTCACGATGCCGATCAGCAGGATGATGCCGATCAGGGCGATCACGCTGAGATCGAAACCGCCCGCCATCAGGATCAGCAGCGCCCCGACGCCGGCCGAGGGCAGGGTCGAGAGAATCGTCAACGGGTGGATGTAGCTCTCATACAGCAGGCCGAGCACGATGTAGACCGCCACCAGGGCTGCCAGGATCAGGTAGGGCTGGGTGCGCAGCGAACTCTTGAAGGCCTGGGCCGTGCCCTGGAAGCTGCCGCTGACGGTGGCCGGCAGGCGCATCTCGACCTGGGCCGCGTTGATCGCGTCCACCGCCTCGCCCAACGCAGCCCCGGGGGCCAGGTTGAAAGAGATCGTGACCGCCGGGAACTGACCCTGGTGCGAGATCGACAGGTAGCCGGTGTGGCTGGTGTCCAGCGAGGCAAAGGTCGACAGCGGGATCTGCTGCCCGTTCAGCGGCGAGGTCAGGTAGATCTGGTCGAACAGGTGCGGGTCGGCCTGCAGGCGCGGCGTCACCTCGAGCACCACGTGGTAGCTGTTGAGCTGGGTGAAGTACTGCGCCACCTGGCGCTGGCCGATCGCATCGTAGATCGTGCCGTCGACCAGGGCCGGCGAGATGCCGTAGCTCATGGCCTTCTCACGGTCGATGGTGATGTTGGCCACCGGGGCGTTGTTCTGCTGGTCGGTGGTCACGTCGCGCAGCATGGGCAGCTTGCGCAGGCGGTCGAGCAGCTTCGGCGCCCATTCGTTGAGTTCGGCCAGGTCCGCGTCGGTCAGGGTGTACTGGAACTGGGTGCGCGACAGGCGCCCGCCGACGTTGATGTCCTGTCCGGCCTGCATGAACAGCTGGACCCCCGGCACCTGGGCCAGCTTGGGCCGCAGGCGTGCGATCACCTCGTCGGCGTTGGCGGTGCGCCCCTCGTCCTTGGGCTTGAGGCCGACGAAGAAATTGCCCCCGTTGAAGGTCGTGCCGCCGGTGGCAATGCCGAAGGACTGCACATCGGGGTCCTGCTTGACCACATCGGCCAGGGCCAGCAGACGCTCACGCATCACCTGGGTGGAGGAGTCCTGCGCGGCGTCGGCCTGGCCGAAGATGAAGCCGGTGTCCTGCTGCGGAAAGAAACCCTTCGGAATCGCCACGAACAGGGCCACGGTGGCGGCCACGGTGGCCATGAAGGACAGCAGCGTGGCGAACTGGTGCCGCAACACGAACTCGAGGCCTCGGCGGTAGGTGTTGAGCAGGGCGTCGAAACCGCGCTCCATCAGCATGTAGAGCCGCCCATGGTGCTCCACCTCGCCGGCCTTGTGGGCCTTGAGGTAGCGGGCGCACATCATCGGCGTGAGGGTCAGCGACACCACCATGGACATGGCGATGGTCAGCGTGACCGTCACCGCGAACTCGCGGAACAGCCGCCCGACGATGCCGCCCATGAGCAGCAGCGGGATGAACACCGCCACCAGCGAGATCGAGATCGAGACGATGGTGAAGGCGATCTCGCCGGCCCCCTTGAGCGCCGCCTCCATCGGCGCCATGCCGTCCTCGATGTGGCGGTAGATGTTCTCCAGCATCACGATGGCATCGTCCACCACGAAACCCACCGCGATGGTCAGCGCCATCAAAGACAGGTTGTCGAGGCTGAAGTTGAGCAGGTACATCACCGCGGCCGTGCCCAGCAGGGCCAGCGGCACGGTGATGCTGGGGATCACGGTCACCATCACGTTGCGCAGGAAGACGAAGATCACCGCCACCACCAGGGCGATCGACAGCATCAGCGTGAACTCGACGTCGAGCACCGAGGCGCGGATGGTCTGGGTGCGGTCGATCAGGGTGTTGACCCGGATGCTTGGCGGCATGGCCGCCTGCAGCTTGGGCAGCGAGGCGCGGATGCTGTCCACCGTGTCGATCACGTTCGCCCCCGGCAGCTTGGTCACCGCGATCACGATGGAGCGCCCGCTCTTCAGGGTGTTGCCCGCATCCAGGGCCGGACCGGCGATCGCCCAGGCGGCCAGTTTGGCGTTCTCGGGTCCGTCGACCGCCACGCCGACGTCGCGCACCCGGATCGGCGCGCCGTTGCGCCAGGCCAGCACCATGTCGCTCCAGGCGTCCGCCTTGAGCAACTGGTCATTGGTGTAGACGTTGAAGGCCTGCTTCTCGCCGTCGATGGTGCCCGTGGCCTGCTTGACCGTCATGGTCGCCACCACGCCCCGGATGTCTTCAAGCGACAGGCCCAGGGTGCGCAGCTTCTCGGGATCGACCTGCAGGCGCACCGAGGGCTTCTGCTGGCCGTTCACCGTCACCAGCCCGACGCCGGGAATGCGCGAGATCTGTTGCGACAGCACATTGTCGGCATAGTCGCTGACCACGGTCAGCGGCAGCACTTCGGATTGCACGCTGAGCACCAGGATGGGCGAATCCGCCGGATTGATCTTGCGGATCGTCGGCGGCGAGGGCAGATTGGCCGGCAATTGGCCGGTGGCGGCATTGATGGCCGTCTGCACATCCAGCGCCGCGCCGTCGATGTTGCGCTCGAGGTCGAACTGCAGCGTGATCTGGGCCGAGCCCAGGTAGCTGGTCGAGGTCATCTGGGCCAGCCCCGGGATCTGCGAGAACTGCCGCTCCAGCGGCTGGGCCACGGTCGAGGCCATGGTCTCCGGCGGGGCCCCGGGCAGGGAGCCGGTGACCTGGATGGTCGGAAAGTCGACCTGCGGCAGCGGGGCCACCGGCAGCAGGGGCCAGGCCACCAGCCCGACCAGCAGCATGGCGATGCCCAGCAGCGTGGTGCCGATGGGCCGCTTGATGAAATTGGTCGAGATGCTCAAGGCCGCGCTCCTGCTGCAGCCGCCGGCGCCGCCGCATTGGGCTCGGTGATTCGGGCCCCCGGGGTCAGGCGGTACTGGCCGTCCACCACCACACGGTCGCCGGCATTCAGGCCCTTGCCGATCACCGCACGCTGGCTGTCGATGTCCTGCACCTCGACTGGTTGCACGCGCACCGTCTCATCGGCCTGCACCACATAGATGAACTGACCTTTCTGCCCGCGCTGGACCGCCACCGAGGGCACGGTCAGGGCTTGCGCCCGGTCGCCCAGGGTGATGCGGGCGTTGACCGACTGGCCCGGCCAGAGCCGGTGCTCGGCGTTGGCGAAGCGGGCCTTCAGGGTGATCGTGCCGGTGGCGGTGTCGATCTGGTTGTTCAGCAGGATCAGCTCGCCCTCGGCCAGCACCTGCTGGCTGCCACGCTCCAGGGCCTCCACCCTGAGCGGCCGGTGGCTGCTGCGCAGGGCCTGGTTGAGAGGCTGGAACACGGATTCGGGCAGGGTGAACTGCAGACCGATCGGATCGATCTGGTTGATCACCACCAGGCCGCCGACATCGGCGGCGTGCACGATGTTGCCCGGATCGATCAGCCGGGCCCCGATGCGCCCGCTGATCGGTGCGCTGATGCGGGTGTAGTCGAGCTGCACCCGGGCCAGGCTGATCTGCGCCTCGTCCCCTTGCAGGGCCGCGCGCAACTGCCGCACCAGGGCCGCCTGGGTGTCCAGGGTCTGCTGGGTGGTGGCCTCGTCCTTGATCAGCTCGCTGTAACGCTTCAGATCGGCTTCGGCATTGGCCAGGGTGGCTTCGTCCTTGGCCTTCTGGGCCAGCGCCTGGTCGAGCTGGGCCTGGTAGCTGCGGGCGTCGATGCGGGCCAGCAATTGGCCGGCCTTGACATCCTGGCCCTCACGGAATTCAACCGCTTCGAGCTGGCCGTCGACGCGGGCCTTGAGGGTCACCGAGGCCAGTGCCAGCACATTGCCGGTTCCGGTCTGGGTGATGGGCACGCTGGCGGCGGCCACCCGCACGGTGCTGACCTGCACGGCGGGGACGGCCGGGCGCGCCGGTGCGTCCTCGGCATGCAGGGGCGCCGCCGACGCGCCCAAGGCCAGGGCGCAGGCAAGGGCCGATCGGCGCAGGGAAATGGAAATCATCTCTGGGTGCTTCATGGTGTGGTCAATCTTGTTGGGAGGTCCAGCCGCCCCCCGTGGCCTTGATCAGGGTGACGGTGGCGCCGAGCTGGCGGGCCCGGACCTGCAGCGCGGCACGCTGGTTGCCGAGGGTCAGGGACTGCGCCGTGATCACCGCCAGGTAGGTGGCGGTACCGGCCCGGTACTGGCTCATCAGCACCTGCTCGGCACGGCGGGCGGCGGCGGCGGCGGCCTCGAGCTGTTCACGCTCGCGGGCCAGCTCCCGCTGGGCCGCCAGGTTGTCCTCGACCTCCTGGAAACCGGCCAGCACGACCTGGCGGTAGTTGGCGGCGGCGGCCTCGAAGGCGGCCTGCGCCTGCACGTCCTGCGACTGGCGCAGCCCGCCGTCATACAGGGTGGCGGCGACCTGGGCCCCCACCGCCCAGATGCGGTAGGGCGCGGCGAACCAGTTGCCCAGGCCCACACCGCTGCTGCCCGCCGAAGCGGTCAGCCCCAGTTGCGGATACCAGGCCGATTCGGCGATGCCGATGTTGGCATTGGCCACGGCCACGCGGCGCTCGGCCCCGGCGATGTCGGGCCGACGCTCCAGCAATTCCGAGGGCAGAAGACCCGGCACGGCCGGCGGCACCGGCAAGCCCTGCTCGGCCCGGTCCTCAGGCCAGGCCGCGACCGAGAACTCCGAAGGGGTGCGACCGACGAGCACCGCGATCGCGTGCTCGAGCTGCTGGCGCGCCAGTTGCAGGTCGGTGGCCGCGGCCTGGGCGGAGCGGAGCGTGGCTTCGGCCAGCGACACATCGGACAGGCTGGCCACACCGGCACGCTGCTGGCTGCGGGTGAGCTGCAGCGCCTTGTCATAGCCCTGCACCGTGCGGGCATAGAGGGCCAGCAGGGCATCGTCCACACGCAGTTGCAGATAGCTGTTCACCACGGTCGCCTGGACCGAAAGACGGGCGCCCGCCAGATCGGCCGCGCTGGCCTGCGCCCCGGCCTGGGCGGCTTCCACCGAGCGGCTCACCCGGCCCCAGAGATCGGGCTCCCACGCCGCCTGCAGGCTGGTGTTGTGGGCATAGCCTTCATAGATGCCGTTGGTGTTGGAACGCTCGTGCACGCTGGTCGAACTCAGGCCCAGGGTGGGCATGCCGGCAGCCTCGGCCGCCTGGATCAGCGCGCTGGCCTGACGGTACTGGGCCGCCGCCTGGGCCAGGCTCTGATTGGCCTGGTTGGCCTGCGCCACCAGCTCATCAAGCGCAGGGTCGCCAAAACGCTGCCACCACGGCGAGCGGGCGTCGATCTGCGACGGGACCGCCCGCTTCCAGTCGCCCGCCTCCTTGAACGAGGTGGACAAGGCCCCGGCAGGTGCGGCGGGACGCACATAGTCCGGGCCGACCGAACAGGCCGTCAGGGCGGCGGCGGCCAGCAAGGCCAACGCCGGGCGACACCCGCGCAGGGACGGGGTCCGGGCCGGTGTTTCTGTGGATCTTGTGGATTGGGTGGGCATGACAGTGCTTGAGATACGCGGCTGCACTGTAGAACCCGGGCCCGAACAAATCACTGACAGAAAAATGACAATTCCGTCAGAAATGCACCTGAGCCTGGGCCCCAGACCCCATTGAAACCCAAGGCCACCCCGCTTCAAGATATCATTTCTCCAGGCTCTGTCGGTTTTCTCAGATCAAACCGCCCTCCTCCACCGCTGCAGCAAGCACCCATGAGTCAACGCATCCTCATCGTCGACGACCAGGCCCAGATCCGGCAGTTGATCCGCTTCTCGCTCGAAGACGAGGACTACCAACTGCGCGAAGCCAACAGCGGCGCCCAGGCCCTGAGCACGGCGATGGACTTCCAGCCCCACCTGGTGCTGCTGGACATCATGATGCCGGGCGGCATCGACGGCCTGGACGTCTGCCGCGAATTCAAGAACCGGCCGGAATACGGTCAACCCAAGGTGCTGATCCTCAGCGCCATGGTCAACCAGGAGGCCGAGGACGGCGCGCGCCAAGCTGGCGCCCGGGCCTTCATCGGCAAGCCCTTCAGCCCCGCCAAGCTCTGCAAGCTGGTGCAGGCGCTGCTGACGCCGGTCACGCCAAGCACCCCCGGCAAGCCCTGAAATCGGTGGGCGCCACTGCGCCAAGCCCCCCGGCTATGCCAAGGCCGCCTGCAAGGCGTCCAGGAAGGCCTGCGGGCGCTCGAACTGAACCCAATGTCCGGCCTCCGGGATCAGGGTGAGCCCCCGGAAATCCGGGGCCGCCGCGGCAAAGGCCGCCTCCAGTTGACTGATCCAGCTCTTGTAGAGCGCATCATGGGCGCCGTAGATGGCATGCACCGGGCAAGGCACCTGGGGCAGTGAGCGCGCCAGGATGTCGGTGTGGGCCAGGCGCCGCCGCGGCAGGCGGTCCCGCACCACATTGGCCACATGCACCTGCAGGGCCAGACCCTCGATCTGGGCCGGGTCATGCAGCATCAGGGCCGCCAGGTTGTAGCGGTGGATGTCGGCCTGGGCCCCGGCATCGGGCAGATGGCGCCAGGCCTTGAGTTCGAATTGCCGCTGCGGCACCACGCCCATGGCGGGCGCCCCCACCAGCACCAGGCGCCGGGCCAGCTCCGGATGCTCGGCCAACAACAGACCGGCCGTCATGCCGCCGAAGGAAAACCCCAGCAGGTCGCAGGCGCGCCTCTCCAGCAAGCGGGCCAGGCCCAGGCGCAGCGGTTCGACCATGCCATCGGCATCGCCGCCCAGGGGCGACACGGCGGACTCGCCGAAACCCGGCAGGTCAGGCACCCAGAGCTGCCGCCCCAGCGCCACCAGGGGCTCGATATTGCGCACGAAATGGGTCCAGCTGCCGCTGCCGCCATGGAACATGACCAAGGGCGGCACCCCCGGCCTGGCCTCACCCCAGACATGCCACACCAGCTCCCCGTCCCCGCATGGGGTGGTCAGGCGCCGGGACCGGGCCTCCAGGGCCTGCCAGGGTGCCGGTTCGCCGGCCTGAGCGCTGGCCGAAGGAGTTGAAAACAGGTTCGACATCCAATTCATCGCAGAAAACACTTCGCACAGAGATTCAGGATCCGGCAGCCTGCTGCCGGTGCCCTTTGCCACATCGGGCGGGTCCCCGATTCTGAGGCCATCCGGGCCTCTGTACGCGCCCTGTGCGCCCGGTCACAGGAGAGTCAAAAAAACCGGCTGCGCCGTGTAGCGCAGCCGGTTCCTGCAGTCTGCCCGCAAAACGCCCTGATCCGTCGGGGCAGCGCAGGATCAGCGCCAGCCGTGGTGGTGCCAGCCCCAGCCGAAGCGGGCACCGACATAGACCGGTGCCACGGAGGGCCCATAGATCACCGGGGCCGGAGCCGCATACACCACCGGAGCCGGTTGGCTGTAGACCACGGCAGGCGGGCTGTAGACCGGGGCGGGCACATAGGCAGGTGCCGCATAGACCGGCGCGGCATAGACCGGCGCCGCCACATAGCCGCCCAGGGGAATGCCCACCGAGATCGAGACACCGGCCTGGGCGGTGCCGGCCAGACCCAACGCGGCCAGCATGGCCGCCCCCATGAGGGCCCAGGAACGGGTGCGGGTGATGAACTTCATGGTGAACTCCTTTGCTGATGGCCACGGCACCGTGAATGCGCCGCGCCTTGATCCGATTAACGGCTGTTGGAGCGGGATGGTTGTCGAAAACTCCGGCAAGAGTGTTTCAATCAGTAACAGGCAGGAGCGCCCTCTAAAATAAGGAGATGACCTCGCATACAACGCCCTCCGACGACAAGAATACCCACAAGCCCAGCAACTTCCTGCGCCAGATCATTGAGAGCGACCTCGCCCAGCACCGCTATGCACAGCGCCATTGGGGCGGCAGCCCGGGCGATGCAGCCCACCATGCCGCCGGCCCGGTCGACCCGGCCCAGGTCCGGCTGCGCTTTCCGCCCGAACCCAACGGCTATCTGCACGTCGGCCACGCCAAGAGCATCTGCCTCAATTTCGGCCTGGCCCGCGACTATGGCGGCGTCTGCCACATGCGCTTCGACGACACCAACCCCGAGAAGGAAGACCAGGAGTATGTCGACTCCATCCTCGACGCGGTGCAATGGCTGGGCTTCCACTGGGACAGCAGCTTCAACGGAAACAAAACATCACACCTGTACCAGGCCAGTGACTATTTCGGCTTCATGTACCGTGCCGCCGAGGCGCTGATCGAGCGCGGCCATGCCTACGTCGACGAGCAGAGCGCCGACGAGATGCGCGCCAACCGGGGCGACTTCGGCAAGCCCGGGGTCGACAGCCCGTTCCGCAGCCGCAGCCCGGCCGAGAATCTGGCGCGCTTCCGCGAGATGCGTGATGGCCGCCTGCCCGATGGCGCCGCCGTGCTGCGCGCGCGCATCGACATGGCCTCGCCCAACATCAATCTGCGCGACCCGGCCATCTACCGCATCAAGCATGCCGAGCACCACAACACCGGCAACACCTGGTGCATCTACCCGATGTACACCTTTGCGCACCCGATCGAGGACGCCCTGGAGAACATCACCCACAGCATCTGCACCCTCGAATTCGAAGACCAGCGGCCCTTCTACGACTGGCTGCTCGAACGCCTCGTCGAAGCCGGCCTGCTGGCCTCGCCGCCGCCGCGGCAGTACGAGTTCTCGCGGCTGAACCTCAGCTATGTGATCACCAGCAAGCGCAAGCTGGCCCAACTGGTGAACGAGCGCCATGTCGCCGGCTGGGATGATCCGCGCATGCCCACCATCGTCGGCCTGCGCCGACGCGGCTACACCCCCGAGGCGATCCAGCTGTTCTGCGACCGCATCGGCGTGACCAAGGACTACAGCTGGATCGACTACAGCACGCTGGAAGGCGCGCTGCGCGACGACCTGGACGGCAAGGCCGCCCGGGCGATGGCGGTGCTGGACCCGGTGAAGCTCACCATCGGCAACTGGGATGCCCTGATGGGTGCCGGCACGCTGGACGACTGCAGCGCACCGGTGCATCCGCACCACCCCGAACTGGGCCGGCGCAGCTTCAAGTTCGGCCGGCAGCTCTGGATCGAGCGCAGCGACTACGAAGAGGTGCCGCCCAAGGGCTACCACCGCCTCTACCCCGGCAACAAGGTGCGGCTCAAATACGGCCATGTGATCGAGTGCAAGGGCGCCGTGCGCGACGAGTCCGGCCGCATCACCGAGGTGCTGGCCGAACTCATCCCCGACACCAAGAGCGGCACCCCGGGCGCCGACGCGATCAAGGTCAAGGGCGTCATCACCTGGGTCGGCGCCGACGATGGCGTCGAAGCCGAAGTCCGGCTGTACGACCGGCTCTTCACCGAAGCCCAGCCGGATGCTGGCGGCAAGGACTTCCTGGCCAGCCTGAACCCGGACAGCCTGCAGACCGTGCGCGCCATGGTCGAACCGGCCCTGGCCGCCTGCGCAGCCGACAGCAAGTTCCAGTTCGAACGCCACGGCTATTTCGTGGCCGATCGGCTGGAGCACCAGGCGGGCCGCCCGGTCTTCAACCGGGCCGTGGGCCTGAAGGACAGCTGGGGCAAATGAGCCCGCTGCGGTGCACCCGGCCTCCGGGCGCCTGAGCTACCAGCGCGCGTTGCGTGACTTGCGCCCCGGCGCCTGGCGCGCCTGGGCATGGGCCTCCTTGCGGGCCGTGCGTTCAGCGTCGAGCTGGCGGCCTTCCGCCAGCCAGCGCGCGTAGGCCTCGGGACTTTCGAGCGAGACCCGTCCGAGCGCCCCGGTGCGGAAGTCGGTCAGCACGATCTCCGCCGCCTTCTGCAAGTTGACCCGGTTGCCCGGCAGCAGGGCGCCGCGCTTGCGGCCGATGGCCTCGAGCCAGGCTTCTTCGGTCCAGCCTTCGCGCGCGGTGTCGTCCAGGCTGAGGCCGTAGCGGCTCTCGAGCGCGCTCGCATAGTGCTGCTTGAGGTAGGCCAGCAGTTCCAGCACCACCTCGGCCTCATCGAAGGCATTGCGCCCCACCGCGCCGCTGGCGGCCAGGTTGTAGCCGCTCTGCGCCACGATGATGCGCGGCCAGAGCACGCCGGGGGTGTCGTAGAGGTAGAAGCCGTCTTCGAGCACATGGCGCTGCTCGGTCTTGGTCACGCCGGCCTCGTCGGCGGCCTTGGCGGCCCGCTTGCCGACCAGGGTGTTGATGAGGGTCGATTTGCCCACATTGGGGATGCCGCAGATCAGCACCCGCATCGGCTTGGCCAGGCTGACACCGCGCGTGGGGGCCAGTTGGCGGCAGGCCTCGACCAGGGCCCGTGCGGGCGCCTTCTCGTGGTTGTCCAGGGCGATGGCGCGGGTGCCGGGCTGGGCGTTGTAATGCGCCAGCCAGGCAGCGGTCTGGACCGGATCGGCCAGGTCCTGCTTGTTCAGGACCTTCAAGGCCGGCTTCTGGGCGGTCAGGCCGACCAGCATCGGGTTGGCGCTGGAGCCGGGCAGGCGGGCGTCCAGCATCTCGATGACCACGTCGATCTCCTTGATGCGCTCGCCGATGGCCTTGCGCGTCAGGTGCATGTGACCGGGAAACCACTGGATGGCCATCTGGAATTCTTTCTTGGGCAGGGGCCGGCGTCTGTCAGCCCCCCGTCCACCCGGAAAGCCCGCGCGGGCGGGCGTGGATTCTACCCAAGCACCGCCACCGGGGGCAGTTCGAGCCCCAGGCGCTCCTGGGACACGTAGTTCAGCCGGTAGTCCTCGAAGGACAGGGTATCGGCCGCCTCGATGGCACGCTGGTCCACCAGCGACTTCTGGCTCAGGGCCAGGTAGCGTGCCTCCTGCTCGCAGCTCCAAGGGCGCGCCAGCAGTTGCTGGCGGGTCTGCAGCGAGCGGGTGCGCACAAAGTCGATGAAGCTGTTGTCGTGCTCGGCCGCCATCACCTCGAGCACGCGGGCCGACGGGGTCAAGGCGGGTTGCGACAGCAACTTCTCCGCGTGGGCCACCGCGGCGCTGTACTCGCTGCTGCGGTGGGCGGCATCGAGTGCCGCCGCGATCGGCATGCATTGGGCCAGCACCTCGCGCCCCCAGTCCACCAGGGGCAGTTCACCGCCGGCCCGGCGCAGGAGCAGACCGGGCTCGCGTCCACGGGCAGCGGTCTGGTGCTGGTTGTGCTTGAGTTCGGCGATCTCGGCCGGGGTATCCGGCGGGCTGTCGGCCAGCAGGCACTGCAGCAGGAAGACATCGAGAAATCGCATGGTCTGGGCGGTGATGCCCACCGGCTCGAAGGGGTCCAGGTCCATGAGACGGACCTCGACATATTCGACGCCCCGCTCGCGCAAGGCATGCAGAGGGCGCTCGCCAGGGAAGATGGTGCGCTTGGGCCGGATGGTGCCGTAGAACTCGTTCTCGATCTGCAGCAGGGTGGTGGCCAACTGGTTGTAGTCGCCTCCGGGGTTGCGGATGCCCAGGGCCTCGTAGGCCGGATAGGGCCGGGTCAGGGCTTCGTGCAGCGAATCGGCATAGCCGTCCAGGCTGTTGTAGCTCACCGCCAGGGTCGCCTGGGCGTCGCTCTGGTACCCGAGCCGCCCCATGCGCAGCGAGGTGCCGTGAGGCATGTGCAGGGCCTGGCGGCCCAGCGGCTGGAGCTCATGCTGGCGCCCCGCGACAAAGGTCGGGCACAGGGCGGGCGAGGCGCCGAAAAGATACAGCAGCAGAAAGGCCTGGCGCCGGAAATTGCGGATCAGCCCGAAATACTGCTCACTGCCGACACCGGGCAGGGACCAGTTGTAGTGGATGCCCGAGATCGTCTGCATGCGCCGGCCGTAGCGGTGGCCGAGGCCCATGCGGTAGACGCTCTTGGCCCGTCCCACATTGGAGCCGCCGTAACGGGCCAGGGGGATGGTCTCGTCGGTCGGCAGGCCGCAGGGCATGCTCGAGACCCACAGCATCTCGTCGCCCTGCTGGCGCATCACCCGGTAGACGAACTGGTGGATCTGCGTCAGCTCCTCCAGGCAATCGCCGACCCGCGCCTGGGCACTGGTGATCAGCTCGACCTGCGACTCGCTGTAGTCGGTGGTGATGCTGGGGTGGGTCAGTGCCGAGCCCAGGGCCAGGGGGTGCGGCGTGAGGGCCAAGGCACCGGTCGGCAGCGCGCGCAGGCTCTCTTTTTCGATCCCACGGCGGATGCCGCCCAGGCGGGCGGGGGTCAGGGCTTGCAGCCGGGCCTGGAAATTGCTCATACGGGGGCTTTGGATTTGGTTCTTGGCAGCGGCGGAACTTAGCACGGACGGCGCCTGCTTGCAGGCGCCGTCCGCATGCTGGTCCGTCCAGCAAGGCCAAAAAACGACCCTGGCTGCGCTGCCCGCATTGTCACTGCCCAGGATGGCAGTTGGCTGACAAACCGGCCCGAGGTCGGTCCCAAGCCCAATTCCTGGAGGCCCTGGTGTCAGCGCCGTGCCGCCATCGCCTTGCCTACTTCATTGCTGCCCTGCGCCGTGCCGCTTTGCGGCACCTGTTCGTCCACCCGGTCCGTCACCTCGGCCAGGCGCGCAGCCAGCCGCTCGGGCGTGTCCTCGCTCAGGCCCAGGTGCAGGCCCTGGGTCAGGGTGATGTGGGCCGCTTCATAGGTGCCGGCGCCGGCACAGAGGATGGTGCGGTTCGGAGCGCCTTCGGCCGCCAGCACCAGCATGGCCGGCACCACGGCCTCGGGCTTGAGCGCCTCGAGCACCTCGGCCGGCATCAGGCCTTCGGTCATGCGCGTGGCGGCCGTGGGGGCCAGGGCGTTCACATGGATGTTGTTCTTGGCGCCTTCGAGGCTCAGGGTCTGCATCAGCCCGACCAGGGCCAGCTTGGCCGCGCCATAGTTGCTCTGGCCGAAATTGCCGTAGAGACCGCTCGACGAGGTGGTCATGACGATGCGCCCGTATTTCTGCGCCGTCATGTGCGGCCAGACGGCCTTGCAGCAGTTCACCGCGCCCATCAGGTGCACATCGACCACCAGGCGGAAATCAGCCAGCTCCATCTTGGCAAAACTCTTGTCGCGCAGGATGCCGGCGTTGTTGACCAGGATGTCGACCCGGCCCCAGGCCTCGATGGCCTGCTGCACCATGGCCTCGACGGCAGCGGCATCGGTGACCGAAGCCCCGTTGGCCAGCGCTTCGCCACCGGCGGCCCGGATCTCGTCCACCACCGCCTGGGCCGCACCGGCCGAACCGCCGGCGCCGTCGACCGAGCCTCCCAGGTCGTTGACCAGCACCTTGGCGCCCCGACGCGCCAACGCCAGGGCGTGCTGGCGGCCCAGGCCGCCACCCGCGCCGGTGACAATGGCCACGCGGCCGCTGAAGTCGAGCTTGCTCATGTCTTGTCTCTTTCCAGATCGAGGGAATTGAATGTGAATGGGAGGTGGCGGCAGACGGATCCGCGCCGACTTTCCAGTTTAAGAGCCCCGCCCTGCCCGCCCGGGCACCTGCGGGACAGGCCGGCAGGCCATTGACCCCGCCCGTGCTTCTTTGCTCCAATCGGTCGAATCATTTGAACCCTTCAGCCCCCTGACCCGTGACCACGCGCGTTGACAGCCTCACCCTGGCCCAGAGCTTTGCCGAATGCAGCGGCCTCTTCTTTGCCCTGGCCGAAGTGCCCCGGCAGCAGATCCTGATGCTGCTCAGCGAGGCGCAGTACCTCAATGTGGGCCAGATCGCCGAGCTGCTGCCCTTGAGCCGGCCAGCCATCTCGCACCACCTGAAGATCCTGCGCCAGGCCGGCCTGGTGGCGACCGAGAAAAGTGGCACGGCCAGCCTGTACCGGCTGTCACTGGGCCCAGGCGTGGCAACCTTGAAAGGGTTTTTGCGGCAGATGGAGCTTTGCGTCTGACCCTGTGACCAGGGCCTCCGCCGGGATCAGGCCGGTGCCGGCTGGCCCTCCAGCGCCAGCACGGCCCGCTCGATCGCGAGCCGCCCGGCCTCGTCGGCTGCGTCGAAACGCGCCAGCAGAGCCAGTTGGCGGGCACCGAGGCCGGCACCCACCTCGGCCAGCGGCAGCGCCGTGATCACATAGAGCACATCCAGGCCGACACCCGCCCAGATCGCCAGCGCATCGGTGGCCGCATGGCCGGCACCCGACTCCCAGTTGAACAGGGTCTTGCGCGTCACCGGCACCAGGGCGGCAAAGTCCTTCTGGCTGAAACCCAGCCGCTCACGCTCTTTTCTCAAACGCTCTCCTGCATGCATGGAGACCTCCCTCAGTTTTTTGTCGAATTCAGGGCCAGCACCGGCAACTCGACATCGCCAGGCTGGATCTGCAGCACCCGCTGGGGCTGGGCGATGCGCACGCCCGCTGCCCGCAGGCCCGCCAGCACGGCCAGGTTCACGGCCGATCGGATGTTGACCTGCCCGCTGGCAGGGTCCTTGATCCAGAAGTGCAGGCTGAACTCGAGGCCGTCGGGGGCGAAACTGGTCAGATAGGCCACCGGTGCCGGATCGCGCAACACCCGTTCCTGGGCCAACGCCGCCGTGCACAGGGCGTTCTGCACCACGGCCACATCGCTGTCGTAGGCCACCCGGACCTCGGTGGTCAGGTTGAACTTCAGATCGGAGGCCGTGAGGTTCTCGACCCGTTGCGCGACCATGGTCTCGTTGGGCACGATGGATTCGCGGCCGTTGGTGGCCCGCAACAGGGTGTAGCGCGTCTTGATGTCGGTGATGCGGCCCTCGAAATTGTCGACCCGCACGTTGTCACCGATGCGCAGCGAGCGCTCGAGCAGGATCACAAAGCCGCTGACATAGTTGGCCGCCAGTTTCTGCAGGCCGAAACCCAGGCCGACCCCCAGGGCGCCGCCCAGCACCGAGAGCGCGGTCAGGTCGACCCCGACCGCCGACAGCGCGAACAGCAGGCCGAGCAGCAGCAGGCCGGCGCGCATGGCATTGATCGCCACCCGCCGCATCGACAGGTCGGCAATCGCCTTGTCCAGGACACGCCGCTCCAGCGTCGACGAGAGCCACAGGGCCATGACCAGCACCAGGGCCGAAGACAGCGTGCCCTCGATGAGGGTGCGCAGGCTGACGGTGGATTTGCCGAAGACCAGCTCGATGTCGTCGAATTCGGCCAGGATGGCCGGCAGCAGGCCCAGGATCCACAACACGGCCGTCACCCAGATCAGGCCGGACACCAGGCGCACCAGCGGCCTGAGTCCGCTCATGCCGGGGAAGGCGGTAGTGAGGACCCGCGCCAGGAAGCGGATCGACGCCAGCGACAGCAGCATGGGCACGGCCGCCTTCAGGATGAAGACCGGCTGGTGGTGCAACAGCACCGCCTTGGCCACCAGCACCAGGCCCAGCGCCAGCAGGGGAAACAGCAGCCCGTGCGACACCCGCCCGCCGAGCCAGACCGAATCGGCAGCCGGCGGATGGTGATGGGCAGCCCAACGCGACGCCAGCCAGGCCAGGACCAGGCTCATGGCCAGGCAGGCCAGTTCGACCCAGGCACTCGAATTCCCGAACTCGGCGCTCAGGTTCTGCAACAGATCCATCAACTCAACCCACTCCCGTTGCGGCCCATGCGGGCACGCGTTTCTCCAGAAAAGCCCGTGCGCCCTCCTGGGCGTCCGGATCCATCATGTTGACCGCCATGGTCTGGGCCGCCATCTGGTAGGCCGCCTCCACCCCCGCTTCACGCTGGCGGTAGAACAGTGCCTTGCCCATGGCGACCGCGACACGCGGCTTGCTCAAGATGCCCTGGACCAGAGTCTCGACGGCCGCATCAAGTTCCCCGGCCGGCACCACCCGGTTCAACAATCCGTGATCCAGTGCCTCCCGGGCCGACAGGAATTCACCGGTCAGCAACATCTCCATCGCCTTCTTGGCCGGCAGATTGCGCACCAGGGGCACGCTCGGCGTGGCGCAGAAGAGGCCGTAGCGGATGCCGCTGGTGGCAAACCGCGCCTCGTCGCTGGCCACCGCCAGATCGCACTGGGCCACGAGCTGGCAGCCCGCCGCCGTGGCCATGCCCTGCACCCGGGCGAGCACCGGCACCGGCAAGGACTGCAGCGACAGCATGAAACGGCTGCACTGCCGGAACAGGGCGAGATAGTCGGCTTCGGTCTGTCCCGCTGCGGCCATGGCCTTGAGGTCGTGGCCGGCACAGAAGGCGCGCCCGGACGCGGCCAGCACGACGACGCGCAGGCCCTCGTCGCGCGCCGCCGCATCGACCTCGGACTGCAGGGCCGCGAGCATCGCCGCGCCCAGCACATTGAAGCCCGCAGGCCGGTTGAGGGTCAGGGTGAGGACGCCGCGCGCGTCGCGCACCGCCAGCACCGGCTCGGACCCGGAATCGGGGTCGGAAACTTGAGACATGCCCACTCCCATGGGTTGAAGCGGCGCCCGGGAACCGGCAGGACGCCAGACCGGCATTCGGAACCTGTCGACCTCAGAGGTCGGCGAGGACCCTCAGGTGCGCCTCGACGCTGCGCGCCAGCGCGGGTGGGTTGTAGCCACCTTCGAGGCAGGACACGATGCGTCCCTTGGAGAAACGCCGGGCGATGTCCTTGATGCGCATGGTGATCCAGGCGAAGTCGTTCTCGGTCAGGCCCAGCTGGCCCATGTCGTCCTCGCGGTGCGCATCGAAGCCGGCGCTGATGAAGATCATCTCGGGCCGGAAGGTCTCCAGGCGCGGGATCCACATCATCTCGATGATCTCGCGCAGGTCCATGCCCCGGGTGTAGGCCGGCACCGGCACGTTGAGCATGTTCGGGGCCGGGTCGACATCGCCGCTGTAGGGGTAGAAGGGGTGCTGGAAGAAGCTCACCATCAGGGCGCGCGGATCACCGCTGAGGATGTTCTCGGTGCCGTTGCCGTGGTGGACATCGAAATCGACGACCGCGACACGCTGCAGGCCGTGGCGCTCGAGTGCATAGCGCGCCGCCACCGCGACATTGTTGAAAAAGCAGAAGCCCATGGCCTGATGTCGCGTGGCATGGTGGCCCGGTGGACGCACGGCGCAGAAGGCGTTCTCGAGCTCGCCGGCCATCACGGCGTCCGTCGCCGCCAGGGCCGCTCCTGCCGAGCGCAGGGCCGCCTGCCAGGTGAAGGCGTTGATGCTGGTGTCCTGGTCGAGCTGGGCGTGGGGCGGCCCGCCGGCGGTCAGCTCCTCGACCAGCCGGTCGGTGAGGCCGCGCAGCGCCGCGACATGCATGCGGTCATGGGCCAGTTCGACATCGGACAGCGAAGCCAGGGGCGCGTCACGCCGCTCCAGCGCATCGCCGACCCCGGTCATGAGGAGGCGGTCCTCGATGGCATCGAGCCGCGCGGGGCACTCGGGATGCCCGGCCCCCATCTCGTGCTTCCAGCAGTCGCGGTGTGTGTAGTACCCGGTTTTATTCACTGTCAGGCCCATGTCTCGCATATTTTTCGGATAACGTCTTGGGCCATGCACACACAGCAAAAACTCAAGGCATTGTTGGATCAGCTTAACACGGTGATCGTCGGCAAGTCGACGCAGGTGCAGGACGGTGTGGCCTGTCTGTTGGCGGGCGGACACCTGCTCATCGAGGATGTGCCCGGCGTCGGCAAGACCACGCTCGCGCATGCCCTGGCCCGGACCTTCGGCCTGCAGTTCGCCCGCGTCCAGTTCACCGCCGACCTCATGCCCAGCGACCTGACCGGGGTCTCCGTCTACGAGCGCGGCCGCGAGGGTTTTGTCTTCCATCCGGGCCCCGTCTTCGCCCAGGTGCTGCTGGCCGACGAGATCAACCGCGCCAGCCCCAAGACCCAGAGCGCCCTGCTCGAGGCCATGGAGGAGCGCCAGGTCACCGTCGAAGGCGAGACCCGACCGCTGCCGGCCCCCTTCTTCGTGATCGCCACCCAGAACCCGCACGACCAACTGGGCACCTTCGCGCTGCCGGAGTCCCAGCTCGACCGCTTCCTGATGCGCATCTCGCTGGGCTACCCGGACCGCCGCGCCGAACGTGAACTGCTGGCCGGCCGCGACCGCCGCGACATGATCGAGGGCCTGCGGCCGGTGCTGTCGCTGGCCGAGTTGCAGGAACTGCAGCGGGCGGTGCTGCAGGTGCATGCCGCCGAACCGTTGCTCGACTATGTGCAGGACCTGGTGGATGCCACACGCAACGGCCGTTGGTTCGTGCAGGGCCTGTCCCCGCGCGCCGCCATCGCCATCGTGCGTGCCGCCAAGGCGCAGGCCCTGCTGTCCGGGCGGGACTACGTCGCCCCCGACGACGTGCAGGCCGTCCTGCCGCAGACCGCCGCACATCGGCTGGTGCCCGCCCATGATGCGGGGCGCGGCGCCCTCGAACAGGTCCGCGCCCTGCTGGAGGCTGTGGCACTGCCATGAAGGATGTCCCGGCCGCCCCCCCGCCACGGCAGGACGGAAGCCGGCTGAATCCGGCCCGCCTGGTGCGTGCCCGCTTCCAGCGCTGGTGGCAGGGACGGCTCAAGCCCAGCGACCAGATGACCCTGACCCAGCGCACGGTCTACATCCTGCCGACCCGCTCCGGCCTCATGCTGGGGGCCACCCTTTTGGTGCTGCTGCTGGCCTCGATCAACTACCAGCTCAACCTGGGCTATCTGCTGACCTTTCTGCTGGCAGGCAGCACGCTGGCCGGCATGCATGTCTGCCACGGCACGCTGCGCGGCCTGAGCCTGCGCCTGATGCCGCCCGAACCCCAGTTCTGCGGCGCCAACGCGGTGCTCGAAGTACAGCTCGACAACCCGCGCAGGACCGCCCGCTGCGGCATCGGGCTGGCCGTGCATGGGCAGTCCCATTGGATCTGGACCGATGTGCCGGCCCAGGGCCGCAGCACCGTCCAGATTGCCTTCGAGCCCAGCACCCGTGGGCGGCACCGTGCGCCGGTGCTGACCGCCGAGACCCGCTACCCCCTGGGCACCTTCCGGGTCTGGACGATCTGGCGTCCCGCCGCCGAAGTGCTGGTCTACCCGCGCCCGGAGCCGCTGCCCCCGCCCCTGCCGCCCGGCGAGCCCCGGGGCGGGCCGGCGTCGGCCACGGTGCGCAGCCTCGCCGGCCATGATTTCGAAGGCGTGCGGGCCTACCGGCGGGGCGACAGCCTCAAGCAGCTGGTCTGGAAGAAGGCGGCCACCGCCCTGGCCACCGGCACCGATGCCCTGGTCAGCCGCGACAGCGAGCACCAGCAGCACACCGAGCTGTGGCTCGACCATCAGAGCGCCGGCGGCCCTTCATTGGAGGCCCGTCTGAGCCGCCTGTGCGCCTGGGTGCTGCAGGCCGACCGGCTCGGCCTGCTCTACGGCCTGCGACTGCCCGGCCGCGAGATCGCGCCGGCCTCGGGCCAGGCCCACCGCCTGCAATGCCTGGAGGCGCTGGCGCTGTGCTGAAACACCTGAGATCCCTGCCCCGCGACAGCCGCGACACCCTGTTCCTGCTGGGGGTGGTGGCCTTCGTCATGCTGCCCCAGATCGCCAACCTGCCCTGGTGGACGCCCCTGCTGGCGGCCCTGGCGCTGGGCTGGCGCGGCTGGCTGGCCTGGCACAGTCGGCCGCTGCCGGCGCGGACCTGGCTGTTGCTGCTGTTGCTGCTGGCCGTGGGCGGCACGCTGGCCAGCCACCGGACCCTGCTGGGCCGCGATGCCGGCGTCACCCTGGTGGTGGTCCTGCTGGCGCTCAAGACGCTGGAACTGAGGGCCCGGCGCGATGCCTTCGTGGTGTTCTTCCTGGGCTTCTTCACGATGCTCACGAACTTCTTCTACTCCCAGTCGCTGCTGACCGCCGCCTGCATGCTGCTGGCCCTGCTGGGTCTGCTGACCGCCCTGGTGAATGCCCATCTGCCGGCGGGTCGCCCCCCGCTGCGCCAGTCTGCCGCCGTGGCGCTGCGCCTGGCCCTGCTGGGCACGCCGGTGATGGTCGCGTTGTTCCTGCTGTTTCCCCGCATGGCGCCGCTGTGGGGCATGCCCTCGGACAACCCGTTGGGCCGCAGCGGCCTGTCCTCGAAGATGGAGATCGGCCACATCAGCGCCCTGGCGCTCGATGACAGCATCGCCATGCGGCTGCGCTTCGACAACCCGGGCCAAGAGCCGCCGCCGCAGCGCGATCTGTATTTCCGGGGGCCGGTGTATTCGGTGTTCGACGGCCGGGAATGGAAGGTCGAAGGCCGCGAGCCCTGGGAATCCCAGGGGCGGATCACCGCCCCGCCGGATCTGCAGGTCAGCGGCGAGGCCATCGGCTACGAAGTGACCCTGGAGCCCCACCACCAGCCCTGGCTGCTGACCCTGGACATGGCGGACGGCCGCCCCCGCGTGGACGGCGGCAACCCCGCCCTGACCCCCGAGATGTCGTGGATCGTGCCCCAACCGGTCAACGAACTGCTGCGCTACCACGCCGTCAGCCACACGCAGTACCGCTACGGCCCGGCGCATCTCGCCTCGGTGCCCGAGGCCGACACCCAGCTGCCGCCGGGCTTCAATCCACGCACCCTGCAACTGGCCCTGGACATGCGCCGCACCCCGGCCCTGGCCCAGGCCGATGCGATGACCCTGGCCGACGCGGTGCTGAGGCGCCTGGCCACCGGTGGCTACAGCTACACCCTGGAGCCCGGCGAATACGGCCGCGACACCGCCGACGAATTCTGGTTCGACCGCAAGGCCGGGTTCTGCGAGCACATCGCCTCGGCCTTCGTGGTGCTGATGCGCGCACTCGGTGTGCCCGCCCGCATCGTCACCGGCTACCAGGGCGGTGAGCGCAACGGGCTTGACGGCTACTGGACGGTGCGCCAGAGCGACGCCCATGCCTGGGCCGAGATCTGGCAACAGGGGATGGGCTGGGTGCGGATCGACCCCACAGGGGCCATCTCCCCGGGACGGATCGGCACCCTGCTGCGCCTGCCGGCCCCGCGCGGCGTGGTCGCGGGCGCCCTGTTCCAGGTCAGCCCCGGCCTGCTGCAATCGTTGCGCACCGGCTGGGAGGCGCTGAACAACCGCTGGAACCAATGGGTGCTCAACTACACCCAGACCCGCCAGCTCGACCTGCTCAGGCAGCTGGGATTCGAGTCCCCGAGCTGGGAAGACCTGAGCCACCTGCTGCTCGGCCTCGTCGTCTGCGCGGCCCTCGGCGGGGCCGCCTGGTCGTACTGGGAGAGGCTGCAGCACGACCCGTGGCTGCGCCTGCTCGACGAGGCACGGCGCCAATTGCGCCGCCACGGCCTGCCGGTGGGCGACACCCTGCCGCCCCGGGCCCTGGCTGCCCAGGCCCTACAGGCCTGGGGCGAATCTGCCCGCCCGCTGGTGCGGTGGCTGCACGAACTCGAAGCGCTGCGCTATGCGCCGCCCCCCGACACCGCCAAGGGCGCCGCCGACGCCCAGCGCCCCCACCTGGCCCGGCTGCGCCGCCAATTCCGGCAACTGGGCTGGCCCGGCCCCTGATCCATGTCCATGCACCTTCTGACCCGTCCCGCCACCCTGCTGCTGGCCGCCCTGCTGGCCACCAGCGCCCAGGCGGCCCCGCCCCACAAGAAAGCCCACAAGGCGAGGCCGGCGGCCTCCAAAGGCCGTGACGCGCCGGTCCAGGGCACCCTGCCCTATGCCGGCCGTGCCGACGCCATGGCCTTTGCCGACGAACTGGCCGACCGGCGCCAGCTCGACCGAGGCTGGACCCGCCGGGTGCTGGGCCAGGCACGCCTGCTGCCCGGCGTGCCCCGGCTGATGCTGCCGCCGGCCACACCGGCCGCCAAGAACTGGCAGGCCTACCGGTCCCGCTTCGTCGAACCGTTGCGCATCGCCGCCGGTGTGCGTTTCTGGGACGAGCACGCCGGGGCCCTGGCAAAGGCCGAAGCCGAATACGGTGTGCCGGCCGAGGTGATCGTCGGCATCCTCGGTGTGGAGACGATCTACGGCCAGCAGATGGGCCGCTACCGCGTGCTCGATGCACTGGCCACCCTGGCCTTCGATTTCCCTGCCGAGCACCCCCGGGCCGGAGAACGCCAAGCCTATTTCCGCTCCGAACTCGAACAGTTCCTCAGCCAGGTCTGGCGCAACGGCGGCGATGCGCAGGCCCCGCTGGGCAGCTATGCCGGCGCCATGGGCATGCCGCAGTTCATGCCCTCCAGCTGGAACCGCTACGCCGTGGACTTCGACGGCGACGGCCGCATCGACCTGTTCCACAGCGCCGACGACGCCATCGGCTCGGTGGCCAACTATTTCAAGTCGTATGGCTGGCAGACCGGCATGCCGACGCACTACCCGGTGCACTTCGACCCGCAGCATACCGACAAGGAGGCCCTGCTGCTGCCCGACATCCTGCCCACTTTCAGCGTGGCCAGCTTCACCGCCAAAGGCGCGCTGCTCGACGAGGCCGGCCTGCGCCACCCGGGCCAGTTGGCCCTCATCGAGCTGCAGAACGGGGGGGCCGAGCCCAGCTACATCGCCGGCACCGAGAACTTCTATGTGATCACCCGCTACAACTGGTCGAGCTATTACGCCCTGGCGGTCATCGAACTCGGGCAGGCCGCCGCTGCCGCCCGGGACCGCAAGCCCTGACGGCATTCGAGGACCTCAGCCCGGCCAGCGCAGTTGGCCGAAAAGCCCTTGCTGGTAGCTGGCAATGCTCTCCCGCATCTGTTCGAGGGTGTTCATCACGAACGGCCCCTGCTTGACCAGGGGCTCGCGCAGGGCCGGGCCGCTGAGCAGGACCCAATGGGCTGGACCGCCCTGCGCCAGCACCCGCAGGGGCAGGCCGGCTTCCGTGGCCTGACCGGGCCGGGTGATGCCGATGGCATGGCCCTCGGACAAAGGCACCCGCCGCCCGGCCACCTCCACATCGACCCGGCCGCTCACCAGGCACACCATCGCACTCCAAGCCGCAGGCAGGCTGTGCCCGAAGGCGGCGCCGGCCTCGAGAAACCCGTCGAGCAGGGTGAAGGGCTCTGGCAGTCGGGCTGTGGCCGGCTGCGCCAGGCCCTGGCTCTGGCCCAGCACCACCCGCACCCTCACGCCGGGCGCGGTGTATTCGGGAATCTCGGCGGGCTCCAGATGCACCGCACAGGGGGTCAGGTGCTTCTTGGAGGCGGGCAGGTTGACGAAGATCTGCAAGGCATGGACATGGGCCCCCGGGCCTTCGGGTTGCTCGGTGTGCACCGCCCCGCGACCGGCGACGAACCAGTGCAGGGCGCCAGGGTGGATCGGCTGGTGGTTGCCCAGCGAGTCGTAGTTCACATGCGGCGAAGCCGAGTCCTCGAACACATAGGTCACCGCCGAGATGCCGGCGTGCGGATGGGGCGGGAAGGTGGCGGCGGTCATGTGGAAGTGGTCGACCATGACCACCGGGTCGACCGCACCGGCAAAGAAGTCTTCCGACCAGTGAAGCGCGGTGAAGCTGTCACCGATGCGCATCGGATGGCCCGGCACTTCGTCAGATATCACCGTCTCACGCATGGCAGCACCTTGTTGCTTGTTGTGGCTTCCATCCGCCCGGCGACCCGGGGCCCGGGATTCAGGCCTTGCCCGCATGGCCGACCTGCCAGACCAGGGTGGCAAAGGCCATGTCCAAAGCACCATAGACCTCGCCTGCCTTGGGATCATTGTTGTCCCCCAACATCTCGACGGCCACGCTGGCATAGTCCATCACCGGGATGCCGGCGCCGGCCAGTCGCGCCAGGCCGGCCGTCCGCTTGGCCTCGTTGAAAGTGCCCGAGGCATCCAGGACCACTCGCGCGTCATACCCGGCGGCCTTGGCGGCCAGCGCGGGATAGGTGGCGCAGATCTCGAGCGACACGCCGGCCACCACCAGCTGCCTGCGTCCGGTCCTCTCGATGGCTGCGCGGACACGGGGGTCGTCCCAGGCATTGATCTTCGAGCGCACGATGGGCGTCACCTGGGGCATGGCGGCCAACAGTTCGGGGATCACCGGACCCCACATGCCGTCAGTCATCGTGGCGGTCAGCACCACCGGCACCTCCAGCACCCGCGCGGCCTTGGCGAGCGCCACCACATTGTGTTTGAGATCGCCGACCGTGATGTCGCGAACGCCGGTGTAGAGGCCGACCTGGTGGTCGGTGAGCAGCAGCACCGTGTCCTGGCGGGACAACAGTGAAAGATAGGCGTTCGATGGAAGGGCGGACATGAGGGGGTTCTCCGTGGTGGGGGCTGAGGGACTGGCTTGCACAGCTTGGGAGGCCAGGGCGACCAGGCCTGCGGCCCAAGGCGCGACGGCGGCCGCGCCAAGCGGCCCCTGTCCGAGAAAATGACGTCGATCCATGAAAGGCTCCGGGAAAGTTTGAAAAAAAGGCTGGCCGGGATTCGCGCGCTGCCGAGGGCGGCCCACAGGCCATACTGTGGGATCAAGGCCTGCGACATGGAAGGTGGCGGGGCGAAACCCAAGGTTCCATCCGCAGAACAATGGCCTGGCATTCTTGTCGGGTCGCTCCACTGCATGGATTCCAAATGATTTCCAGATCGATCAATTGGAACGACCTGTTTCTCTTTTCACAGGTCGTGAAACACCAGGGCTTCACCGCGGCCGGGGATGCCCTGGGGCTGCCCAAATCCCATGTGTCGCGGCGCATTGCGGGTCTGGAACGTCAGATGGGCGCCCGCCTGCTCGAACGCAGCGCCCGCAAACTCCGCCTCACCGATGCGGGGCAGGCCCTCCACGGGCATTGCCTGCTCATGCTCGAGGAGGCCGAGGCCGGTGTGCTCGCCGTGCAGCAACGCCAGCAACAGGTGAGTGGACAGGTGCGGCTGAGCCTGCCGGTGGCCCTGGCCGATGCCGCTTCGCGCCAGTTGCTGCCCCGCTTCATGGCGCAGCATCCTGCAGTGAACCTGTCCGTGCAGGCCACCAACCGCAGTGTGGACCTTCTGGCCGAGCACATCGATGTGGTGGTCCGTGGCTTGGGCGTCGAGGGGCATTCCAGCCCCTCCAGCATGGTGCGGTCGTGTGTCTGCACCGCCACCTGGGTCTTGGTCTGCAGCCCGGCCTATCTGGCGCAATCAGGCCCCTTGGAGCAGTTGTCCGACCTGTCCCGTGTCGACAGCCTGCTGTACGCGCCCAACAAGCCGGGTACTTCGGTCCTGAAGCTGATCGGTGCAGGCATGGATGTCGCCTCGGTCCGGGTCCGCCCCCGCTTCGAAAGCGACAATCTGCTGACGCTCAGGCAGGCGGCGGTCGCAGGGCTGGGGGTCTGTGGACTGCCGGTCTACGCCTGTGCAGATGAGCTGGCCTCAGGCCGCCTCCAGATCGTCCTGGCCCCGTGGCGTCCACAGGCAGGTCATCTGGTGGTGATGTTCCCGAGTCGACAGGGACTGGCGCCGGCCACCCGGGCCCTGATCGAATTCCTCAAGCACGAGTTGCCGGCCCTGGTGAGCTGAGAGCCTATTCAATGTCTCGCACGGGCCGCGTTGGAGCGCAATCGGGATGGGTGGGTGGCCCGGATGCGCCGCATGGGCTCGTGCCCATGCAAGCAGACGGGGCGCCCAATCACCCGATTTCGCTCCAACCCGAAGGGCAGTGGCCTTTTCGGGCGGTCTGCGGCGTTGCGGCACTTGTCGATAGCCGTGCTATCGACGGCGCACCGCGCCTTGCATCCCATCCCGAAAAGACCGCTGCGCGACCCGTGGGAGACATTGAACAGGCTCTGAGCCCCCTCAACGGTCGCTCACCATCAGCCGGCGCCGCTCCCTGGGCCTGCTGCGCCCCGACAGCCAGTCGGCGATCTGCTCGGCCGGCATGGGGCGGGCAAAGTAGAAGCCCTGCAACTCGTCACAGCCCAGGGATTTGAGCAGGGCACTGGCTTCGGCGCTTTCCACCCCCTCGGCCACCACCGACAGGCCCAGGTTGTGCCCCAGGGCGATGATCGCGCGGGTGATCGACAGGTCGGCCGGATCGCTGAGCAGGTCGCGCACGAAGGACTGGTCGATCTTCAGCTTGTCGATGGGAAAGCGCTTGAGGTAGGCCAGGCTCGAGTAGCCGGTGCCGAAGTCATCGATGGACAGTTGCACCCCGAGCGACTTGAGGCCCAGCAGGCGGTCGCCCGACACGGCGGCGTTGTCCATCAGTTGGGACTCGGTGATCTCGAGTTCCAGTTGGGTCGCATCGACGCCCTGGCTGCGCAGACAGTCCTGCAGATGCCCTCGCAGGTCCGGGTCGCTGAGCTGCGCGGCCGACAGGTTCACCGACACCGAGAAGGCCGGCAGGCCGGCCCGCCGCCATTGGGCCATCTGCTCGCAGGCACGCCGGATCACCCATTGCCCGATGGGCTGGATCAGGCCGGTCTCTTCGGCCAGCGGGATGAAGCGTGCCGGCGAGACCGCGCCCAGCTCAGGATGTTGCCAGCGCAACAAGGCTTCGAAACCCAGCACCTCCAGGGAGCTGGCACTGATGCGTGGCTGGAAGTGCAGCGACAGCTCCTGCCGGGCGAGCGCCAGGCGCAGATGCTGCTCCAGCGACTGGCGCTCGCGGGCGAGCTGGGCCAGTTGCGGCGTGAAAAAGCGGGCGGTGTCGCGGCCCGAGGATTTGGCGTCATACATCGCGGCGTCCGCCTGCCGCATCAACTCATCGAGGTCTTCGCTGTCATCCGGGAAGATCGCCACCCCGACGCTGCACGAGACCTGCAGGCAATGCCCTTCGACATCGTGGGCCTGGCGGATCTGAGGAATCAGCCTGCGCTCCACTGCCGCCCTGGCCTCATCACCGTTGCTGACGCCGCGCATGACCACAACGAACTCATCGCCACCGAGGCGGCAGACGGTGTCGCCGGCCCGCACCGCCTGGCTCAGGCGGGTGGCGACCGAGCGCAACAATCCGTCCCCGACCGGATGGCCCAGCGAGTCATTGATGTGCTTGAAGCGGTCCAGGTCGATGAACAACAGGGCCACACGCTGTCCGGTGATGCGCGCCTCGGCCATGGCCTCGGCCAGGCGGGCCACGCACAGGGTCCGGTTCGGCAGTTCGGTGAGTACATCGTGTTCGGCCAGGAACTGCACCCGGGCCTCGGTGCGCTTGCGGTCGGAGATGTCCACCGAGATGCCGATGTAGTGAGACACCCGGCCCTGGTGGGCTGCTTCGCGCACCGGCGAGATCATCAGCCAGGCCGGATAGGTCTCGCCCGAGCGCCTGCGCAGGCGCACCTCACCCTGCCAGGACTCGCGCTCGCCGACGGCCTCCTGCAGGCCGGCCGGCAGGGCCAGGGGCTGATCCAGCAACATGGACAACTGCTCGCCGAGCACCTCGTAGTAGTCATAGCTGGTGCTGCGGCAGAAGGCCTTGTTGACGCTGAGGATGCGCTGGCGCTCGTCCATGATGATGATGCCCTCGGACGAGGCCTCGAAGACATTGGACCAGAGTTCCAGGCGCTGCTCCATCACCTTGAGCATGTTGATCGGTGTGAACGAGGTGAGCACCGCGTCCTGCCCCTGGAAGCGCAGGCGCCGCGCCGACAACACCGCCCAGGACGGCGTCTCGCCCCCCAACCAACGGACCTCGAATTCGTCCACCACCCCCTGATCAGCCAGGCGTTGGAAGAAACGCGCCCGCACGCCAGGCTCCAGCCCGGTCTTCCAGGGATCAAGGCTGCAGCCCGACAGCCAGGGCTGGGCCGGCCGGTTGGCATGCAGCACCCGGTGTTCAGGCACCGAGGTCACCACCATCGCGATCGGTATCGCCTCGACCATCTCCTGCTGGGTCTGCGCCGCGCGGCTGCTGGCCGCCGTCTCCTGCTGCTGCACGCGCTCGTGGTCGAGCTGGGCCAGCATCTCGTTGAAGGCCTGGACCAGTTGCCCGATCTCGTCACGACTTTGCCAATGGGCCCGGCGGCTGTGGTCGCCGGTGCGCCGGACCTCGTCCGCGACGCGGGCCAGGTCCCGCAGCGGATTGGCGATCAGCCGCGCCACCGTGTAGACCAGGCCCAGGATGCAGCCCAGCAGCAGCAGGGCCGTGCCCAGGTGCAGCCACATGCGGGTGAACAGGGCATCCACCCGCTGCTGCAGCAATTCGTGCAGCGTCTGCATGAGGCGCCCCCAGACCCGGTCGAGGTCGCCGAGCATGGCAGCACGCTGGGCGGTGAAGGCCCCGAGATCGCTGAGGGTGGCGCCCTCATCGCTGAGCCTGCGCACCACACGCTGCAAGGCCTCCACCCGCGCCTCCAGGGCCTGCTGGTCGGGGCGCAGCCGTTCCCGCAGCTCCGGACGCACCGCCGCCAGCAGCTGCAGGTAGTCGGAGTGCAGGCCCTGGGAGACCGCGTCGATGCGGCCGGCCTGGATCAGCAGTTCGGTGCGCCACCGCCCCTGGCGCAGGCCGGCGGGCGTCAGGCCATCGAGGTTGCGCGCCGTGTCCTGCAGCACCTCGAGCAGTTCCGGAAAGCGCAGCAGGGCCAGCGACATCGTGTAGTAGCTGTCCAGGTCCGGGTCGAGAATGAGATTGGACTGGTTGCCCACCAGGGTCATCAGTTCGCGGCCCTGGTGGGCCAGTGCCCCCAGGGCCTGGCCCAGTGGTGCCGGGCGTGCCGGGTGCAGCACCTCGTCCACCCCCTGCAGCAGGGCGGCACTCTGCTGCGCCGTGCCGAGTTCGGCATCATGCTGATCACGCAGGCGCTGCAGCCCGGCCCGCGCGGCCTCATCGCCACCGGCCGCCGCCGCCGGCGAGAAGGGCAGCAGCAGGAGCTGCCGCACCGCCTCGGCGTACTGGGTGCCGACGATCTCCTCGCGCGCAAAGTCGATGGCCAGGTATTTCTCGTGGATCAGAAACCCCGACACATAGATGACCGCACTCAGGTCCAGCAGGTAGATCAGCGTGAGCTTGCGCCCGACGCTGAGACGGCCCATCCAGGCCACCACACGCTGGATCAAGCCCATGGACGCCGACGCCCCGGTCGTGGCGCGATCGGCACGCGACCCGGTGCCGGCCGGATCCGCAGGCCGATCGCTCATGGTGTCAGGCAGCCGTCGCGGGGATCAGGAAGTCGCGACTGATGCGCATGCCCAGCTCATTGACCCGGTCCAGGAACTGGGTCAGGAAGGCGTGCAGCCCGGTGGCCAGGATCTCGTCGATGCGGCCGTACTGCAGGTCGGCGCGCAGCTTGCCGGCGCGGCGCAGTGTCTCGTCGGACTGGTGGTTGGCGACCATGCGCAGGTTCAGCACCACCTCGTTGAGGCTGGCATGCAGCGAGCGCGGCATGTCGGCCCGCAGGATCAGCAACTCGGCCACCCGCTCGGGCTTGATGACGTCGCGGTAGACCTTGCGGTAGATCTCGAAGGCCGACACCGAGCGCAGGATGGCGCTCCAGTGGTAGAAGTCGTACTCCTGGTCCTTCTCGCTGGCCGCACCGAAGAAGTCGCTCTGCACCGCATGGAACTTCACATCGACCAGGCGGGCGGTGTTGTCGGCGCGTTCGAGGAAGGTGCCCAGGCGCATGAAGTGCAACGCCTCGTCCATCAGCATGGTGCCCACGGTGACGCCGCGCGAGAGGTGCGAGCGGAACTTCACCCATTCGAAGAACTGGCCCGGGTCGCGCTCGAAGTCGCCCTGGCGCAGCATGCGGTTGACCTCCAGCCAGGTCTGGTTCTGGATCTCCCAGGCCTCGGTGGTGAGCGAGCCCCGCACCGCGCGCGCATTCTCGCGGGCGGCGCGCAGGCACGACAGGATGGACGAGGGATTGTCCTCGTCCTTCACCATGAACTCCATCACCCGCTGCGGCGTCACTTCGCCATACAGGGCCTGGTAGGAGGGCAGCAGCTCGCTGATCGACAGCAGCCCCTGCCAGCCGACCTGGGCCACCGCAGCGGACTGCGGCAGCAGCGAAGTCTGGTAGTTCACGTCCAGCATGCGGGCGGTGTTCTCCGCCCGTTCGGTGTACCTGGACATCCAGAACAAATGATCGGCAGTGCGTGACAACATCAGAAATTACCCCTCAAACTTCGAGAATCCAGGTGTCCTTGGTGCCGCCCCCCTGCGAGGAGTTGACGACGAGGGAGCCTTCCTTGAGCGCAACCCGGGTGAGCCCGCCCGGCACCATCTGCACCGTCTTGCCCGACAGCACGAAGGGCCGCAGGTCGATGTGGCGCGGCGCGATGCCCGACTCGACGAAGGTCGGGCAGCTCGACAGGCTGAGCGTCGGCTGGGCGATGTAGCCGCCGGGGTTGGCCAGCAGCGCGGCGCGGAATTCCTCGATCTCCGCCTTGGTCGATGCTGGGCCCACCAACATGCCGTAGCCGCCGGCGCCATGCACCTCCTTGACCACCAGGTCCTTGAGGTTGTCCAGGGTGTACTGCAGCTCGTCGGGATTGCGGCAGATGTAGGTGGGCACGTTGTTGAGGATGGGCTTTTCGCCGAGGTAGAACTCGATCATCTTCGGCACGTAGGGGTAGATCGACTTGTCGTCGGCCACGCCCGTGCCCACCGCGTTGCAGATCGCCACATTGCCGGCCCGGTAGGCGTTCATGAGGCCGGCGCAGCCCAGGGTCGAGCCGGGCCGGAACACCTCGGGATCGAGGAAGTCGTCATCGACGCGGCGGTAGATCACGTCCACCCGCTTGAGGCCGCGCGTGGTGCGCATCCAGACGAAGTTGTCCTTGACCAGCAGGTCCTGCCCCTCCACCAGTTCCACCCCCATCTGCTGGGCCAGGAAGGCGTGCTCGAAGTAGGCGCTGTTGTACATGCCGGGCGTCAGCACCACCACCGTGGGCTCGGCCGTGGCGGGCGGTGCCGAGGCGCGCAGGGTCTCGAGCAGCAGATCGGGGTAGTGCGCCACCGGCGCCACCCGGTGCTGGCTGAACAGGTCGGGGAACAGGCGCATCATCATCTTGCGGTCTTCGAGCATGTAACTCACGCCGCTGGGCACGCGCAGGTTGTCCTCGAGCACGTAGTACTCGCCTTCGCCCTGGGCATTCGGCGCCCGCACGATGTCGATGCCCGAGATCTGCGAATAGACGTGGTTGGGCACATCCACGCCCATCATCACGCTGCGGAACTGGGCGTTCTGGAGGATCTGGTCGGCCGGGATCACACCGGCCCGGATGATCTCCTGGTCATGGTAGACGTCGTGGATGAAGCGGTTCAGTGCCGTCACGCGCTGCACCAGGCCCTTTTCCATCGACTGCCATTCGTGGGCCGGGATGATGCGGGGAATCAGGTCGAAGGGAATCAGGCGCTCGGTGCCGGCGCCGTCCTCATCCTTGGCGCCGTACACCGCGAAGGTGATGCCGACGCGGCGGAAGATCATCTCGGCCTCTTCCCTGCGGGCCTTCATCACCTCATCGGGTTGACGTGCCAGCCAGCGGGCATAGGCTTCGTAGTGGGCCCGGACCGGGCTGCCCTCCATGGGCAATCGGGCGTACATCTCGTCAAATTTCAGCATGGACCATCTCCTGACTCCAGCATAGCAAGTTCCGGGCCCATGGCCCATGAAATCGACACGCGATGCAGGACGCTTTTGACGGTCCGCCAGTGCGCTTCAACGGCCACTCTGGAACGGTTTCGAGGGCGGCATGCCCCTTCAACGTCCCTGCCAATAGCGAGGATGGCGCTCCCGTTCGCACTCGGCCACCCCGGGTGCCGCACTGCGCCACCACAGGGCCCCGCAGGACGGCGAAGCCAGGACCGGCAGCCCCAGTTGCCGATAGCGCGCCAGCACCACCGGCGCAGGGTGGTTGAAGCGATTGCGGTAGCCGGCCTGCACAAAGGACAGGCGCGGATGCACGGCGCGCAGGAAGGCTTCGCTGGAAGAGGTCTTGCTGCCATGGTGGGGCACCAGCAGGAAGTCGGCCGCCAGATCGGCCCTGCGCGCCAGCAGGGCCTGCTCCTGGGCCTGCTCGATGTCGCCGACCAGCAGGGCGGTGGCGCCCGACGCATCCCGGATGCGCAACACGCAGCTCACGGCGTTCGGCCGGGTGGCCGCCCCGTAGTCCGCCGCGACCGGATGGAGCACCTCGAAGCGCACCCCATCCCATTGCCAACCCAGACCGTCCAGGCAGCGCGTGTGCACGCGCCCCGACAGCAGCGTGTGACCGACCTCCAGCGAAGACCACAGGCGGGCCTGGGGCTGCTGGGCCAGCACCGATGCGGCGCCTCCGGTGTGGTCGCTGTCGCGGTGGCTCAGCATCAGCAGATCGACCCGCTCGCCCAGTGCCCGCAGCAAGGGCCCCAGGACCCGGTCGCCCGCATCGCTTTCCTCCGAGTAGCGCGGCCCCGCGTCATAGACCATCGCATGGCCGGCGGTGCGCACGATCAGCGCATTGCCCTGGCCGATGTCGGCCGCCAGGATCTCGAAACGCCCCGGCGCCGGTCGCGGCGACTGCCAGCACAGCAGCGGAAGCAGCAGGGGCAGGCCCAGGCAACGCCAGGCCCAGGGCAGGCGCAGCACGGCCAGCAGCCCGCCCGCCAGCGCCACAACCCCCACCCAGAGCGGAGCCGCAGGCACCGACCAGCTGGCCAGTGGCCAGGCAGCCAGGCCCTGCAGCAGCCACATCAGGCCTTCAACCGCCAGGGCCGAAACGCCCCAGAGTGGTGCATACAGAACGCCCAACAGGGCCAGCGGCGTCACCACCCCGGTCACCCAGGGAATGGCCAGCAGGTTGGCCAGCAGCCCCACCAGGGACATCTGGCCGAAGAGCATCAGGGTCAGCGGTGCCAGCGCCACCGTCATGAGAAATTGCTCGCGCCACAGGGCCGGCACACCGCTGGCCTGCCACGCCCGTCGCAGCCGACCCGCCCCGCCGCCCTCCTCCGCCGGCGCATCCCGCCGCCCCGGATCGGTCGCCAGCAGGATGGCCACGGCGACGAAGCTCAGCCAGAAGCCGGCCTGCAGCAGGGCCCAGGGATCCCAGGCCACCACCACCACCGCCATCAGCAACCAGACCGCCGACCAGGGCCAGCGTTGCCCGCCCAGACGCAGCGCCGTGACCACGGCCAGCATGCCGACCGTGCGCTGCGCGGGCACGCCCCAGCCGCAGAATGCCGAGTACAGCAAGGCCACCGCCAGTCCGCCCAGTTGTCCGAACCAGGGGGCCGGAAGCCACAGGCAACATCGCCCCCACACCCCTGCGGCCCGCCCGGTCTGGCGCCAGGCCCAGGCCAGCGCCCTCCCCGCCAGCCAGGCCATGCAGGTGATGTGCAGCCCGGAGATGCTCATCAGATGCGCCACCCCCGTGGTGCGGAACAGGTCCCAGTCGGCCCGGCCGATCGCATGCTGGTCCCCTGTGACCAGGGCCACGACGACGCCCGCCTGCGGCGTCGGGACGGCTCCGCCGCCGGCTGGCGACAACCCGCGCCAGATCGCCTCGCGCACCCGCTGGCGCCACTGCTCCAACGGGTGCTGGTGCGTGGCCTGCAGAAGCTGCGGTGGCGGGTCCTGCGGCCCAGAGCGCACATAGCCGCTGGCCCGGTAACCCTGTTCCCACATCCACAGCTCATAGTCGAAACCGTGGGGATTGCGGTTGCCTCGGGCCTGCTTGAGCCGCACCGTCAAACGCCAGCGCCCGCCGGCGCGCAGGTCCGGCCAGGACGCTCCTGGCAGGGACAGCAGGGACGGCACGGCCGAGCCCGCCAGGGCCTGACCGGCGCCCGAGACATACCAGCTCAGCCACAGCGTGGGCGGCAGATCCACCGGCCGCCCGTCGAGCCAGGCCGATTCGACCTCGAAGCCGAAGCGCAGCCCCTGAGGCAGCACCTGGGGCATGGCCTCGACCAGCCCGACCACCACGATGTCCCGCCCTTCGAGCTCTGGGGACAGCCCCTGCGCCATGCGCCAGCCGGCGCGCAGGCCCACCGCAGCGAAGCCGACCGACACCGCCAGCAGCCCCACGCCGAACTGCAGCCCAAGCCCCCGCGGCAGACGCCACCACCCCAAGCCCAAGCCGGCCAGGGCCAGACCGGCCGGCCACAGACACAGCACATAGAAGTGGGTTGCCCACAGCGCGGGTTGCTGCAATTGCAACGCCACCCCCAGCAGGCTGCCCAGGCCGGCCGCCAGCCACCCCCGTCGGGGCAGCCGCCAGGCTGCTGCGGCAGGCCACGGCAAAGGCGCAGAGGAACTCGGCATCTCTGCATGCTAGGGGTCCGGAAACCCGCCTTTTGACACATTGCATGGCGCAGGTCTTGCTAGGATGTTCAGCCATGCAGGCGGATTCCGTCGGCATTTCACGGCCCATTTGCCAGAGAGACAAGACGAATGTCGATCCACGCCGCACTGAACCACGTCACCCACTACCGCTACGACCGTCCCGTGAACCTCGGTCCGCAGGTCATCCGCCTGCGCCCCGCGCCGCATTGCCGCAGCAAGATCATTTCGTATTCGCTGCGCATCGAGCCTGCCAACCACTTCATCAACTGGCAGCAGGACCCCTTCGCCAACTACCAGGCCCGGCTGGTCTTCCCCCAGCCCACCACCGAATTCAAGGTCACCGTCGACCTGGTGGTGGAAATGGCGGTTTACAACCCTTTCGATTTCTTTCTTGAGCCGGCGGCCGAGAACTTCCCCTTCCGCTATGAGCCCCTGGTGGCCCAGGAACTGGCACCCTATCTGGCGGCCGAGCCCCTGACACCGGCGCTGGCCCGCTACCTCGACGGCATCGACCTCAGCGAATGCCGCACCATCGACTTCCTGGTGCGCCTGAACCAGAAGCTGCAGAGCGACATCCGCTACCTGATCCGCATGGAGCCCGGCGTGCAGACGCCCGAAGAGACCCTCACCCTGGGCTCAGGCTCCTGCCGCGACTCGGGATGGCTGCTGGTGCAACTGCTGCGGCGCTGCGGGCTGGCCGCCCGCTTCGTCTCGGGCTACCTGATCCAGCTCAAGCCCGACGTCAAATCGCTCGACGGCCCGAGCGGCACCGAGGTCGATTTCACCGACCTGCACGCCTGGTGCGAGGTCTACCTGCCCGGCGCCGGCTGGATCGGCCTGGACCCGACCTCGGGCCTGCTGGCCGGCGAAGGCCACATTCCGCTGGCCTGCACGCCCCAGCCCTCCGGGGCGGCACCGGTCGAAGGGGCGGTGGACGAATGCGAGGTCGAATTCAGCCACCACATGGCGGTCTCGCGCATCTACGAATCGCCCCGCGTGACTCAGCCCTACACCGACGAGCAATGGGCCCGGGTGCTGGCACTCGGCGAAGCCGTCGACGCCGAACTGCAGGCCGGCGATGTGCGCCTGACCCAGGGCGGCGAGCCCACCTATGTCGCCACCAACGACCGCGAGGGCGCCGAGTGGAACACCGACGCCCTCGGCCCCACCAAGCGGGCCTACGCCACCGACCTGGTGCACCGCCTGCGCGAAGAGTACGGCCAGGGCGGCTTCCTGCATTTCGGCCAGGGCAAGTGGTATCCCGGCGAACAATTGCCGCGCTGGGCCCTGTCGATCTGCTGGCGCGCCGACGGCCAGCCGGTCTGGAACCGGCCCGAGCTGTTCGCCGATGAGCGTGTGGAGGCCCATTTCACCAGCCAGGATGCCCAACGCTTCACCCAGACCCTGGCCGGCAAGCTGGGGCTCAGCGACCGCTTCATCGAGGCCGGCTACGAGGACACCTGGTACTACCTGTGGCGCGAACGCCGCCTGCCGGTGAACGTCGATCCG
>JAFAMV010000030.1 GCA_019233055.1 Curvibacter sp.
CCACCGGCTACAACCGGCCCATCATGGAGGTGCTGCAGCCCCTGGCCGCCGCCCAGGGCTATGCCCCCGACAACCTGGTCTGCGCCGGCGACATGCACTCGGCGCGTCCCGGCCCCCTGATGATGGTGCGCACCCTGTCGGACCTGCAGGTCTGGCCGCCGGCCGCGGTGGTCAAGGTCGACGACACGGTGCCCGGCCTGCAGGAAGGCCGCGCCATCGGCACCTGGGTGGTGGGTCTGGCCGTCAGCGGCAACATGGTCGGGCTGACCGAGGCCCAGTGGCTGGCCCTGCCGCAGACCGAGCAGGCGCGGCTGCGCGCGCAGGCTGCCGCCGAGCTGCACGCCGGCGGCGCGCACTACGTGGTCGACAGCGTGGCCGACCTGCTGCCGGTGCTGGCCGACATCGAGGCCCGGCTGGCCCGTGGCGAGACCCCCGAGGCGACGCCGGCCGGCGGGTTCAGCGCGCCAGCGCCTTGAGCGCCAGCTTGATGCCCTCGCTCACCCCGACCTCGGGCGGCAGGGCCTTGAGCGCCGCCGCCGCCTCCTTGTCGTTGTAGCCCAGCGCCAGCAGGGCCTGCTGGATGTCGGCCTGGGCATCGCTGGCCGCAGCCGGACGCGGCCCCAGCTCGGCCCCGAGCTTGCCCTTGAGTTCGAGCAGCAGGCGTTCGGCGGTCTTCTTGCCGATGCCCGGCACCTTGACCAGGCGCCCCGCCTCCTGCTGGGTGATGGCCTGCGACAGCTCCGCCACGCTCATGCCCGACAGCACGCTGAGCGCGGTGCGCGGCCCCACGCCGCTGATCTTGATGAGCTGGCGGAAGGCCTCGCGCTCGGCCCCGGTGCCGAAGCCATAGAGGATCTGGGCATCCTCGCGCACCACGAAGTGGGTCAGCAGCGACACCTTCTCGCCCACGGCGGGCAGGTTGTAGAAGGTGCTCATGGGCACGTCCACTTCATAGCCGACGCCATGGCAGTCCACCAGCAGCTGGGGCGGGTTCTTGTCGGCGAGGGTTCCGGTCAATTTGCCTATCATTGCAGTCCTTGCGGCCCCGTCTCGGGGCCCGTCGGCCGGAATTATCAGCTTGATCGTCAGACACAACTTCACCCCCCACAACAACCTGCGCCTGGGCCACCTGTGCGGGCCGATGGACGAGCACCTGCGCAGCATCGAGGCCGGCCTGCAGGTCAGCATCGCGCACCGGCACGAGCAGTTCAAGGTCGACGGCCCCAAGGTCCGCGCCCAGAAGGCCATGGAGGTGCTGCAGGCGCTCTACGAGATCGCCGAACGGGCGATTCCGGCCGAGACGGTGCAGCTGATGCTGGCCGGCGACACCGCCCTGACCGAGGCCCCCGACGGCGCCCAGGTGCTCAGCACCCGACGCGGCGACCTGCGCGCACGCACGCCGGTGCAGAGCGTCTACCTCGACAACATCGCCACCCACGACATCACCTTCGGCATCGGCCCGGCCGGCACCGGCAAGACCTACCTGGCCGTGGCCTGCGCGGTGGATGCGCTGGAGCGCAACGCGGTGCAGCGCATCGTGCTGACCCGACCGGCCGTCGAGGCCGGCGAGCGCCTGGGCTTCCTGCCCGGCGACCTGACCCAGAAGGTCGACCCCTATCTGCGCCCGCTCTACGACGCGCTCTACGAACTCATGGGCTTCGACCGGGTGCAGAAGGCCTTCGAGCGCAACGCGCTCGAGATCGCCCCGCTGGCCTTCATGCGTGGGCGCACCCTCAACAACGCCTTCGTCATCCTCGACGAAGCCCAGAACACCACGCCCGAACAGATGAAGATGTTCCTGACCCGCATCGGCTTCGGCGCCAAGGCGGTGGTCACCGGCGACGTGAGCCAGATCGACCTGCCCAAGGGCGCCCCGAGCGGCCTGATCGACGCCGAACGGGTGCTCAAGCGGGTCAAGGGCATTGCCGTGACCCGCTTCACCAGCGCCGACGTGGTGCGCCACCCGCTGGTGGCGCGCATCGTCGACGCCTACGAGGCCGCCGGCCGGCCGGCCGCTGCGGCCCGCCGCGCGGCCGATTGAAGCTCCGCGCCCCACCCCGCCCACCTGGAACCCCATGTCGCTGCCCGAACTCTCGCTGTCCCTGCAATTCGCCCGCTTTCCCGGCGCCGCCGCGCACCGCGCCGCCCTGCCCCGCGCCCAGGTGGCGCGCTGGATCCGCCACGCCCTGCCCCGCCCCGGCGAGATCACGGTGCGCATCGTCGACACCGAGGAAGGGCGCGAGCTCAACCAGGCCTACCGGGGCAAGGACTACGCCACCAATGTGCTCACCTTCGACTACGTCCAAAGCCCGGTGGTGATGGCCGACCTGGTGCTGTGCGCCCCGGTGGTCGAGCGCGAGGCCCAGGAGCAGCGCAAGCCGCTGCAGGCGCACTACGCCCACCTGCTGGTGCACGGCACCCTGCATGCCTGCGGCTACGACCACGAGACCCACGAGCGAGATGCGCTCGAGATGGAGACCCTGGAGATCCTGCTGCTCGGGGCCCTGGGCTTCGCCAACCCCTACTGAACACCGCCGTCCCGCCCCGTCCGCTCCAGGAGACCTTCCCATGTCCGACACCTCCGCCGCCCCAGCGGCCGCCCCCGAAGGCCTGCTGGCCCGCAGCTGGCCCGACCTGTTGGCGGGCCTGTCCGTGGCCGGGGTGCTGCTGCCCGAGGCCGTGGCCTACGCCGCGATCGCCGGCGTCGAGCCCCTGCACGCGCTGCTCGCGGCCCTGGTCGGCCTGTGCATCTACCCCTGGCTCGGCACCAGCCGCTTCGCGGTGGTGGCGCCGACCTCGTCGGCCGCCGCCGTCTTCGCCTCGGCCGTGGCCATCGGCGGCCCGGCCATGGGCTATGCCCTGGTGGGCCTGACCGGCCTGATGTTCCTCAGCGCCGCCGCGCTGCGCGCCGGCTTTCTCGGCGGCTTCATCTCGCGGCCGGTGCTGCGCGGCTTCGCCTGGGGCCTGGCGGTGACGATCGTGATCAAGCAGCTGCCGGCCATCACCGGCGCCGAGGTCCACGCGTCCCAGGTCGGCGTGCTGCTGTGGAAACTGCTGGACAGCGCCGCCCAATGGCACCGCCCGAGCCTGTACACCGGCCTGGGCGCGCTCGCGCTGTGGCTGCTGCTGCGCCACGGCCTGCAGCGCTGGCTCTTCATCCCGCCCTCGCTGGTGGTGCTGAGCCTGGGCATCGCCGTCTCGGCCTGGCAGGACCTGGGAGCCCAGGGCGTGCCCCTGGTCGGCCTGATCGAGTGGCAGCCCCTGGCCTGGCACTTGCCGAGCCTGAGCACCGAGAACTGGTTGCGCGCCGTCGAAATCGCGCCGGCCCTGCTGCTGATCCTGTTCGCCGAATCCTGGGGCTCGGTGCGTTCGCTGGCCCTGCAGAACGGCGACAGCGTCAATGCCAACCGCGAGCTGCTGGCCCTGGGCGCGGCCAACCTGGTCAGCGGCCTGGTGCAGGGCCTGCCGGTGGGTGCCGGCTTCTCCGCCGCCTCGGCCAGCCAGGCCGCCGGCGGGCGCAGCAAATGGGCCGGCGTGGCCGCCGCCGCCGCCCTGGCCCTGCTGCTGTGGTGGGCCCGCCCCTGGCTGGCCCTGCTGCCCGAGCCGGTGCTGGCCGCCGTGGTGGCGGGCATCCTGTCGCACAACCTCTGGCCCAAGGCGGTGATCGCCACGCTGCGCCTGGGCAGCGATGCCTGGCTGGCCCTGGCCGCCGCCGCCGGGGTGCTGGGCTTCGGGGTGCTGTTCGGCATGCTGCTGGCCGTCGGCCTGTCCCTGCTGGTGGCCATCCGCCGCTTCGCCCAGCCGGTGGTCAGCGAGCTGGGCCTGCTGCCCGGCACCCGCGACTACCTCGACCACGAACGGCACACCGAGACGGTGCTGCGCCCCGGCGTGCTGATCATGCGCCCCGAGGAGCCGCTGTTCTTTGCCAATGCCGAGCTGATCTTCCAGTTCGTGCAGCGCCGCGCCCTGGACCGGCAGACGCGGGTCGTGGTGCTGAGCCTGGAGGTCAGCGACGACCTCGACAGCACCGCCATGGAGGCGCTGGCCGAATTCGCCTCGAGTCTGCGCCAGCGCGACACCCGCCTGCTGCTGGCGCGCGTCAAGGACAAGCCGCGCGAGGCCCTGCTGCGCGTGGGCCTGCTCGCCGACGGCGCCAACCCCAGCCGGGTCGGGCTGTTCTGGAGCGTGGACGACGCCGTCCAGGCCGCCGGCTGAGCCTCGCGGCCCGGCGGCGCGGCCGCTTCAGTCGACCCCGGAAGGCTCCTCGGCCCCATCGCCCTGCAACTGGCCGGCCAGGGCGTCGAGCATGTCGTAGAGCAGCTCGGTGAACTCGTGGCCGATGCGGCCCTCGATCTCCAGATAGCAGGCCTCGATCTGCGGCGCCAAGGCCGCGACCACCTTCTGGCCGCGCGCCGTCACCGCCACCATCACGCGGCGCTGGTCCTGCGCCATGCGTTCGCGCGAGATCAGGCCCATGTCGTCCATGCGCGCCAGGATGCCGGCCATGCTGGGGCTCGAGATGCAGCACAGACGACCGATCTGGCGCGGCTCCATGGCCCCGAATTCATCGAGCGCGCGGATCACGCGCCACTGCTGCTCGGTCACCCCCTGGGCATTGAGCAGGGGGCGGAAGCGCGTCAGCACGGCCTCACGCGACTGCAGCAGCAGCAAGGGCAGGTTGCGGTGTCTGATGGCCTGGGCGGCACTTTTTTCCATCCCCCGATCATCCGCCAATTCAAGCCCGGGTTTCGCCTCTTGTTTCACTAAGATGTTAGCAATATACTCACTCACATATTAGCAAAACACCCACACCAGCCCACCGGCAGCCGAGTCATCCCTTCTCCCTTCTCTTGAACCACGACACCAAGGAGCCAAACATGGGCCAACTCGCTCTCGCCGCCAAGATCACGCACGTTCCCTCGATGTACCTCAGCGAACTCGACGGACCGCACAAGGGCTGCCGCCAGGCCGCCATCGACGGTCACATCCAAATCGGCCGCCGCTGCCGCGAACTGGGGGTGGACACCATCGTGGTGTTCGACACCCACTGGCTGGTCAACTCGGGCTACCACGTCAACAATGCCGCGCATTTCCAGGGCCTGTACACCAGCAACGAACTGCCGCATTTCATCAAGAACATGCCCTACGAATACGAGGGCAACACCGCGCTGGGCGAGTTGCTGGCGCGCGCCGCGACAGCCGCCGGGGTGCCGACCCGGGCCCATTCCGACACCTCGCTGACCCTCGAATACGGCACCCTGGTGCCGATGCGCTACATGAACGCCGACCGGCACTTCAAAGTGGTCTCGGTGTCGGCGCTGTGCACGGTGCACAACCTGTCCGACAGCGCCCGCCTGGGGCGCGCCATGCGCGAAGCCGTCGAGGGCGACTACGCGGGCCGCGTGGCCTTCCTGGCCAGCGGCTCGCTGAGCCACCGCTTCGCCCAGAACGGCGTGGCCGAGGAATACCTGCACAAGATGTGGAGCCCCTACCTCGAAGCCTTCGACCACCGCGTGGTCGAGATGTGGCAGCAGGGCGACTGGAAGACCTTCTGCGCCCTGCTGCCCGAATACGCCGACAAGGGCCATGGCGAGGGCTTCATGCACGACACCGCGATGCTGCTCGGCGCCCTGGGCTGGGACCGCTACAGCGCCGGCGTCGAGGTGATCACGCCCTTCTTCGCCAGCTCGGGCACCGGACAGATCAACGCGGTCTTCCCGGTGCAGCCCCTGGCCGACTGATCGTCCGCCCATGTTTCCGAGGCGCCGCCCAGGGGTGGCGCCGCCTTTTCCCACCCACTCTTCAGCGCCCATGCCGACCCTCCAAGACCCCAGCCTGCTCAAGCAACACAATCTCATCGATGGCCGATGGCGCGAGGCGCAGGAAGGCGCCCGCCTGGCGGTGCACAACCCGGCCACGGGCGAGCTGATCGCGCAGGTGCCGGACTGCGGCGCCGACGAGACCCGGCAGGCCATCGATGCGGCCCAGGCCGCCTTCGTGCTCTGGAAGGAACGCACCGCCGAGGACCGCGCCCGCATCCTGCGCCGCTGGTTCGAGCTGATGCTGCAGCACCAGGAGGACCTGGCCCTGCTGATGACCTGCGAGCAGGGCAAGCCGCTGGCCGAGTCCCGCGGCGAGATCGCCTATGCCGCCTCCTACATCGAATGGTTCGCCGAAGAGGCGCGCCGGCTCTACGGCGAGATCATCCCCTCGCCCTGGCCCGACAAGCGCATCCTGGTGACCCGGGAGCCGGTGGGCGTGTGCGCGGCCATCACGCCGTGGAACTTCCCGGCGGCCATGATCACGCGCAAGGTCGCGCCGGCGCTGGCCGCCGGCTGCACCATCATCGTCAAGCCCGCCACCCAGACCCCGCTGAGCGCGCTGGCCATGGCCGAACTGGCACAGCGCGCCGGGGTGCCACCCGGGGTGTTCAATGTGCTCACCGGCGGGGCCCGCAGCATCGGCGGGGCGCTCACCGCCAGCCCGCTGGTGCGCAAGCTGACCTTCACCGGCTCGACCGAGGTGGGCCGCCTGCTGGCCGCCCAATGCGCCCCCACGCTCAAGAAGATGTCGCTCGAACTCGGCGGCAATGCGCCCTTCATCGTCTTCGATGATGCCGACCTCGACCAGGCGGTGATCGGGGCGCTGGCCTCCAAGTACCGCAACACCGGCCAGACCTGCGTCTGCGCCAACCGCTTCCTGGTGCAGGACGGTGTCTACGAGGCCTTCGCCGCCAAGCTCTCGGCGGCGGTGCAGGCGCTGCAGGTCGGCGACGGCCTTCAGGCCGGCGTGGGCCAGGGGCCGCTGATCGACGAGCCGGCCCTGCACAAGGTCGAGGAACTGGTGGCCGACGCCCTGTCGCAGGGGGCCCGCGTGCTCACCGGCGGGCGCCGCCATGCCCTGGGGCGGACTTTCTACGAGCCGACCGTGCTGACCGGCGCCACCACCGCCATGCGGCTGGCGCAGGAAGAGATCTTCGGCCCGGTCGCGCCGCTGTTCCGCTTCCGCGACGAGGCCGAGGCCCTGCGCCTGGCCAACGACACCGAATTCGGCCTCGCCGCCTACTTCTACACCCGCGACGCAGCACGCAGTTGGCGCGTGGGCGCGGCGCTGCAATACGGCATGGTGGGCGTCAACTCCGGCCTGATCTCGACCGCCGTGGCCCCTTTCGGCGGCGTCAAGCAGTCCGGCTACGGCCGCGAGGGCGCACGCCAGGGCCTCGAAGAGTACGTGCAGACCAAGTACCTCTGCGTGGCCTGACAACCGGCAGTCGACATCCGACCCGACGGCACGGGCGCTCTTCAGCCCATCCGCAGCGGGATCGTCACCGGTCCGTCGTTGACCAGATGCACCTTCATGTCGGCGGCAAAGATGCCCGCCGCCACCTGGGGGTGCAGGGCCTGCGCCCGCTGCACCAGGTGTTCATAGAGGCGACGGCCCTGCTCGGGTGGCGCGGCGGCGGTGAAGCTCGGGCGGTTGCCGCCACTGCAATCCGCCGCCAAGGTGAACTGGCTGACGATCAGCAGACCGCCGGCCCGCCCCTGACCGTCGAGGTCCTGGACCGAGCGGTTCATCTTTCCGGCCTCATCGCTGAAGATGCGCAGCTTCAGAATCTTGGCCAGCAGGCGATCGGCCACGGCCTCGGTGTCCTGCGGTTCGGCGCAGGCCAGCACCAGCAGACCGGCCTCGATGGCCCCGACGGTGCGGCCCGCCACCACCACCCGGGCCTCGCTGACACGCTGGATCAGGCTGATCAAAACGGTTTCTCCTCATGGAACGCAAGAAGATCGGGAAATCCGCTCTTCGCTCAAAATAACCCGCCAAAAAACGCCGACGTCAATCTCGATTGACTGGATTCATCTAATCCACGACAGAAACAATGTTACTGTGCGCTAATTCACGGATTTTCAAGGACACGGATCGGCCTCGGGCACCGGGCTTCGGGCAGGGGCCGCCAAACACAGGACTCCATCGATGATGATCGCTGCACGCAAACCATGGCGCCTGGCCTTGCTGGGCTGCCTGCCGCTTCTTGCCGGCTGGCTGCAGCCGGCCCTCGCCGACGAAGCCACCGAGGCCGCCGCCGCGCTGCAGGCCAGCCCCGAGGCCAGCCCGCGCGCCGGCATCGTCAAGCTCGTCAACGGCCAGGCCCAGGCGCAAGGGGCCGGCGCGGCCCGCCCCCTGCATTCGGGCGACGCGGTGCAGGCGAACGACCGCATCCAGACCGGCCCGGACAGCGCGGTGAGCCTGATGCTGCGCGACGGCACCACCCTGATGCTCGGCCCCTCCAGCAGCGTCGACCTGCGTGATTTCAGCTTCAACCCGACCACCAACCAGGGCAATGTGCTGATCTCGGTGCTCAAGGGCACCCTGCGCGTGATCACCGGACTGATCGGCAAGACGCGCCCCGAATCCATGAAAGTCACCACCCCCACCTCGACCATCGGCGTGCTGGGCACCGACTTCATCGTCGAAGTCCGCGAGGAGACCCCGAAATGAAGCACCTGCTGCTGTCGCCTGCCGGCCGGTCCCTGCGGGCCCTGCTGGGCGCCGCCCTGTCCCTGATCGGCCTGATCGGCCTGGGCGGTTGCGCCAGCCCCGCCAAGGCCCCGGTCCCGGTGGTGCAGGTCATCCTGCTGCCCCAGCCCGGGGATCAACCCACTGGCGTGGTGATCCAGACCGGCCAGACGGTCGAGACCCTCACCCAACCCTACCGCAGCGTGAGCGCGGCGGCCGACCAGCCGCCCAGCGTGGGCACGGTCGAGCCCGCACAGGTCGAACAGACCTATGCCCCGTTGTTCAAGGTGGCGCCGCCCAAAGGGGTGCGCTACCTGCTGTATTTCCAGCCCGGCACGACCCGGCTGACCGCCGATTCCCAGGCCGAGCTGCCGCGCATCCAGGCCGAGACCGGCCGCCATCCCGGCGTCGAGATCCTGGTGGTCGGCCACACCGACACCACCGGCACGCTCGAGGCCAACGACGCGCTGTCGCTGCGCCGGGCCCGCGAGGTCGGCAAGCTGCTTGAGCAGAGCGGCCTGCCGGCCGGCCGCATCGAGGCCATCGGGCGCGGCGAGCGCGAACTGGCAGTGCCGACCGCCGACGAGGTCAACGAACCGCTGAACCGCCGCGTCGAGATCCTGGTGCGCTGAAGCACCGGCCGGGATCCCCCCGACCTCCGACTCGACGCTTGTCAGCCCTTCATTCGAGTTCGAGCCGGCGGACCTTGACCGAACGCCCCTTGATGCGCCCGGCCGACAGGCGCCGCACCGCCTCGTCGGCAATGCCCGCCTCCACCGCCACATAGGTCGAGAACTCGTTCACATTGATCTTGCCGATCTGCTCCTTGGCGAAGCCGGCCTCGCCGGTCAGCGCGCCCAGCACGTCGCCGGCCCGGATCTTCTCCTTGCGCCCGCCGACGATCTGCAGCGTGGCCATCGGGGCCCGCAGCGGCTTCTGGCCGGCCGGCGGCACCGTGTCCAGCGGCAGCCACTCGGACTCGCGGCCCTGCATCTGCTCGATGCGCCCGACATAGCCCATCTCGTCCATGCTGGCCAGGGTCAGGGCCAGCCCCTCGGCCCCGGCACGGCCGGTGCGGCCGATGCGGTGCACATGCACCTCGGGATCGGGGCTGACATCGACATTGATCACCGCCTGCAGGTTCGGCACATCCAGCCCCCGCGCCGCCACGTCGGTGGCCACCAGCACCGAGCAGCTGCGGTTGGCGAACTGGATCATCACCTGGTCGCGTTCGCGCTGCTCCAGCTCGCCATAGAGCGCCAGCGCACTGAAGCCCTGCGACTGCAGTTGGCCGACCAGGTTGCGGCACTGCTGCTTGGTGTTGCAGAAGGCCAGGGTCGACTCGGGCCGGAAATGGTTCAGCAGGCGCCCCACCGCCGCCAGGCGGGCGGCATTGGCGACCTCGACGTACAGCTGGCGGATGGTGCGCTCGTCGTGCTGGCTCTCGACCTGGACCCGGCGTGGCTCGCGCATGAACTGGGCGGCCAGGCGGTCGATGCCCTCGGGGTAGGTGGCCGAGAACAGCAGCGTCTGGCGCTGCGCCGGACAACGCCGCACCACCGAGGCGATGTCCTCGAAAAAGCCCATGTCGAGCATGCGGTCGGCCTCGTCGAGCACCAGGCTGCGGACCCCGTCGAGCTGCAGCGAGCCGCGCTCCAGATGGTCCAGGATGCGCCCCGGCGTGCCCACCACCACATGCGCGCCATGCTGCAGGCTCAGGGTCTGGCCACGCAGCGCCACCCCGCCGCACAGGGTGACGACCTTGATGTTGTCGACCGCGCGGGCCAGCCGGCGGATCTCCTGGGTGACCTGGTCGGCCAGTTCGCGCGTGGGACACAGCACCAGGGCCTGCACCGCCAGCCGCCCGGCGTCCAGCCCCTGCACCAGGGGCAGCCCGAAGGCCACCGTCTTGCCGCTGCCGGTGCTGGCCTGGGCGATCAGGTCGTGGCCGGCCAGGCTCAGCGGCAGGCTGGCGGCCTGGATGGGGGTCATGGCCACGTAACCCAATTGCCCAAGATTCTGCAAAGCGGCTGCCGCCAGTGGCAGAGCAGCGAAGGCTTGACGAGTCATTCTCTGATCGGAAGAGTTCATGCTTCAATTATCAACGCTTCCGGACCATGTGCAGATTATCTTTTTCGACCACATGACTCAAAGCCATCACCAAAGACTCCAAACCGACAACTCAAAATTCAAGACCGCTTCTCGTAGATCCAATGTTGGTCGTTTTTCCAGGCACGCCACCCATCCTGTCTTTGACATATTGAACTATTGCCCTCCCACCCGACTTTAACCCATCCAGCAGGAACAAGATACTGCGAGCACGAATTCAATCGATAACCTATCGGAAGATTTGCAGTTGAGGTCCAAGAGTACCATCCATTTACACAAAGCCCCACCACCCCTGTCATCATCCATGTCGAATCGGGACGCGAATTAATGTCACACCCAGAAACAACCGTCGGAGATATGGCAGGCGGAGGGGGGGCCGGCGGTTCGGGCGGCTTAATTTGACCATTACCAAACACAACACTTACAGGCGAACCTGGAACTTCAAAATTTGAACCATCCCTCTTGATGAAGTAAAATCTCACCTTGTGCACTTTATTATCCAAATAGGAGTCCGGCAAAGAAATAATCGATCCAAAGCCGTGGACACCAGAACCGCCACAAAGCGAAGCCACAGCGGGTTCACGAGGAATATTTGCAGGAATCCCCGCCAGAAATAAATTATCATCACGCCAAACATGAATCCATCCTTGATAATTGGGATCCGCTGAATCACACGCCCAGCCAGAATAATAAGTAAGCGAGGCAGAATCAACCCACCCCGCAGCAGACACCGATACGGAAAAAGCAGCCGCACAAAAACCGATCGCCAAATATGATTTCTTCACAATACCTCCACATTTAGGTGATCAAAATTTACATCGCAATCAACAAGAGAACCACGAAAATTACTGCCCGAGACATTAGCAACACAGTCCCGAAAAACAGTAACGATGTTGCACAATGCACCCATGCCTTACCTGCCCCCTTTCATCGCTCCGACCCGCCACCTCAGCGCCGCCTCGGCCTTGCAACAGGTGCAGCAGATCTACGACCAGCAGATCGCCCATCTGCGCGACAGCATGCAGCGCTTCGTCAAGGGCGAAGACCTGCCCGGCCATGTGCGGGCCTACTACCCCTTCGTGCGCATCCACACCGAGACCGTGGCGCGCGCCAAGCAACACCCCGACATCGCCCACCTGGCCTTCGGCTTCGTCGCCGGTCCGGGCCGTTACGAGACCACACTGACACGGCCCGACCTGTACGCCGAGTACTACCTCGAGCAATTCGAGCTGCTGCTGCGCAACCACGGCGTCGAACTCGAGGTGGGCACCAGCAACCAGCCCATCCCGGTGCATTTCTCGTTCAGCGAGCACGACCATGTCGAGGGCCAGATGGGTGCCGAGCGCCGCCAGCTGATGCGCGATGTGTTCGACCTGCCCGACCTGGCCGCCATGGACGACGGCATCGCCAACGGCACCTGGACCCCGCAGCCCGGCGAGGCACAGCCGCTGTCGCTGTTCACGGCGCCCCGCGTGGACTATTCGCTGCACCGGCTGCGCCACTACACCGGGACCTCGCCGCGCGCGTTCCAGAACTTCGTGCTGTTCACCAACTACCAGTTCTACATCGACGAATTCGTGCGCCTGGGCCACGAGGAGATGGCCAGGCCTGACAGCGAATACATCGCCTTCATCGAGCCCGGCAATGTGGTCACCCGCCGCACCGGCCTGCCGGCCGAGGCCGGCGACGAGCTGGGCGCCCCGCCGCCGCGCCTGCCCCAGATGCCGGCCTACCACCTGGTGCGGGCCGACCACAGCGGCATCACCATGGTCAACATCGGCGTCGGCCCGGCCAATGCCAAGAACATCACCGACCACATCGCGGTGCTGCGCCCGCACGCCTGGCTGATGCTGGGCCACTGCGCCGGCCTGCGCAACAGCCAGCAACTGGGCGACTACGTGCTGGCCCACGGCTATGTGCGCGAAGACCACGTGCTCGACGAAGAGCTGCCGCTGTGGGTGCCGATCCCGGCGCTGGCCGAGATCCAGCTGGCGCTGGAGGCGGCCGTCAGCGACGTGACCCAGGTCAGCGGCCCCGACCTGAAGCGTTTCATGCGCACCGGCACGGTGGCCAGCACCGACAACCGCAACTGGGAACTGCTGCCCGACAACCAGCCGCAGCGCCGTTTCAGCCAGAGCCGCGCGGTGGCGCTGGACATGGAAAGCGCCACCATCGCCGCCAACGGCTTCCGCTTCCGCGTGCCCTACGGCACCCTGCTGTGCGTGAGCGACAAGCCCCTGCATGGCGAGATCAAGCTGCCCGGCATGGCCAACCACTTCTACCGCGAACGCGTCGACCAGCACCTGCGCATCGGCATCCGCGCGCTGGAGATCCTGCGCTCCGAAGGCATGGCCCGGCTGCACAGCCGCAAGCTGCGCAGCTTTGCCGAGGTGGCCTTCCAGTGAACCTGGGAAGGGATCGCCATCCCCTGAGCTGAGACAAACCCAGGCGCTCAGAGCCTGTTCAATGGTCCTTGGCGGCGCCTGACGATCGTCGCAGAATCGCGCCAGGACCATCCGCACACCCACAGGAGCCTGCCATGGGAACCCGCCAGAGCACCATCGACCACCTGCTGGACCTGCTGGCCGGCGCCGGCCCCGTCACCACCCGCAAGATGTTCGGCGAATACTGCCTCTACCTGGCGGGCAAGCCGGTCGGTCTGGTCTGTGACGACCAGTTGTTCCTCAAACCCACCGAGGCGGCGCGCCCCCTGCTCAAGCGCGCCGACGAAAAGCCGCCCTACCCGGGCGGCAAGCCGTACTTCCACATCGATCCCGAGCATTGGGACGACCACGCCTGGCTGATCGAGCTGCTGCGCACCACCTACGCCGCCCTGCCCGAGCCCGCGCCGCCGCGCAGAAGAGCGAAGGCCGGCGGCTGAGCGACTCGGGCGACCCATGCATCGAGGACCATAGGCCCGACAGCACCCACTTGACCCCTCACGGCGGTCGGGTTACCGTTCATCGGCAAAGTCAATGCCGAGAACGATCAGGAGGCCTCGCCGTGAAGATGCTGCCATTGCCACGCGCCAAGGTCGAACTGGAGCGCCCCCTGCCCTGGAACGTGCGTGACGCGCATGGCCGGCTGCTGCTCAGCAAGGGCCATGTGGTGGCGTCCGAAGAACAGCTCGACGCCCTTCTGGAGCGCGGGGCCTTCGTCGATGTCGAAGAGATCAAGGCCGCTGCACTGGCCCAGGTCAAGACCGAGCGCGCCCGCGACGTGCTGGCTGCACCGAACCTGTTCGAACTCTGGAACCAGGCCACCGTGGTGCTCAAGCGCCTGCTCGACACGCTGGATGTGCAGGTCGACTTTCCCGGCCAGCTCGACGGCTTCTTGCGCCACCTCGAGGCCCTGCTGGCCAGCAACCCCGAGATCGCCCTGTACCGCTGCCTGCGTCAGGAAGGGGTGAAGCTCTTCTACTACGGCTACCTGCATGCCATCCATACCGCCACCGTCGGCCTGTTGCTGGGCCGTCAGCTGGGCTGGCCCGAGGCCCGTGTGCGCAGCCTGGCCAAGGCGGCCCTGACCATGAACGTCGGCATCCACGACCTGCAGGGCGAGATGGCGACCCAGGATGTGCCGATGCGCGACCGCCAGCGGGCCGCCATCCAGGCCCATCCGCAGAAGGCCGTGGCCCTGCTGCAGCAGGCCGGCGTCAGCGACGCCGACTGGCTGGCCGCCGTGGCCCAGCACCACGAGCGCGCCGACGGCAGCGGCTACCCCCAGGGGCTGACCGAGGTGGCCGACATCGCCGTCGCCCTGCGGGTGGCCGATGTCTTCATGGCCAAGATCAGCCCGCGGGTGCTGCGCGCACCGCTGAGTTCGCAGGAGGCCATCCGCCAGCTCTACCGCGAAGACAAGGGCGGCCCGATCTCGACGGCGGTGGTGAAGATCTTCGGTCTGTACCCCCCGGGCGAGTTCGTGCGCCTGGCCTCGGGCGAATACGGCCTGGTGGTCCAGCGCAGCAGCCATGCCAAGACCCCCTGGGTGGCGGTGATCACCGACGGCCAGGGCAGGCCGGTGCCCAAGACCGAACGCCGCGACAGCGCCCAGCCCTCGCACGCCATCGTCGACACCCCAGCCGACCGCCGGCTGATCGCCCGCCTCGCGCCGGAGCGGCTCTTCGGCTACGCCTCGGCCAGCCCCGAACTGGTGGCACGCGCGGCCGCCCTCCACCAGGGCATCGAGGAGCCCAAGGTCTGAACCCTGGGCTTCGGCTCAGTGACCCGCCATGGCCCACCTGGCTGCCTTGAGGGCCGTTGACGCCGACCAAGAGCAAGCACAGCAATCCGTTCCTTTGCTAGGCTGAGATGACGCCCCGGAACCCCGCCATGCCTCTCCGCCCTCACCTCAACCAGCCCGCCGACCCCAGCACAGTTCGCGCCCGGACCTTGCGCTGGGACATCGGCGCCCACCGCTTCGAGCCCCATTTCCACGCGCATTTCTTTGTGGCAGCCATCACCCAGGGTGAATGCCACTTTCAATGCAGCGGACAGGCCTACACCGCCCGCCGCGGCGATCTGGTGGTGATCGCCCCGTTCCAGATCCATCAGGCGCTGAGCAGCGAAGGCACCCGCTACCTGGCCTTGTACCTTGCCGAATCGGAGCTGGAGCCCATGGCACCCCAGTCTGCGTCGCCGTGTCAGCCGCCCCCCACGGCCTCGCCCGGACCGGCCTGTTGGGGTGAGCCGGTACTGCCCGCCCACCCTCTGGCCATGCCCCTGGCCCAGGCCCTGGACCGGCAAGACCTGGGCGCTGCCGTGCGCATGGCCCACGCCGTGCTGGGCTCCGGCCCGGGCTGGGCGCGTCGGTGCGGTCAGCCACCCCACCCCTTCCAAAGGCCCGAGCTGCGTGTCTGGCTGGAGGCCACACAAAGCCGGCCCACCCTGGCCCAGGGGGCCCAAGGCCTGCAACTGAGCCCAGCCGCCTTCAGCCGGGTCTTCCGGCATACCTTTGGCATGCGGGCCGTGTTCTTCCGCAACCAGATGCGACTGCAGCAAGCCGAAAACCTGTTGCTGCAAGCGATACCAGTCGGCCAGGTGGCTGCACACTGCGGCTATGCAGACCAGGCCCATCTGACGCGCGAGCTGAAGAAGTTCCGCGGCGTGACGCCCGGCCACTACCCCCGGCACTACCAGACCGTTGAACTGCCAAATGATTGAATTGCCAGACCGTTGACCTTCATGCACTCGTCCGGCCAGCCGGTCTGGCAAGAATGTTCAAGACCTGAGCCGGCGGGCCTCGCAACACTTCTCCCCAACTGCCCGGCCCACGGTGGGCCAGGGCATCAGCCCAGGGAGACAAGCCATGCACACCCCAGCCTCCGCTGCCAAGACCCATGCTGACCTTCAGCACCGCCCCCCACCGGCAGCAGCCTTCCCCGACTTCCTCGCCAGCGCCCCCGTGGCGACACCGGCCAGGACCGCACCGCTCCACCGCCGCCTGGCCACCCTGGGCGATGATGGCGCCGAGCTGACCTGCAGCATGCACATCGCCAGGCGCTGGGGCGGCGCCCGCGAGACCATCGGCTGCACCTCCTTCGAGGCAGCCCGCGAACTGCTGCGCACCGGGCAGGCCGATGCCCTTCTGGTGCCGGCGGCCTACCCTCGGCTCAACACCTTCATCATGGACAAGGCGCTGCGTGCCAGCCAAGCGTTCATCATGCCCATCCCTGCCCTGGTGCTGGCCACTTGCACAGGGCACGCTGCACCTCGGCTGCGGCAACTGATCCACCACGCAGCGGTGGCACCTTTGCTGCCCGAGCTGGGCCTGAGCTGGGTGCAAGCCCAGCAGGCCAGCTCGAACGCGGAAGCCTGCCGCCTGCTGCTGGCCGCGCCCGAGCCCTCGGCCTGCATCACCAATGCCTTGTGCGCGACCCACTTCGGCCTGGATGTGGTACGGGTGCTGCGCCCGAACCTGGCCATGCCCTGGATCTGCTTCGTGTCCCAGCAGCCCTTGGACACGCGACCGACGCACAGTCCGGTGGAGGCCAAGTCGTGAGCGGCAGCACCGGACACACCGGCCGCCTCGAAGGAGCGGCCCCTCCCTTGCAACCCTGGGCTCTGCTGGGCTTGACACTGGGGGTCACGGCTATCGGCGTCGAAGGGCTGGTGATCTCACCCGTGCTGGGAGACCTGGCCCACACCTTTGACGCCAGTCCGGCCCAGGCCGGCTGGGCCGTCTCGGCCTACGGTCTGGCTCTGGCGGGGGCGGCCCCCATCGTAGGTCTGTGGGGCGACCGTGTGCCACGCCTGGCGCTGTTGCGGATCGCCCTGGGACTGTTCGTGCTCGCAGGCCTGCTGTGCGCACTGGCCAACAGTCTGGGCACACTGGTGGCGGCACGCGCCCTGTGCGGCGTGGCAGCGGGCGCCTTCCTGCCGGCCTGCTACGCCTACGTGGGCGACCGCACAGCTTTCGCCGACCGGGCGCGCGCCATGGGGCGGGTGATGGCGGGCTGGTCGCTGGCCCTGACCCTGGGCATCCCCGTCGGCGGACTGATCGCCCAGTGGTGGGGTTGGCGCATGGCCTTTGTCGCCGTGGCGCTGCTGGCCGCGTTGGCGGCGTGGCGAGTGGGCCGCATGCCGGCCGCGCCCCCAGGCCCGGCACCGGCCCGGGGCCCCCGGCTGGACCGTGCGGCGCTGCCGCTGCTGGCTCTGAATTTCTTCGACATGCTGAGCTTCTATGGGGTCTACACCTTCCTCGGTGTGACAGTACAGGCTCGGCTGCAAATGGGCAGTGCTGGCTTCGCGCTGTTCGTGGCCTGCTATGGCCTGGGCCTCATGGCCAGCACACTCAATGCCCGAGTGCTCGACCGCTTTGGCAAGATGCAGGTGCTGTGCGGGGCCTTGCTGCTGCTGGTCTGTCTGCTGTTGGGGCTGGCCCCGGCCACCAGGCACCCCATCACGCTGGCCGCCGCCATGCTGTGCTGGGGGGCGCTGCAAGGACTGGCACAGACCGGCTCCACCACACTGCTCACCCAGGTCTCAGAACGCGCACGCGGCCTGGCCATGGCCTGCCTGAGCTGCACCACCTACCTGGCTGTCAGCCTGGGCTCGTTCGGTGGGGGCTGGGTGCTGGTCCACCATGGCTTTGATGTCCTGTCCCAGAGTGCGGCCCTGTGCGCACTGCTGGCAGCCGTGTTGCTGCAGGGCTGGGTGCGCAAGACGCCTTGAAGCTGGCAGGCGGCTCAAAGCCCCAATTCGGCCGCCTCTTCGTCGGTGAACACCCGCGAGCGCGTATGGAAGGCTTTGCCGGTGGGGCCTTCGAGCGAGAAGGTGCCGCCGGTGCCCTCGATCACGTCGATGATGAGCTGGGTGTGCTTCCAGTACTCATACTGGTTGGCCCCGATGTAGAAACGGATGCCGCCGATGTCGCCCAGGTACACATCGCCCGCGCCGATGGTCAGCTCACCGGGCAGGTAGGCGTTGGCGGCGCTGTTGTCGCAGCAGCCCCCCGACTGGTGGAAGAAGAAGTCGCCGTGCTGCGCACGCAACTCATCGATCAGGGCCAGCGCGGCGGGCGTGGCAATCACTTTGTCGACCATGGAACACCTCCGGATCATGCCCATCCAGGCAAAAAGCGCCCGGCACCCGGCCGAGGCCGGGTGATGGAGCGCGTCAAGGAGAGAGAAGTTTCAATCCAGCGTCGGCCGGATCAGAAGAAGCCCAGCTTGTTCTCGCTGTAGCTGACCAGCAGGTTCTTGGTCTGCTGGTAGTGGTCCAGCATCATCTTGTGGGTTTCACGGCCGATGCCCGATTCCTTGTAGCCGCCGAAGGCGGCGTGGGCCGGGTAGGCGTGGTAGCAGTTGGTCCACACACGGCCGGCCTTGATGGCGCGACCCATGCGGTAGGCCACATTGCCGTTGCGGCTCCACACGCCGGCGCCCAGGCCGTACAGGGTGTCGTTGGCAATCGCCAGGGCTTCGGCCTCGTCCTTGAAGGTGGTGATCGCCAGCACCGGGCCGAAGATCTCTTCCTGGAAGATGCGCATCTTGTTGTGGCCCTTGAACAGCGTGGGCTGCACGTAGTAGCCACCGGCCAGGTCACCGGACTGGTGCGACTGGGCACCACCGGCCAGCACTTCGGCGCCTTCCTGCTTGCCCAGATCGAGGTAGGACAGGATCTTGGTGAGCTGTTCCTTGCTGGCCTGGGCGCCGATCATGGTGTCGGTGTCCAGCGGGTTGCCCTGCACGATGGCGGCCACGCGCTTGAGCACGCGCTCCATGAACTTGTCATAGATCGATTCCTGGATCAGGGCGCGCGAGGGGCAGGTGCAGACCTCACCCTGGTTGAAGGCGAACAGCACCAGACCTTCGATGGCCTTGTCGAGGAAGGAGTCGTCCTTGTCCATCACGTCGGCGAAGAAGATGTTGGGCGACTTGCCGCCCAGCTCCAGCGTGGCCGGGATCAGGTTGTTGGCGGCGGCCTGGGCGATCACGCGGCCGGTGCTGGTGCTGCCGGTGAAGGCGATCTTGGCGATGCGGCGGCTGTTGGCCAGCGGCATGCCGGCTTCGCGACCGAAGCCGTTGACGATGTTGAGCACGCCCGGGGGCAGCAGGTCGGCGATCAGGTCCACCAGCACCAGCAGGCTGATGGGGGTGGACTCGGCGGGGTTGAGCACCACGCAGTTGCCGGCGCCCAGGGCCGGGGCCAGCTTCCAGGCCGCCATCAGGATGGGGAAGTTCCAGGGGATGATCTGGCCCACGACGCCCAGCGGCTCATGGATGTGGTAGGCCATGGTGTTCTCGTCGATCTCGCTGATGCCGCCTTCCTGGGCGCGCAGGCAGCCGGCGAAATAGCGGAAGTGGTCCACGGTGAGCGGGATGTCGGCGTTCAGGGTTTCGCGGATCGGCTTGCCGTTGTCCACGGTCTCGGCGTAGGCCAGCAACTCCAGATTGGCTTCCAGGCGGTCAGCGATCTTCAACAGAATGTTGGCACGGTCGGCGGCCGGGGTCTTGCCCCACTTGTCGGCAGCGGCATGGGCGGCGTCCAGGGCCAGCTCGATGTCTTCGGCGCCCGAACGTGCGGCCCGGGTGTAGACCTGACCCGAGATTGGGGTGATGACGTCGAAGTACTGGCCCTTGACCGGGGGCACCCATTGGCCGCCGATGAAGTTGTCGTACTGCGGCTTATAGACAATCTTGGCGCCAGCGGCGCCCGGTGCTGCATAGATCATGGTCTTGTCTCCAGATGAGGTTTGAGTGAACCGCCAGACCCGGCCGGCGGACTCTCTGTCTTATCAAGAGGCGTGCCACCCCGCCCTGTCTCGGTGATGTGACAGGATCGCCGGACCGCAAAGGGCAGCCAAGTCATTGATTCCATTGGGAATGGGTGCGCCAACGACCTTCGATCGCTCACCCCTCTGTCACAGTGCGCCGCCTTTTCCGATGCCCGGGTGTTGCATGGAGCAACACCTGTGCGCGAATGGGACAGTCCCGGCCCGAGCCGGCTCAGGGAAGCCCCCATGTCCCACGCGGCCACGGACCGGGATCCGGCCAAACGCCTACACTGAAGCCCTCAGCGCCCTCTTTGCCCTTGAGCCCACCCGAGCCCGCCCCATGCCCTTCCTGCCCCATGTGCTTCGCCGACTCACGGCGGCCGGATGCCTGTCCCTCACAGCCGCCCTGCTGCTGAGCCCGGCACAGGCCTCGGCTGACCCGGCCAGCCCGGCCGTGCGGGCCGAGATCGAGGCCCTGCTGATCCGGCTCGAACAGGTGCATTGCGAGTTCTACCGCAACGGCGACTGGCACAGCGGCGCCGAAGCCCATGCCCATCTGCAGCACAAGCTCGACTACCTGCAGGACCGCATCACGCTCGAAAGCACCGAGCAGTTCATCGAGCTGGCGGCCAGCAAGAGCAGTTGGTCGGGCACGCCCTACCAGGTCCGGTGCGGCAAGGCCGATCCCCAGCCCAGCGCCCAATGGCTGCGCCAGCAACTGCAGTGGATCCGCAGCGGCGGCGCCAGCCCCAGGCAGGGCGGCCGGCCATGACGACCGGCTCCGCCCGGGCCCGCCCCGACCCTGTGCTGCGCTTCCGCTCCGGCGTCGATGCCTGGCTGGCGGGGCTGATCCTGGCCTCACTGCTTCTGGTGCTGGTGGTGCTGTGGCGCTCGCCGCTGCCGGCGGCCCTGGCGCTGCCGATCCTGGCCTTGGGCTGCGCCCTGCCCCTGTCGACCCTGCTGGGCACCCACTACACCCTGGACGAGGACACGCTGCTCATCCGCAGCGGACCGATGCGCTGGCGCATCGCCATCCGCGACATCCGGGCCGTCACGCCGACCCGCAGCGCCGCGTCCAGTCCGGCGCTGTCGCTGGACCGGCTGCGCATCGACCACGGCCCCGGCCGCTGCGTGCTGATCTCGCCGGCCGACAGGCAGGGCTTTCTGGACGCCCTGCGTGAGCGACAGCGCAGGCTGGCTGCGATCTGAAGGCTGCGGCCCCCGCCGGCGGCCTGCCAGCCCCTAGAATCGCCAGGCCCCCAACCACCAGGAGCGCCCCATGCAACCCTACCTGAGCTTCAATGGAAACTGTGCCGAGGCCCTGGCGTTCTACGCCGAATGCCTGGGCGGCCAGATCGTCATGAAACTGAGCTACGGCGAGTCGCCCGCTGCCGCGCAGACGCCGCCGGACCAGAAGGACCTCATCATGCATGCGCGCCTGCAGGCGCGCGGCTTCACCCTCATGGGTTCGGACATGCCGCCCGACCGCCCCTTCGAGGCCTACAAGGGCTTCCAGCTGTCGGTGCCGGTCACCGACCCCGAGGAAGGCCGTCGCGTGTTCGAGGCCCTGGCCCAGGGCGGTCAGGTGGCCATGCCCTTTGAGGCCACTTTCTGGTCGCCCGGTTTCGGCATGCTGACCGACCGATTCGGCGTCACCTGGATGGTCAACACCGAAAGCCCTGCTGTGGCCGGCTGAGCCTTGCACCTGTTGAGCATGCACCTGCCGACCCTCCGACTTCTGAGCACCTGCCTGGTCTGGGCCGCCGGCCTGAGCGCTGCGCAGACACCCGGCAACCTCCAGCTCTCCGAGGACGGCAGCCAGGTCGTCGCGCTGCGTGAAAAGCTGGTCTGGCCGCGCTGCGTCGAAGGCATGCAGTGGAACGGCAAGACCTGCACGGGCCAGGCCCTGCTGGTCGACCATGCGGGCGCCCTGGCGCTGGCCACGGCCAAACAGAAGGCTGACGGGCTGCGCTGGCGCCTGCCGCGCGTGCCGGAACTGCGCCGCCTGACCAATCCCAAGGCCGACCCCGCCGGCATCGATCCGCTCCTGTTCCCGGCCGCGCCGGCCATGTGGTACTGGTCGGCCACCAGTTCGGTCAGCGGCAGCGCCATCAACCAGTACAACTACGGCAACATCGAAAATGGCGTCAACGGCTCCAACATCAGCCGCATCAATGTCTCCAACGGCTGGGCCGTGAACCTGCAGACCGGCGAGGCGCGCGGCGACGTGGCCAAGCGCAGCCTGCTGCCCGTGCGCCTGGTGCGACCCCAGGATTGAAGGCGCGACGCCGGCAGTCTGCATAAAATGCAGGCTCTTCCGATCGCCCGCCCGCTGGCGGGCCCTCCTCTTTCCATCGCCTGTCCATGATCATCAAACCCCGCGTGCGCGGCTTCATCTGCGTCACCGCCCACCCCGTGGGTTGCCAAGCCAACGTCCAGCAACAGATCGACTATGTGAAGTCGCACGGACCCGTCGCCAACGGCCCGAAACGGGTGCTGGTCATCGGCGCCTCCACCGGTTACGGCCTGGCGGCCCGCATCACGGCGGCCTTCGGCAGCGGCGCGGCCACGCTCGGGGTGTTCTTCGAGCGCGCCGGCAGCGGCAACAAACCCGGCACCGCCGGCTGGTACAACAGCGCGGCCTTCCACCAGCAGGCCCAGGCCGCCGGCCTGTATGCCAGCAGCATCAACGGCGACGCCTTCAGCGACGACATCAAGCGCCAGACCATCGAGCGCATCCGCCAGGACCTGGGCCAGGTCGACCTGGTGGTCTACAGCCTGGCAGCCCCCCGCCGCACCCACCCGGTCAGCGGCGAGGTGTTCAACTCCACCCTCAAGCCCATCGGCCAGGAGATCCGGGTGCGCACCCTGGACACCGACCAGGAACTCATCAAGGACCTGGTCCTGCCCCCGGCCAGCGAGGACGAGATCGCCCACACCGTGGCGGTGATGGGCGGCGAAGACTGGCAGATGTGGATCGATGCGCTGCAGGAGGCCCAGGTGCTGGCGCCCGGTGCCAAGACCACGGCCTTCACCTACCTGGGCGAGAAGATCACCCAGGACATCTACTGGAACGGCTCCATCGGCGCGGCCAAGAAGGACCTGGACCGCAAGGCCCTGGCCATCCGCGCACAACTCGCCCCCCAGGGCGGCGACGCCCGCGTGGCGGTGCTCAAGGCCGTGGTCACCCAGGCCAGCTCGGCCATTCCGATGATGCCGCTGTACCTGTCCCTGCTGTTCAAGGTGATGAAGCAGCAAGGCAGCCACGAGAACTGCATCGAGCAGATCGACGGTCTGTTCCGCGACAGCCTCTACGGCCCGAGCCCGATCCTGGATGAGGAAGGCCGCCTGCGCGCCGACACCAAGGAACTGGCCCCCGAGGTGCAGGACCGGGTGCGCGAGCTCTGGGGCCAGGTGAACGACGCCAACCTGTTCGAGGTGACCGACTTCGCCGGCTACAAGCACGAGTTCCTGCGCCTTTTCGGCTTCGATGTCGAAGGCGTCGACTACGAGGCCGAGGTGGACGCCGACGTGGCGATCCCCGGCCTCTGAACGGTCGGGCGCACCTGGGGACGGCCCCGCCGGCCGGTCTGCCGCCCCCGACTCCCTCTCAGGGCGATCCATGAAACCACCCATGCTCCTGCGCCTGCTGCCCCGTCTGTGCCTGCTGGCCTCGGCGGGCCTGCTGGGCGCCTGTGCCAGCCTCTCGCCCGACAGCGGCTTCTCGCAGCTGCAGACCAGCCTCCACGAGCACCTGGACCAGGACCTCGCCTGGGCCCGCGACGACGAACAGCGCCAGGCCCTGAAAGCCCGCGTCGACGCTCTGCTGGCCCGCCCGCTGAGTGCCGACGATGCCGTCCAGGTCGCCCTGCTCAACAACCGTGGCCTGCAGGCCGCCTTCGCCGAACTCGCCGTGGCCGACGCCGACCGGGTCCAGGCCGACCGGCTGCCCAATCCGCGCCTGTCCATGCTGCGGGCCAGCCAGGCCAGCACGGGCGATGTGAAGCTGGAGCAGGTCCTGGGCTTCGATCTGCTGGCCCTGGTCACCCGCCCCCAGGTCAGCGACATCGAACGCAGGCGCTTTGAACAGGTCCGGCGCCAGACCGGGCTGGCGGTGCTGACGCTGGCCTCCGACACCCGCCAGGCCTACTACGCCGCCGTGGCGGCCGAGCAGTCGGCCGGCTACGCCGAACAGGTGATGCAGGCCGCCCAGGCCGGCGCCGATCTGGGCCGGCTGTTGACCGAGGCCGGCAACTGGAGCCGGCTCAGCCAGGCCCAGGAAGAAGGCTTTCTCAACGAATCGGCCCTGGCCCTGGCCCGTGCACGCGAGGCCGCCGCCAGCGCACGCGAGCGCCTGCTGCGCCTGCTCGGGCTGTCGGGCCCGCCGCAGCCCCTGGCCCTGCCCGCCCGGCTGCCCGACCTGCCCGACGCCCTGCCGGCGCGGCCCGATGTCGAGCAGACCGCCATGGCACGCAGGCTCGACCTCCAGGCCACCCGCCTGCAGGTCGAGGCCCTGGCGGCCCGGCTGGGCCTGAGCCGCACCACGCGCTTCATCAATGTGCTCGAGTTCGGACCGGCCCGCGAGCTCGAAGGCGCCCCCGGCAGCGGCGCCAAGACCGGCTTTCAGGTCTCGTTCGAGCTGCCGCTGTTCGATTGGGGCGACGCCCGCGTGGCCAAGGCCGAGGCCCTCTACATGCAGGCCGTCGAGCGGGCGGCGCAACGGGCGGTGGAGGCGCGCTCCGAGGTGCGCGAGAGCGATCAGGTCCGGCGCTCGCGCTACGAGATCGCCCGCCGCTACCGCGACGAGGTGCTGCCCCTGAAGCGGCGCATCGGCGAAGAGAAGCTGCTGCGCTACAACGGCATGCTGCTGAGCCCCTTCGAGCTGCTGGCCGATGCGCGCGAGCAGGCCGCCAGCGTGCGCGACAGCATCGAGGCCCTGCGCGATTTCTGGATCGCCCAGGCCCGGCTCGACATGAGCCTGCTCGGCCCCGCCGGCCCGGCCCCCGCCCCGGGAACGGACGCAGGCGCCCCAGACCCCCTCCCCTGACACCGGTTTCCCCCACCCCATGAACTCAAGACGTCATTTTCTCGGCGGGGCCGGCGCCATCGCCGCCGCCGTGGGTGCCGCCACCGTCGGCCGCGCCGCGCTGGCCGGCCTGCCCGAGCCGGTGCACCAGGACTCGGCCGACACCATGCCGCCCCTGCAGCCGGGCCAGGGCCGCCCTTACCGGCCGGTGCTCACCCTCAACGGCTGGACCCTGCCCTGGCGCATGAACCAGGGCGTCAAGGAGTTCCACCTGGTGGCCGAACCCGTGGTGCGCGAGATGGCGCCGGGCTTCAAGGCCCATCTGTGGGGCTACAACGGCCAGAGCCCGGGCCCGACGATCGAGGTGGTCGAGGGCGACCGGGTGCGCATCTTCGTCACCAACCGCCTGCCCGAACACACCAGCGTGCACTGGCACGGCCAGCGGGTGCCCAATGGCATGGACGGCGTCTCGGGACTGACCCAGGCCCCGATCCAGCCCGGCAGCACCTGGGTCTACGAATTCGTGGCGCGCCGCCCCGGCACCTTCATGTACCACCCCCATGCCGATGAGATGACGCAGATGGCCATGGGCATGATGGGCCTGTGGGTGACCCACCCGCGGGCGCGCCATCCGCTGATCGACGAGGTCGATCGCGACTTCTGCTTCCTGCTCAACGCCTACGACATCGACCCCGGCAGCTTTGCACCCAAGACCAGCACCATGCTCGACTTCAATCTCTGGAGCTGGAACAGCCGCGTCTTCCCGGGCATCGATTCGCTCAATGTGCGCCAGGGCGACCGGGTCCGCATCCGGGTCGGCAACCTGACCATGACCAACCACCCCATCCACCTGCACGGCCACGAGTTCTGCGTCACCGGCACCGACGGCGGCCCCGTCCCCAAGGCAGGGCGCTGGCCCGAGGTCACCACCGACGTGGCCGTGGGGCAGATGCGCCAGATCGAGTTCATCGCCGACGAGGAAGGCGACTGGGCCATCCACTGCCACAAGAGCCACCACACCATGAACGCCATGGGCCACGGGCTGCCGTCCCTGATCGGGGTCGACCAGTCGGCGCTGGCCGCACGCATCCAGGACCTGATCCCCGACTACATGGCCATGGGCGGACGCGGCATGGCCGACATGGGACGCATGCGCATGCCGCTGCCCGACAACACCCTGCCCATGATGACCGGCCAGGGGCCCTTCGGCGGGGTCGAGATGGGGGGCATGTTCAGCGTCCTCAAGGTGCGCAAAGACCAGGCCCCGGGTGACCACCGCGACCCGGGCTGGTTCAGCCACCCGCCCGGCACCCAGGCCCATGAGGTCGCCAGGGCGCCCGCCGAACCCAGCCGCCAGGACGCCGCAGGCGGCAGCTCGATGCCCCTGGCCTCGCCGTCCGGGCACGAGGTCGAGGTGCAGGTCCGCAAACCCGGCGGCCACGCGCATCACTGAAGGCGCCGCCCGGCCCCCGAGCCCGGCGCCGTCGTTGTCGGCGGCCTGTCATCGACATTTCGGCAAGGCCTCCTAGACTGCTTCCGAGACAGAAAGGTGGCCCATGACAGTCCGTCTTCAGATCGGCAGCGAGATGCGCGACAGCGCTGAAGAGCATCGCTATTTCATCGAGATCTTCGAGAGTTCGCCCCAGCCCTACTACCTTCATGCCTGGCACGCGGGCGGCGAGGCCCAGGCCTCGTGCAGCGGCATGACCTTGATGCCGCTGGCCGATGCGGTGGGCCAGCCCTTCTATGCCGAGGCCGCCGCCATGCAGACCCATTGGCAGCGCACCCGGCGGGCCACCGAGGGCGAGGCCCAGGCGGGCGACTGAGCCTCGGGCCGGGACCGCGTCAATCGTGGCCGGCCGCAGTGCTGCGCCCCAGTTCGCGCTCGAGCACCGCCTCCACCGGCACCGGCTCGAACAAGGGCTGACGCTGCACCCAGCGGGTCCACAGCAGCGCATAGCCCGCCGTGACGGCCAGCATCACGCCGAAGGGCACGAAGATGTCGCTGGGGTTCATGTTGGGCGGCGTGATGAACACGATCGCGATCACGATGCCCACCGAGGCCAGCAGCTGCGGCAGCGGGAACCAGGGCGAGCGGTAGGCACGCGGCAGGTCGGGCCGGCGCCGGCGCAGCGCCACGATCGACAGATTGACCAGCAGATAGGCCACGCCCCAGGAACACACCGCCGCCAGCACCAGCGGCATGATGCGGTCCAGGTCGCCATGGATCAGCAGCGTGTGCACGATGGGGATCGCCACCGACACCGCGATGCCGAACACCGGGCTCTTGTGGCGCGGGTGCAGGCGGGCGAACACCCGTGGCAGCGCGCCCTCGCAGGCCATGCCGTAGAGGATGCGCGGCAGCCCGGCCATGAGGGTGTTGATGGTGGCGGCGCCGGCCAGCAGGAAGGCGATGCCGAGCCAGAACCGCCCGGCCGGCCCCATGACCGCCATGGCGAAGACCGGGATCGCATCGGGGGTCTCCAGCAGGTGCACCGCCCCCTGCGGGTCGAGTGCCACATTGTTCACCTGCCGTGCCATGGCCGCGCCCCAGATCACCATGCACAGCCAGACCCCGACCAGGCCCAGCATCATCGCGCGCGGGATGGTGCGGTGGGCCTTCTTCAGCTCGGGCGCCAGCGGGGTGACGAATTCGACGCCGAGGAACATGAACATCGCCATGCCCACCAGGGACATCACCGCGTAGCCGTCGGTCCCCACCTGCGAGGCGCCGAAGAAGCCGTCGAGCGACACCGCCGGGTGCCGGACCAGGCCGCTGAGCCCGAAGCACATCAGCGTGCACCACATGGAGACGGTGAGGAAGATCTCGACCTTGGCGAAGGCGGTGATGCCGAAATAGTTCAGCAGCCCGAACAGCGCCACCATGCCCACCCCCACCGCCCAGGTGATGTGGTGGCTGCTGAGCAGCTCGTGCAGGGCCGGGAAGTTGACCGTGGCCATCACGCCGCTGAGGATGGTCTCGGCGGTGCCGGCGAAGACATGCACCATCATGTAGGCCGCGATCGTGCCGGTGATGGCGAAGAAGCGCCCCAGGCCGCAGGCGATGTAGTCGTAGACCGAGCCGGCGGTGGGGATCATGGCGGCGGCCTCCGAGAAGGACATGGCCTGCAGCTGCATCAGGCCGAAGGCGATGCAGATGGCCAGCAGGAAGCTCACCCCGCCGATCGAGAAGCCGGTGGTGGCCGTCAGGATCACCGGGCTGGCCATGACCAGGCCGACGGCGGTGGCCAGGGCGGTGGGAAAGCCCACCACCCCCTGCTCGAGATGGGCCTGGACTTGATCATGGATGGGCATGGAAAGACTCCGCAGGGACGACGGCACGGACGATTTCAGGTCGGCGGGCGAGGCACTCATGCGCACAGCTCCCGGACGAAGGCCTGGAACACCGCATTGTGGCGGTCCACATCGTCGGCGACCGTGCCGGGGCAGCACAGCATCATGTTGTGGAAAGGCGTGATCAGCACGCCGCGGTTCATCAGGTAGAGGTGCAGCAGGGCCTCCAGCTCGGGCTGCCGGTGCTGCTTGACCTCGCGGGCATTGCGCGGGGCCTCGGGGGCGAACAGGGTCTCGACGCGGGCACCGACCCGTGTCGCATGCCAGGGCAGGCCCTGCTCGGCGATGCTCGCATTGACCCCCTGCTCCAGCCGTTCGGCCAGGCTCAGCATGCGCTCGAAGGCGGCCGGCGTCAGCACCTCGGACAGCACCGCGCGCATCACCGCCACGGTCAACGCATTGCCCGCCAGCGTGCCGCCGAAACCGGCATGGGCGCTCTGGCGCACCGTCGGCGCCACCTTGGGCAGCACCTGCCAGACCCGCTCGGCCGTGGCCTGGCTGAGCCCGAAGGCCGCCGCCGGGATGCCGCCCGCGATGGCCTTGCCGATGACGAACATGTCGGGCTCCAGGCCATGCAGGGCGGTGTAGCCGCCCGGGCCGCTGGAGATGGTGTGGGTCTCGTCGATCACCAGCAGGGTGCCGGTCTCGCGGGTCAGGCGCCGCAGGGCCTCATGGAAGCCCGGTTCGGGCGCGATCATGCCGTAGTTGGTCATGGCCGGTTCGGCCAGCACGCAGGCCACGTCGCCGCAGCGCAGCGCCGCCTCGAGCGCCGGGATGTCGTTGAACTCGACCACCCGGCTCAGTTGCTCATGCGGGAAGAAGTTGTGGTGGATGTTGTTGCGCAGATGCACCTCGCCCTCGCGCAGCTCCACATGGGCCTCTTCGACGCTGCCATGGTAGGCGCCCGAGAACACCAGCACCCGGGGCCTCTCCGTGACCATGCGGGCCAGCCGGATGCAGGCGCGGTTGGCATCGCTGGCCGAGGTGGTGAGGTTCCAGTAGGGCAGGCCGAAGCGGCTCGACAGCTCTTCGCCGACCCAGTCGGCGTCGCCGGCCGGCAGCATCAGCGAGGTGCCGATGCGGGCCTGGCGCGTCATCGCCTCGACCACCGCCGGGTGGCCGTGGCCGCACATGCCGCCGGTGTCGCCGAGGCAGAAGTCGACATAGCCGTTGCCGTCGACATCGTTGAAGCGCACGCCATAGTCGCGCGGCTGCTGGGCGACGTAGATCGGCCAGCCGCCGATCCAGCGCCGCATCCAGTGCGAGGGCGCACCGTACAGCCAGCTCTGCTGGCCCTGCCGGTACAGCTCGCCGCTGCGCGCATGGCTGTGCGCATAGAGCGCCTGTTCCTGGCGCATCAGCTCGGCGACGCGCCCGGGCGCCACCGGGGTGGCCCGGGTCGGGGTCGAGGTCTGGGGTTTGGGCTGGGTCACCATGGGTTCTCCTGGCTCGGGGGTCATGCCCGGGCGGCCGTGGTCGGCAGGCCCAGCAGGGCCAGGGCGGCGTTGTAGCCGTCCTGGGGGCGGGTGACGTCGAAATGCACGGTGCGCATGCCGGCCGCCTGGCCGCCCACGATGTTGCGTCGCTGGTCATCGACGAAGACGCAGTCGCCGGCTTCGCAGCCCAGTTGCCCGGTGACCATGGCATAGGCACGCGGATCGGGCTTGAGGATGCCGGTGTGGGTGGCGTCCACCACGGTGTCGAACAGCTCGATCAGCGGCAGGCGGCGGCGGAAGTCGGCGCCATAGAACAGGTCCAGCTCGTTGGACAGGATGGCCAGGCGGCAGCCCGCCGCCTTGGCCGCGTGGATGGCCGCCACCGCCTCGGGGCGGATCACCGCCTCGACATCGGCGCCACGGGCGCGCTGCACGAAGGTCTCCATGCGGTCCCAGTCCTCGCCGACGAGTCGGCCCACCTCGCGGGTGCGCGCCATCCAGTAGTCGCGCTCGCTGAGGCGGTCGGCCTGCATGTCGCACCACAGCGGATCGCTGGCGGGGTCGAAGGGGCCGCGCCAGCGCAGGCTGCCGGGCGAAAGGCCCAGCGCCTGTTCGGTCAGCGCATGGGTTTCAAACAGGGTGCGGCTGATCACGCCGCCGAAATCGAGCACCAGGGCTTGGGTCATGTCATGTTCTCGGTGTCTGTCACTGTCGGGGTGGCTCAGGCCGCCTGCTGCAGCGGCTGGCCGGGCTGGGCCGCCGGGATCAGGCCTTCGGCCACCCACTGGTCGAACTGGGCCAGGGCGGCCTCGGCGAACAGCGGGTCGTTGATGTGGGCCGGCAGGCATTGCAGCCGGGTGTTGGCGCCGGCGCCGGCGCGCAGCTCGTCGACCAGGGCCTGCAGCCCTTCAGGGTCGTGCAGGGGCTGGCCGGGGCGGTCCCAGCCCTCGATGCCGTGCAGCGGCACCAGCAGGGCCGTGGGCCCCTGCGCCTGGGCCAGGCGGGCATTGATCTCGCGCGCCACCTCGCGGCGCATCGCCGGATCGATGCAGACCGAGGCGATGAGGCGGTTGTGGGCGTGCTCGGGGCGGCCGGCGAAGCGCGCCGGCTGCTGCCCCCAGGTCGGGTAGTCGACCATGTCGGTGGCGCCCGGCGCCACGATCTGCGGCACACCGGCGCGGCCGGCGCCGAGCAGCCGGTCGGCCCCGGCGCTGACACAGGAGCCCGCCATGTGGTTGACCAGCTCCTGCAGCGAGAAATCCATCACCGCGACGAAACGCCCGGCCCGCGCCAGTTCCTCGAAGGCGCGGCCGCCCATGCCGGTGGTGTGGAACACCGCCAGCTCGTAGCCGCGCCGCTCGAGCTCGGGCTTGAGCCGCTTCATGTAGGCCAGGGCGCTCGAGCCCAGCGAGGTCATGCCCACCACCGGCCGCTGCCGGTCGGGCGCGACCACGCTGCGGCAGGCCCCCAGCACCGCGCCGGCGGCCTGCGACAGGGCCGATTTGCACAGGCTGTTGAGGCCGTAGAGCCCACCGGCCCAGAGCACCATGATGAGGTCGGGCGGGATGCGGTCGGGCGGCAGCAGATGCGAATACGAGATGGTCGACAGCAGCACCTTGGGGCAGCCCAGGGGCAGCGCCTGCATCACGTCCAGGGCCAGGTCGGTGCCCATGGTGCCGCCCAGGGCCAGCACGCCGTCGATGCGGCCCTGGCGGTGCAGCCCGGCGGCGATCGCAGCGGCCCCACGGGCCATGAGCACCATGGAGCTGTTCTCGTCGCCGCTGTCGATCACCTGCTGCAGGCTCACGCCGGCGGCCTCGGCCACCTGGTGGTTGCTGATGTCGGGCACCACCGCGCCGCGCCCCAGCACGCCCACATCGAGCACCAGGGCACGGGCCCCGCCCTGCTCGAGGCAGTCGCGCAGGAAGGCCATCTCGTCGCTCTTGGTGTCGACGGTGCCGATCAGCAGGATGGTGGCCGGGCTGGGGGTCATCGCGTTCATCGCGTTCTTCGATTGCATGTCCAGGGGGTTCCAGGTCGGCACGGGGTCAGAGGCTCTTGTCGACGGCGGCGAACGCGGCCTCGAGCACATCGACGAGGTAGTCGACTTCTTCGCGGGTGATCACCAGCGGCGGCGACAGGATCATGTTGGGTCCCGAGATGCGCACCATGGCGCCGCGCTGGTAGGCCTCGCGGGCGACGCGCTGCGGGATGTCGCTGCTGCGCGACAGCGGCGTGCGGGCGGCCTTGTCGGACACCATCTCGATGCCCACCATCAGGCCCACCCCGCGCACATTGCCGACAAAGCTGAACTTGCGCTCGAACTCGGCCATGCGCTGCTGGAAATGGGCGCCGACGCGGCGCGCATTGCCGGGGATGTCCTCTTCCTCGAGCACGTCCAGCGTGGCCAGGGCGGCGGCGGCGGCCACCGGGTGGCCGCTGTAGGTGTAGCCGTGGGCCACCGTGCCCAGGCCGCCCGCGTCGGCCAGGAAGGCCTCGGACACCTTCTTGCCCAGCGCCGTGGCCCCCAGCGGCACATAGCCCGACGAGATGCCCTTGGCCAGGCACCAGATGTCGGCCTTCACGCCCCACAGGCGGGTGCCGAACATCTCGCCGGCACGGCCGAAGCCGGTGACCACCTCGTCGGCGATCAGCAGCACGTTGTGGCGGTCGCAGACCTCGCGCACCAGGGGCCAGAAGTTGGCCGGCGGCACGATCACCCCGGCCGAACCCTGGACCGGCTCGGCGATGAAGGCCGCCACCGTGTCAGCGCCCTGGAACAGGATCTCGCGCTCCAGCAGGCCGGCGCAGATGCGGCCCAGCTCCTCGGGGTCCTGGGTGTAGGCATTGTGGTAGAGCCAGGGTGAATCGACGTGGAAGCAGCCCGGCATCAGCGGCTCGTAGGCGCGGCGGATGTTGGCCAGGCCGTTGACGCTCATGCCGCCGAAATGCACCCCGTGGTAGCCCTGTTTGAGGCTGATGAACTTGGTGCGCTCGGGCTGGCCCCGGACCTTCCAGTACTGGCGGGCGATCTTCAGGGCGCCCTCGACCGCATCGGAGCCGCTGTTGCCGAACATCACCGCCCCCACCTCATCGGGCTGCATGAGGCCGACCAGGCGCGAGGACAGCTCGATGGCGCGCGGATGGGTGGTGCCGCGGAAGGTGTTGTAGAAGGGCAGCTCGTCGAGCTGGGCCACGATGGCGTCGCGCACGCGGCGGTTGCTGTGGCCCAGGTTGGAGCTCCACAGACCGGCCACGCCGTCGATCATCTTGTGGCCGTCCACATCCCAGATCCAGCAGCCTTCACCGCGCGCGATGATGTCGGGCTGGTTCTTCTGCATGGCCTTGGGGTGGGCCATGGGGTGGAACAGGTACTTGGCGTTGTCTTGCTTGAGTCGGGCGATGGTGTCGGACATATCGGTCTTCCTTGGTGTCATTGGCTTGCGGGACGCTGCGGCCTCGGGCTCTCAGCCGGGCACGCCCACGGTGACGGTCTTGATCTCGGTGTAGTGCAGCAGGCCTTCGGCGCCCATCTCCTGGCCGATGCCGCTTTCCTTCCAGCCGCCGAAGGGCATCTCGGGCTGGGACACCCCGAAGTGGTTGATGCCCACCATGCCGGCCTCGATCTCTTCGCCGAGCCGGTGGGCGGTGTGCAGGTCGCGGGTGAAGGCATAGGCCCCGAGGCCGTAGGGCAGCGCATTGGCGCGGGCGATCGCCTCGTCGAGTTCGTCGTAGGGCTGCAGCACCGCGATCGGCCCGAAGGGTTCCTGCTGCTGCACCAGGGCGGTGTCGGGGGCGTCGGCGATCACGGTGGGGGCATAGAAGTAGCCTGGCCCCTCGATGCGGTGGCCGCCACACAGGATCCGGCTGCCCTGGTCGCGCGCGTCGTCGACGAAGCGGTCCATGTCGTCCAGGCGGCGGGCGTGCGAGAGCGGCCCCATCTGGGTGTTGCCGTCCAGCCCGGGGCCCAGCCGCAGGGCCTGGGCTGCGGCGCTGAAACGCGCCGCCCAATCCGCATGGTGGCTGCGGTGCACATAGAAGCGGATCGGCGAGGCGCAGACCTGGCCCGCGTTGCGGAACTTCGCCGCCAGCGAGCTCTTGAGCGCGAAGCCCACATCTGCATCCGGGCAGACGATCACCGGCGCATGCCCGCCGAGTTCGCCGGTGAAGCGCTTGACCCTTTCGGCACACAGTTGCCCGAGCAACTTTCCGACTGCGACGGAGCCGGTCAGCGAGGCCTTGCGGATCGCCGGGTGCGCGATCAGCTGCGAGGAGACCTGGGCCGGGTCGCCGCAGACCATGTTGACCGCCTCGGGCGGCACGCCCGCATCGAGAAAGGCCTGCACGATCAGCATGCAGGTGGCGGGGGTCTCCTCGGCCGGCTTGATGACCACGCTGCAGCCGGCCGCCAGGGCGCTGCCAAGCTTGCGTGAGGGCAGGTTGGCCGGGAAGTTCCAGGGCGTGAAGGCGGCCACCGGGCCGATCGGCTGGCGCAGCACCGACTGGCTCAGGATGCCTTCGACGCGCGGCGGCACCAGACGGCCATACAGGCGCTTGGCCTCCTCGGCCTGGAAGTCGAGGATGTCGGCGCACAGCCCCACCTCGCGCAGCGATTCGCTCAGGGGCTTGCCTTGTTCGAGGGTCAGCACGGTGGCGATCTGCCGGGTGCGCTCGCGCAGCAGCTCGGCCGCCTTGCGCACCACCGCATAGCGCTGCTGGGCCGATTGCCGGCGCCAGACCTGGAAGCCGCGCCCGGCGGCCTCGGCGGCGGCGGCGATCTCGGCGGGGCCGGCCAGGGGCAGCATGGCCAGCACCTCGCCGGTGGCGGGGTTCATCACGGCACGCTCGCCGCCCGAGGCCTGGTGCAGCCATTGGCCGGCCACATGCAGGGCGGGCTGGGGATAGGGGACATTCATGGAAGACATTGCAGACTCGTTTCGGATGGCGCCACGGTGCGCCGGCTGAGAGGACCGGGGCCCGGTCCGGCATCGCCGGGCTGGCCCCTGTCACATCGACGGGTTCAGTGTGCGTTGGGCCGCCTCGGGGGCGTTATCGAATTCGCGCAAGAAAAACCTAGGGTAAATACCAGGGCCTTCCACCCCTCGGAAATCAGGGCTGCCGGCTAGGGACTAGTCAGGATGCCCGGGCGGTCGGCAGCGCCGCAAAATCCGTGACTGACGGTGGCCCCTGCTGCCCAACGACCCTCTCTTTCGCGCCATGTCCACCCCTGCTTCTTCCGCCTGGCATCGTTGCCAGCGCACCGATGACATCGATGACTTCGGTCGCCTGCAGGGCGGCTGGCCGCTGGAGTTCGAGATGCTCGCGGGCGGCCGCTTCGAAGGTCAGCTCGAATACCTGCAGCTGCCCGGTGCCCGGGTGGTGCGCGAGTCGCTGAACCGGGCCCTGCGCCAGCATGGCGGCATGGATGCCCAGAGCTGCGGCTTTGCGCTCGCCCTGGGCCTCCACGGCGAGGCCCGCTTCAGCGGCCAGCGGCTCGGTGTCGATGCGGCCATGGTGGGACAGGCCGACGAGCTGGACCTTTGCAGCCCCTCCGGCTTCGAGCTGTTGGGTTGCGTGGTGGACGCCAGCCTGCTGGAGGAGGTGGCCGAAGAGGTCTTCCAGGACCAGGCGCCCCCCTGGCTCAGGCATCGCGTGGTCGTGGGCCTGTCGCCCCTGGTGCACCAGCAACTGACGGCCGCCATGCGGCTGGCCCTGACCCAGGTGGCCGCCCGCCCCGGGCTGCTCGACGAGCCCGCCAGCCTGCGCCTGCTGCGCGACGACCTGGTGCAGCGCTGGATCAATGCCATGCCGCAGGCGCTGGACCTGCGCGAGCTCAAGTCGGTGGCGGCGCGCCGCCGCGTGGTGGCGCGCGCCTGCGAGCTGATGCGCAGCTGCCCCGAGGAACCCCTGTCGATGCTGGCCCTGTGCCGGCGCATCGGTGCCAGCCAGCGCAAGCTGACCTACTGCTTCCAGGAGAGCCTGGGGCTCAGCCCGGCACGCTACCTGCGGCTGATGCGCCTGCATGCGGTGCGCCGTGAACTGCGTGCCGCCGCGCCCGGGCAGGCCTCGGTGCAGGACCTGGCGGCCCGCTGGGGCTTCTGGCACATGGGCCAGTTCGCCACCGACTACCGGCGCCAGTTCGGCGAACTGCCCTCCAGCACGCTGCGCCAGGCCTTGGCATGAACCGCGACGGCGCCGCCCCCGCTCACCGGGGGCCTGTTTCGCGCTCGACCTTGAAGTAGGCCAGCACCCGCCCCAGCGCCTCGGCCTGCCCTCTCAGGCTGGATGCGGCGGCCGTGGCCTGCTCCACCAGCGCGGCGTTGCGTTGCAGGCCGTCGTCGACCTCGCTGACCGCCTGGTGGACCTGCGCCACCTCCCGGGCCTGCTGCTGGCAAGACTCGGAGATGCGCGTGATCCAGTGGGCCGTCGCCGCGCTCGACTGCTCCACGGCGCCGATGGTGCCGCCGGCCTCGCTGACCTGCGAAGCGCCGAGGTCGACCGTCTCGACATTGGTCTGGATCAGCGCCTTGATCTCGCGTGCGGCCTGGGCCGAACGCTGCGCCAGGGTCCGGACCTCGGTCGCGACCACCGCGAAACCCCGCCCCTGCTCTCCCGCCCGCGCCGCCTCGACCGCCGCGTTCAGGGCCAGGATGTTGGTCTGGAAGGCGATCCCGTCGATCACGCCGATGATCTCGGACATGCGCCTGGAGGAGCTGGAAACCGCCTCCATCGTCTGGACGATCTGGCGCACCTGCTGCCCGCCGAGGGTCGCCTGTTCGGAGGCGGCCTGCGCCTGGGCCTGGGCCTCGCGCGAAGCTTCGGCATTCTCCTGCACCCCTCGGGCGATCAGCTCCAGCGAACGGGTGGCCTGCTGCAGGGCGGCCGCCTGACGCTCGGTGCGCAGGGAAAGATCCTGGTTGCCGGCGGCGATTTCCGTCGACGAGTCAAGAATGGACCGCGAGGACGACACCACCGTGCCCACGGCCTCGCGCAGGCGCCCGACCATCTGGCCCATGGCCGCCATCATGCGCCCGGTCTCGCCGCGCGCTTCGGCCTGGATCTCCAGGGTCAGGTCGCCGGTGGCCAGGCAGTCCAGGCGTTCGGCCGTGGCATTCAGGGGCCGGGTGACCGAGCGGTACAGCGCCAGCCCGGCCGACACGCCGATGAGCACACCGAACAGGGCCGTGCCCACGATCAGGACGCGGCTGCGGCGGGACAGCGAGACGATGTCGTCGAAGGCCGCGCCTTCGGCCTCCTTCTGCTGAGCCACCCAGGCCGCCGTCGCCGCCTGGCTTTTCTGGATCAAGGGATCCAGCTCGAGTTCGAAGACCTGGTTGACCGCGTCGGTCTGGAGCTGGCGGCCCAGGTCGATGACCCGGTCGCGCATGGCCCGGCCGCCCTGGATCGATCGCCGCAGCGCCTCGACGGCCGATCGATCCGCCACATCCAGGGGCAATGCAGCCAGGGCCGCCAGGGCCTGGTCGGCCTCTCGGCCTGCCTGCAGCGCCGAGGCGATCTCGCGCTCGACCTTGTCGGGCTCGACCTGCACGGACAACCGGCGCAGATAGAGCTCCTCGCTCTTCCCCGCATCGCGCACTGCATTCGCCAGATCATGGCGCTGCCGCGCCTGCGCGACCTTGCCCTGCACCAGGGTCAGGGCCTGCTCCACCCCCCACAGGCTGGCCAGGCTCTGCAGCAGCAGCATCGCCAGGACAAAGCCCAGCGTGAGCCGCAGACGGTTGGCGATCGACATGTCACGCAGCGCGAGGCTGGGCCGGCCCAGCCGGACGCTGTGGGCGGAGCGCATCGTCGTGTGTCCCGAGGGGCCTCAATGCGCCGACGGGCCGTTCACCAGGCCGGTGGTGGAAAACAGTGCCACGCGGCCTTGGCCGTCGAGCAACGCCGCCGTCAGCGACAGGTGATCGGACCGCACCTCGGTCTTGAAGCTGGCGCCGCCGTCCTGGCTCTGCAGCTGCAGCCCGTCCAGGCCCACGCCCATGACCCCCTGGCCGCCCAACGCCAGCAGGCCGGTGATCGAGGCCTCGCTGTGGCTGTCGATGCGCGCCCAGCTCTTGCCGTCATCGGCGCTGCGGTACAGCGAGCCGCGCAGGCCGCCGGCCAGCAGCACGCCGTCGGGCAGCCCGACGCCGGACCAGAACGAGCCCTTGTAGCCGGTGCTCAGGTAGCTCCAGTGCCGACCCTGGTCGCCCGAGCGCAGCAGCATGCCCTTCTCGGCCGTGGCCAGCAGATCGCCCTTGGGCGTGGTGAACAGGCTCAGCAGGTTCAGGTCGGCCTTCCTGGCCCCTTCGGGCGGCGGCGGGCTGACGCTGTCCCAGCTCTGGCCGCCGTCGGCCGTCACCAGCACCAGCGACCACAGGCCCACGGCCACACCGTGCCCGGCATCGAACATGTGCAGCGCAAACAGGGGCCGGTCCTCGCCCGTGGCGCTGTGCTGCACCGTCCAGGTCTCGCCGCCGTCGGCACTGTGCAGGATCACGCCCCAGTGGCCGGCGGCCCAGCCTTCGCGGGCATCGGCGAAGGAGACCGCCGTCAGGGTGCAGTCGACCGGCACGCTCTGCGCCTGGCGCCAGCGCTTGCCCGCGTCATCGGACAGCATCACCACGCCATGGTCGCCCACCGCCACCAGGCGCTCGCCCGCGCGGGCGGCCCCGAGCAGCGCGGCGGTGCCGGCATGGGCCACCCGCGCGGCGGGCACCAGCCTGGGCGCATTCGGATTGGCATCCTGGGCCCGCGCTCCCAACGCCGCCAGACACAGGGCGGCCAAGGTCATTTGCATCGTCAGTTTTTTCATCATCATTCCAATTTTCCAAATCGCAAGCCGGCGCCCCACTTACCGCTCAGGAGGCTGCGGAGCAAGCCAATCCAGCAGACACCGTGGAGCCGGCTTTGCCGGGCCACCGGTGTCGTCCCCTGGGGGAAGGCGCCGCAGGCGACTCAGGGGGGGCATTTCAATGCGCAAGGCCTGGGGCCTTGACCGGCTTCTTGCGCGGGAACAGCCGCTCCAGCCAGACCGCGAAGGCGGGCAGCGCCGTCATCGCCATGACCATGTTGACCATGAACATGAAGGCCAGCAGCTTGCCCATGTCGGCCTGGAACTTCAGCTCGGAAAACGACCAGGTGGCCACACCGATCGCCAGCGTGATGGCGGTGAAGATGGTGGCGGTGCCCACTTCGAGGATGGAGTGCTCCAGCGCCTTGACGATGGGCTGCCCGTGCGAGAGGTGCAGCTGCAGGCGGTTGTAGATGTAGAAGGCATAGTCGACGCCGATGCCCACGGCCAGCACCATCACCGGCAGCGTGGCCACGGTCAGGCCGATGTCGAGCTCCTTCATGAACCAGTAACCGATGAAGGTGCCCACGGTCAGCGGCAGGCAGCAGGCCAGCACCGCGCGGAAGTCGCGGTAGACCAGGAACACCAGCACGATGATGGCCGCGTAGACGTAGAGCATCATCGGCAGCTCGCTCTTCTCGACCTCGTCGTTGATGGCCGCCAGCACCCCGGCGTTGCCCGAGGCCAGCCGGATCTGCACGCCCTCGCCCGGATTGGCCTTCTTGAAGGCCTCGACCGCCGCGATGACCCGCTGGATGGTGGAGGCCTTGTGGTCGGTGAGGAACAGGTGCACCGCCGTCATGCTGCAGTCCTTGCGCATGGTGCCGCGGATGCGGCCGATCTCGGTGGCCAGGCCGGCGTGGTTGCCCGGGTCGATCGGCACCACCGCCATCTTGGGGTTGCCCTCGTTGTAGCCCTCGTTGTACAGGCGCAGCTGGCCCGAGAACGACGACACCGAGAGCACGCCCTCGACCGGCTGCAGCGCCCAGGTGAAGCGGTCCTGGTAGAGCGCCAGGTTGACGTTCTCGCACAGCGCGGCGGCCTCGGGGCTGCCCTCCTTGGCGGTAGCCTCGAAGACCACGGTGAGCCAGTCCAGGCCGGTGTCGAAGTTGCTCGCGATGGAGACCGCGTCGCGGTTGAAGCGGGCCTCGGGGCGCAGCTCGGGGGCGCCGGGCTGGGTGGTGCCGACCACCCGGCCGCGACCTTCGATCACCGCCACCACGAAGACCACGGCCACCACCAGCAGGCAGATCGCGGCATTGCGCGGCTCGGCCACCCGCGCCAGGGTGCGCAGCCAGCCGGCGCGCGCCTCGCGCTTGACCATGGCGCGGTCGGCGTAGGCCTTGCTGACATTGAAATGCGAGGCCGCCACCGGCAGCATGACCAGGTTGGTGACGATCTTGAAGGCCACACCGAGCGAGGCGGTGATGGCCAGCTCGCGCACCATGGGGATCGGGATCAGGATCAGGGTGACGAAGCTCACGAAGGCGGTCACCAGGGCCAGGGTGCCGGGGATCAGCAGGCCGGTGAAGCTTTCGCGGCAGGCCTCGAAGCAGCTCTTGCCGTGCGAGATCTCGCGCACGATGAAGTTGATCTGCTGCACCCCGTGCGAGACGCCGATGGCGAACACCAGAAAAGGCACCAGCACCGCCAGCGGATCGAGCCCGTAGCCCAGCAGGCGCAGGGCGCCGAACTGCCAGACCAGGGAGGTCAGCGAGCAGGCGATGGGCAGCAGGGTGAAGCGCAGCGAATGGCAGTACCAGTACACCGCCAGCGCGGTCAGCAGCAGCGCGATGACGCAGAACTCGAGCACCGCCGAGGCGCCGTCGGCGATGTCGCCGATCTGTTTGGCAAATCCGATGATCTGGATCTCGTAGTCGGCGTCCTCGAACTTCTTGCGGATCTGCTCTTCGAGCACGTGGTTGTAGGCCACATAGTCGACCTTGTGGCCCTCGCGGTCGAACTCGATGATCTCGGCGGTGACCATGGCCGAACTTTCGTCGCGCGACACCAGGGTGCCGATGAAGCCGCCGCGTGCGGTGGCGCCGCGGATGCCCTCGACGATGGCCGGGGTGAGCTGCTCCGGGGTGATGGTGCCGTCGATCAGCGGGTCGGCGCGGAAGCCCTCCTCGGTGATCTCGTTGACGAAGCTGTTGGGCGTCCACAGCGACTGCACCCCCAGGCGCTCGATGCTGGGCAGGAAGGTCACGCCCTGGGTCACGTCGTAGAGCTTCTTCAGTCCGGCCACGGTGAAGATGCTGCCTTTGCGCGCATGCACCACGATGTTGAGCCGGTTCGCGCCCAGCACATCGTTGCGGTATTTCTGGAAGGTCTGGATGTACTCGTGCTCGGTCGGCATCTGCTTCTCGAAGCCCGCGTCCATGCGCAGCTGCAGCGCAAACCAGGCCATCACGGCGGTCAGGGCCAGCAGCACGCCCAGCGTGCCCCGGCGGTAGGTGAAGAAGAAGCGCTCAAGGCCTCGGACCCATTGATTCAACATAGCTGGTGGCCTCAGGCGGGGCAGTCGTGGAGGAAGGGGGATTCGGGGGATCGGGGCGATTGTCGACGGGAGAAAAAAACGCCATCGCCCCGCAAGGTCGTGCCCGCAGGGGCGATGGCCAGCCAGGCGGGGACCTCACGCCCGCCGGATTTCCCGGAGAAATTCAAGAACGTCATCAGAAGTTGCGCGAGGCATAGAGGCCGACGAAATTGCGGTCGCGCAGGGGCTGGTCGAAGACCGACTTGCCGCCCCAGAACGCGGCGTAGTTGACCCCGAACTGCCAGGTGGCCGGGTTCTGGATGAAGGAGACGATCAGGTTGATCGAGCTGGCCCCCTGCATGAAGGTGGCGGCGGTGTTTGGCGTGCGGCCTGACATGGCGCGGAAGTAATACACCTCGGGCACCACCTGCCAGCCCGGGATGAGCTTGCCGTCATAGACCCAGCTGTAGTCGAAGTTGATGCCCGACGAGGTCTTGGTGCCCACGGCCACGGGCGCTCCGCTGCTGCTGCTGGACTGGCCCCAGGCATAGCCGCCGGCCGAGACGAGTTCGCCGTTGTAGCTCTGCTGCAGGTTCGGGTAGTGGATGACCACCGCCTCGGCCAGCAGGGTGCCGGTGTCGGCGCCGAGGAAGTCGAGCATGCCCTTGGAGTTGGACGGCGTCTGGCTGTACAGGCCGGTCAGATGCCACTGGTAGCGCTTCTGGTCGACCCAGCAGTTGCCGGCGTTGTTGGCGCAACCGTCGACCGCGCTGTTGAGCGCCACCGCGTCATGCGGGCGGTACGACAGCTCGGTGCCCACGGCCCAGTCGCCGACGGGGAAGTTCGCGCTCACGCCGAGCATCTTGCGGTTCTCGGGGTAGGTCCAGCCGGTGACGCCGGTGCCGTTGATGTTGGTCGAGAACTGCGGTGCCTTGTCGTGGTAGTTCATCGCGTACAGGCCCAGGTTGAGCTGGGTGCCCTCGGGCTGGTAGCGCAGCGACAGGCCCCACTGGCCGCCGTTCTTGGGCGTCACCGTGGCCAGGCCGTAGGTCTGGTGGCCCGAGCCCAGGCCATCGGTGGTGGACCAGTAGCCCCCGGTCGGCGGGAAGAAGTTGGCGTTCCAGGTGGCCTGCACAAAGCCTTCGAAGTTCAGGCCGTGGCCCAGGCCGGTGGCCAGGCTGGCCATGGGCGCGGGCAGCACCGCCTCCTTGAGCTGGGTGCCGGGCTGCGAGAGGCGGTTGATGTCCAGCGCATTGGCCGCGTTGATGCCGCCGGGGATGAACAGGCTCTCGCCCCAGCTGATCACCTGGTTGCCCACGCGCAGCCGGGCGCGCTGCTCGCCCAGGTCGAAGGACTTGCTGACCCACAGGTCCAGCAGCCGGGCCTGGAAGCGCATCACCTTCTGGGCCTCCGACGTCAGGTTGTTGGCCGGCATGTTGGGCGGCAGGTCGACGCTCTGCTCGCCCGAGGTGTGGGTGGCGCTGACGTCTTCCAGCCAGGTCCAGCGCGCCATCATGTGCAGGTCTTCGGAGGGCTTGAGCACCACCTCCTGCGCGCCCTTGAGGTAGGTGGTGAAGGCCTGGCCCTTCCTGTAGTTCAGGTCGCCCTGGTCGCCCAGGCCGGCGCCGGGTGCCAGCGTGCCGGCCGGCCCGCCGGTGTTGCCGGCCTGGATCAGGCTCGGGCTCTGGTCCTTGGCCCGGATGCCGGTGCCCACCGTGATGGTCGAGTCAAAGCTGCCCTGCACCCCGCTGTCGGTCTCGAAGGTGTAGGCATTCGCGGCGCCATGGGCCAGCAGCACGGCCGAGGCGATGAGGGAAAGGCGGTATCGGGACATGGAGAACCCCTGTCTTCAGGCAATGGAGGGCAAACAGATCCCCGACCGCAGCCAGCGGGCCGCGGTGGGTCGGTGAAGTCGGACTCGGCTCAGCGCTCGCTGATCGCACGCAGGTTGTCGGAGGTGTAGAAGCTGGCCTTGAGCTTCGGGTTGTTGCCCGCCTCGGTCAGCCAGTGCACGTCCTCGCCGGTGCCCACGCCATGCTCGTCGAAGACATAGCGCCCTTCGAGCACGTTGTGCTGGACGAAGGCCGAGACATCGCAGGAGCCGGTTTCATAGACCGGGATCACGAAGCCTTCACGCACCTTCCAGAGCTTGCCCTGGGCGTCGTAGTCGTCGGCCACCAGCGGCGCCCAGCTGTCCTCGTCGAGGTAGAAGGTGCGCTTGGGGGCGAGGTGGCGCATGCCGGCCTTGACCGTGGCCTCGACCACCCAGACCCGGTGCATCTCGTAGCGGCGGTGGGCCGGATCGATGAAGTCGTGCTGGGCCACGTCCTCGAACTTGGCCTTGAAGTCGTAGGCGCCGAAGACGTTGTAGGGCACCAGCATCTCCTTCTTGCCGACCAGCTTCCAGTCGAAACGGTCCATCAGGCCGTTGAAGACATAGGGCTCGTCAAGGGTGTACTGGTTCTCGAAACCGATCTGGGGCGCGTCATAGGCATAGGTGGGCATGCGCCGCACCCGGCGCTGGCCCGGGAAGTAATAGAAGGTCTCGGTGGCCTGCTCGGTGTAGGTCGAGATGGCCAGGGCCTGTCCGGCCAGGGCGGCGGGGCTGTTGTAGGCGAAATAGGTGTAGTACTCGACCTGGGGCAGCTTGCTGAACTGCTGCGTGCCCTTGATGGCCCAGGGGAAGTAGCTCACCTGTTCCGAGCCGGCCTTGATCCACTCGTCGCTGCCCTTGCGCGGCGAGGCGGCCGTGATCACCTTCTTGTAGTCGATGGCCAGGCCGCGGTAACGCATCTTGGCGTTCCACATCGCCTCGGCACCGTTGGCCGGCATGGGGAAGGGGTAGCCGGGCAGCATGGCCTCCTGCAGCGTCCAGCCGTTGTCCTTGAGCTTGCCGGCCTCGACGTTCTTGCGGGTGTTCTCGGCCACGAAGTCGGGCACCCCGCAGCTGCGGTGCGAGGGATAGACGTCCATGCGGTAGCCCTTGGTCTGGCGGATCAGCTCGACCTGGCCCGGGGACAGCTTGTCGGCGTACTTGTCGACATTCGAGGCGTCGATCGAATACAGGGCCTTCTCACCCTTGTGCTTCCAGAAATCACCCCGGTACTTGCCGAAGGCCCAGCCGGCCTCGGGGGCCTCGGCGCCGCTGTAGGCCGGCACCGCGCCGTCCTTGCTGGCCGCCACCTCGCCACCGGCGGGGGTGAGGTCCTTGCCCAGACGCGACGCATCGCGCGATTGACCCAGGCTGCTGCCCATGGCGGCCATGGCCGCCAAAGCCAGCAGAACATGGCGCCCGGATTGTTTTGCTTTACCCATTGTTCATACTCCTGGTTTCAGACTTTGCAACCGCATTGAGGATGCATGGCAGCGAGTGTGTTGCGTGGCGTCAAGAACCGTTATCGGTTTTGCGCAAGCCTTCTCTAGGGTTAATACCGAGCAAGCGATTGGTGCGTGCCACACCAGTCTGGTGCCTCACTGGTTTTCACCGATAGGCGGCACAACAAATGCTTAGGACACTGCGCCCCAGTCAGCCTGGGCCCCTGCCCGGGCCTCATGCACCGATGCGCTTGCAAACCCCTCACCCCTTCACACCGGCCACGCCGGGCCTGCCGGCCTGGCATGCGCGTTTCGATTCGAGCGACCTGGATCTGCACGCACAGGCCCAGCCGCAGTGGACGCTCAACTACGACCAGCTGTCTGCCGGCAGCTTCGCCGGCCACATCGAACTGGTGCAGTTGCCGGGGCTGCGCATGATCCGCGAGGGTGCCAACTGCAAGGTCCGCCAGCGCGGCGAACTGGGCTCGCGCCACTACGGCTTTGCCATGGTGCCGGACCAGGACGGCGACGCCATCTTCAACGGCCAGCGGCTGAGCCCGCATGCCATCATGATCGGCCGCGGTGAAGAGCTGGACCTGCTGACGCCCGCCGACAGCGAACTCATCGGCGTGGTCGTCGAGCACGATCTGCTCAACGCGCTGTGGGCCAGCATGTACCAGAAGCAGGGCCTGTCGGCCTGGCTCGAAGAACAGATCGTGGTGCAGGCGAGTGCCGCCTCGGCGCAGCATCTCAACGAAATGCACCGCCGCATCCTGGACCTGCTGGCGGACTCGCCCGAACTGCTGAACGACCCCGTGGCCCAGACCCAGTTGCGCGACGCCATCCTCATCGAGTGGATCGAGGCCATTCCGTCCCAGGTCGATACCAGCGAACTGCGGCGGGTGGAGGCGCGCAAGCGCGTGGTCGACCGGGCCTGCGAATACATGCTCGCCAACTCGGACACACCGGTGTCGGCCCTGGATGTGTGCAGCCAGATCGGCACCAGCCCGCGCAAGCTCGACTACTGCTTCAACGATGTGCTGGGCATCAGCCCCAAGCGCTATCTGCGGCTGGTGCGCCTCAACGGCGTGCGCCGCGACCTCAAGAGCCGGGCCTGGGACGGCCAGGCCCAGGTGCAGGACATCGCCGCCCGCTGGGGCTTCTGGCACCTGGGCGAATTCGCCAAGGACTACGCCCGCCAGTTCGGCGAGCTGCCTTCGGCGACCCTGCGCAACGCCCGCTCCTGAGCATCCGTTGCGCCGGCAACCAGGCCGTCAGGCCTGACGCGGCCTGACCTTGGCTGCCGCCGCCTTGGCGGTCACCCTGGCGGCCTCGACATCGGCACCGCGCGCCAGAGCCACGCCCATGCGCCGCTTCACAAAGCTCTCGGGCTTGCCGAACAGGCGCAGATCGGTGCCCGGTAGGGCCAGCGCCTCGTCGACGCCGTCGAAGACGATGCCCTGGGCCTCGACGCCGCCATAGATGACCGCGCTGGCGCCGGGGTTGCGCAGCGAGGTGTCCACCGGCAGGCCGAGGATGGCGCGGGCATGCAGCTCGAACTCGCTCTGGTGCTGGGTGCACAGCGTCACCAGACCGGTGTCATGCGGACGCGGGCTCACCTCGCTGAACCAGACCTGCTCGCCCTTGACGAACAGCTCGACGCCGAACAGGCCCTGGCCGCCGAGATTGGCGGTCACCTCCTGCGCGATGTGGCGGGCGCGCTCCAGGGCCCGAGCGGCCATGGGCTGGGGCTGCCAGCTCTCGACATAGTCGCCGCTGACCTGCACATGGCCGATCGGCTCGCAGAAACTGGTCTCGATCTGCCCCGAGGCGCCGCGAGCGCGCACCGTCAGCAGGGTGATCTCGTAGTCGAAATCGATGAAGCCCTCGACGATCACCCGCCCATGGCTGACCCGCCCGCCAGCCATCGCGTAGTCCCAGGCCTTGTGCACATCGGCCGGGCCGTCGATCTTGCTCTGTCCCTTGCCCGAACTGCTCATCACCGGCTTGACGATGCAGGGGTAGCCGATGCCGCCGTCGATGGCGGCCTGCAGCTCGGCCAGCGAGTCGCAGAAGCGGTAGGGGCTGGTCGCCAGGCCCAAGGTCTCGGCGGCCAGGCGACGGATGCCTTCGCGGTCCATGGTCAGCCGCGCCGCACGGGCCGTGGGGATCACCCGCACGACACCGGCCGCCTCCAGCTCTTCCAGCATGGGGGTGGCAATGGCTTCGATCTCGGGGACCACCAGTTGGGGGCGCTCGGCCTCGATCAAGGCCTTCAGCTGGGCCGGATCGCTCATGGTGATGGTGCGCGCATGGTGCGCCACCTGCTGACCCGGCGCGTTGTCGTAGCGGTACACCGCCACGGTTTCCACACCCAGGCGCTGCAGGGCGATCAGGACTTCCTTGCCCAGCTCACCGGAGCCGAGCAGCATGACTTTGGTCGCCGCAGGCGACAGAGGGGTACCGAGGGTGGTCATGGGAGGGGCGCGTCAGGCGCGCTGTGGAGGTTGGACGAAGTAGGGGTCAAACGGCCCTGCCCCATGGCTTCACCCATGCGCAGGGACCGCCCCGGCGCCCAGGCCGGATTGAAGTCGAAGGTGGCGGACGGGAACAGCAGCACCACGGTGGAGCCCAGCAGGAAGCGCCCCATCTCCTCGCCCTTCTTCAGTGCGATGGGCTGGGCGGCCTGCTCGTAACGCCATTCGCGCAAGGCCCCGGGGCGCGGTGGGTTGACCACGCCATGCCAGACCGTGGCCATGCTGCCGACGATGGTGGCCCCCACCAGGGTCAGGACGAAGGGCCGGCCGTCGTCGGCCTCGAAGACGCAGACCACCCGTTCGTTGCGGGCGAAAAGGCCCGGTACGCCCCGCGCGGTGGTCGGATTGACCGAGAACAGTTCGCCGGGCACATGCACCATGCGCAGCAGTCGCCCGTTGCAGGGCATGTGGATGCGGTGGTAGTCGCGGGGGCTGAGGTAGAGCGTGGCGAACAGGCCGTCCTCGAAGCGGGCGGCCAGGGCGGCATCGCCCCCCAGCAGGGCCTGCGTGCTGTAGCGGTGGCCCTTGGCCTGGAAGATCTGATCCCGCTCGATGCGCCCGAACTGGCTGATCGCGCCGTCGACGGGGCAGAGGAAATCAGCCTGGGCCTGGGGGCGCGCGCCCTCGCGCAGGGGACGGGTGAAGAAATCGTTGAAGCTCGCGTAGTCCTCGGGGCGGCTCGCCTGCGCCTCGGCCAGGTCGACCCGGTAGCGGGCCACGAAACGCCGGATGGCCCAGTGCGTCAGGCCGCCGGCGCGCGCCCTGGCAAAGCGCCCTGCCAGACGGGTCAGGGCCTGCTTGGGCAACAGATACTGCGGCAGCACCGCCAGTCGATCGGACACAGCTCACACCGGTAGTTGAGGACGCGCCATTTTATGCAGCTGCCGCCGGTCGTCGGCGCTTGGCCGAGGACCTTTGCCCGAGGCCGCAAAAAAGCCACCCGCAGGTGGCTTTCCAGACAGGCCGCCGGCCCAGGCAGGCCGGCGTTCATCCGACGACTCAGTTCAGAGGCGTCTTCTTGCCGTCCTTGTAGGTGTACAGCGTGATGGCCGGGTTCTTCAGCTCGCCATTGGCCTCG